>NZ_KV880637.1:1345315-1681644 GCF_001907695.1 Thalassospira sp. TSL5-1
GCAGCCTGTTTCTGATGTGTATCGCCCATTGCCATCATCAATCATAAATTACGTGATGATTGATGTTACGCATTTCGCATGTGCGAAACAAGGGGCCGGCTTCCTACAGGCAATATTCGCCGGTTTATGTCCTAAATTGTTGTTCAAACGCAAAAGACCGGCCGTCGAATGGCCGGTCCGGGGTGTTTTGTGCCGCAATATGAGGCTTGGTCAGGCGGCATCATCCCATTTTGGGGCGAAGTCCGGGTCGATCAGTCGTCCGTCGGGGCGGGCAAGGTTGTGGATGGTTGCCATTTCCTCATCGCTTAGCTCAAAATCGAAAATATCGAAATTGGCCTTGGCATTTTTGGGCGAGCCCGATTTGGGAATGGCCATGACATTGTCCTGCTGCAAAAGCCAGCGCAATGTTACCTGGGGGGCGGACTTGCCATGTTCCTTGCCAATCGCAACCAGGGTCTCGTCCTTTAGCACATTGGCGCGTGCCAGTGGGCAATAGGCGGTTAGCAGCATGTCGTGCTTTTTCAGGCAATCGAGAACCGTTTTTTGTGACAGATACGGGTGATATTCGACCTGATTACATAAAAGTGGCAGGTTGCTGTATTTTACGGCCTTTTCGATTAGTGCCGTTGGGAAGTTGGAAATGCCGATATGTTTGGTCATGCCCAGATTGCGCACCTCGTTAAGGGCGGCAACGGTTTCTTCCAGCGGAATCTCGTCATTGGGCCAATGCAGCAGCAGAAGGTCTACATGGTCAAGGTCCAGCTTGCGCAGGGATTCAACAACCGACGTTTGCAAATCGCCACTTTGAAATTTGTCGTACCAGACTTTTGTGGTGAGAAAATAATTGTCGCGCGAAAGCCCGCTTGCCTTAAGGCCGCGTCCGACACCGTCTTCGTTGTGATACATTTGGGCTGTGTCGAAATGGCGGTAGCCAATCTCGGCGGCCTTTGCCACCATCGTTTCGGCCGCAGCAGAATCAAGCTCATAAGTCCCGAAACCAAGCGCAGGTATTGAAACGCCGTGAATATCACGAGTGATCATGGTGCGTATCCCCTGTTGTTTGATTGTGGTTTGCCCTGTTGATGCACAAATGCGTTTCTTTTGCGGCGCATCATTCCGGGTGCACGGGCATTTATTCCAAGTTTAAGTTCAGAGTTAGTTCAGATCAACGGAACCGCAACCTGTACCGGGGAGTGAGGACACGATACGAGGGGTAAGAATGCCGCTTTGCCGCCATGCGAATGGGGGATAAAAAAGAAAAAAGCCGGCCGTGAATGCGGCGACCGGCTATAAAGTTTCAGGACTTAGAGTGAGGCTGTATCAAGCCTCCCGTAATCTGACAGATAAGAAGCCCCTATACGTTGATATGCGTCAAATTGCAGGAAACATGCGGTATTTTGCGGGATTAAGCTTGATGATGTGCATCTGCACCGGATGTTTCGTCAATGGCGGCATTGAGCTGCAAGAGTGATTCCCGAATAACCTCCGGTCCCAAATCACGGGTGATGAAAATCAGTTTGGAACGGTGGTCATCATTGGGCCAGGCGGGTAGGGTGGCGGGGGGATGAAATATATGTTGCACCGCATGAATGGCGACCGGGCAGTCCTCTCCAACCAGATTAAGAATGCCTTTGATGCGCAAAAGATTCTCGCCGCGCATTTGGGTAAAAATCTCTGCCCAGGTGACAAAGGCATCCCAGTGTAGCGGTTCATCAAATGTCAGGCAAAAAGAGGCGATATGATCGTCATGGCGGTTCACATCATGATGATGGCCGTGACGGTGTTCATGTTCATCATTGCTGTGATCGTGATGATGATCATCATCATGGGCGTGATTATGGCTGGTGGCACTGTCGGCATAGGCCTCTTCACGCAGCCATTTCTGGACATCCATCGATTTGGTCAGCGGGTTATAAAGACCGGCGTTAAACAGTTTTTCGGGTTCGACCTGGCCCATATGCACTCGGTAAAGCGGGGCGGCAGGGTTGAGCTTGTGCAGTCTTTCTTCAAGGGTCAGCAGGGTTTCTTCGGTTGCGAGGTCGGCCTTGGTGATCAGAATACGGTCCGCAACAGCCGCCTGTTTAACACTTTCAACATGGTCATCAAGCTGCCCGTTGCCATAAACGCCGTCCACTGTGCTGACCACGCTATCAAGGCGGAATTTGTTGGTCAAAAGCGGGTCGGTCATCAATGTGTGCAGGATGGGGGCCGGGTCTGCAAGGCCCGTGGTTTCAATCACCACGCGGTTAAAGGCGGCTACTTCGCCCCGTACACGACGAACAAACAAGTCGCGTAATCCGTTAATCAGGTCGCCCCGCACCGAACAGCAAATGCAGCCGGAATTAAGCAACATCACATCTTCGGAAATTTCCTGCACCAGCAAATGATCAAGGCCGATTTCGCCAAATTCATTAATCAGAACAGCAGTGTTGTGCATATCTTCATGCGCCAGCAGAGCATTGAGCAGCGTGGTTTTGCCGCTACCCAAAAAGCCGGTAATAACGGTTACGGCGATCCGTTCGTTTTGTTCAGTGCCAAGGGCCATGATTTTGCCTTTCGCAGTGCGGGTTTGGGGCAGCGATGCGGCTTATTTCTGTTTGCCATAAAGGTCTTCGGCAGAAATTTCCGGCTCGGCAATAATGGTTTCAAACCCGTCGCGCACGGCAAAGTAAAAACAGTTCCGCCGTCCGGTGTGGCAGGCGACACCTTTTTGCTCCACCTGCACCAAAACGGTGTCCTGGTCACAGTCATAGCGGAAATCCACCAGGTGCTGTTCCTGGCCGGAGCTTTCGCCCTTGCGCCATAATTTGCCGCGCGAGCGGGAAAAATAACACACGCGCCCGGTGCTCAGCGTCTCGATCACGGCATCCCGGTTCATCCAGGCCATCATCAAAACTTCGCCGCTGTCATGCTGCTGGGCGATGGCCGGGATCAGCCCCTGTTCGTTGAATTTCAAACGGTCTGCGATTGCGGCAAAGGCGTTGGTCATGGTCGCGGGCTCCGGTCGGGCAATGTGGTTAAATTGTTTGTTGGCGCTTGACGAAATGATATAATATAACACTTGGATAAAAGCGATCCCCAATCGCGATATAATGAACACAAGTCACCAGGAACACGCAATGACGGACCTTTTCCCCGAAAAGGGGCATGATCACGGCCGCTGTATTGATAGCGCCCTTCGGCAGGCAGAAGACGTTGCCCAAGCCAATAATGCCCGCTTTACCGACATGCGTCGCCGCGTTTTCACCCTGATCTGGCAGTCGCACAAGGCGATTACCGCTTATGAATTGCTCGATTCCCTGCAGGCCGAAGGGGTGCGTGCCCAGCCGCCCACGGTGTATCGGGCGCTGGAATTTCTGGTGGGTTTGGGGTTGATCCACCGGATTGAATCGCTCAATGCCTATTTTGGCTGCGATATGCCCCATTACGAACATTTGGGGCAGTATTTTATTTGCCGCAATTGTGGCCGTGTTGCCGAGGCCGTGAATGATGACATGAGCAACGCCGTCCATGCTGCTGCGCGCGCCGTCGGGTTTCGCATCGAAGCCACCACCATTGAAATCAAGGGGTTATGCCATGATTGTGCCACTCATTGAGGGGCAGGGGTTAACCCTTTCTTTTGGCGGGGAAGCCGTGCTGGACAATGTTAGCCTTGCCATTGGCAAGGGCGAGATCATGACCCTGATCGGCCCGAACGGGGCGGGGAAATCAACGCTGGTCAAGGCGTTGCTGGGTCTGTTGCCTGTACAGAGTGGCATCATTACCCGCAAGCCGGGGCTCAGGGTGGGCTATGTGCCGCAAAAGCTGGCAATTGACCGTGTTTTGCCCATGACGGTCAAACGTTTCCTGAACCTGACCCATCATTGTTCCCTGGCGGAGCGGACGGAAGTTTTGGCCCATGTTGGGGCCAGCCATGTGCTGAACAGCCAGATTGGCGATCTTTCAGGCGGGGAAACGCAGCGTGTGATGTTGGCCCGCGCGCTTTTGCTCAAACCCGATTTGCTGGTGCTTGACGAACCAACCCAAGGGGTTGATGTGGCGGGGCAGGCAGAGCTTTATCGCCTGATCGAAACCATCCGCAAGGAACAGGGCTGTGCCGTTTTGATGATTTCGCACGATTTGCATCTGGTCATGGCAAAAACGGACAAGGTTGTGTGCTTTAACCGGCATGTATGCTGTTCCGGCCTGCCTGAAACTGTGCGCCAGCACCCGGAATATCGTTCGCTGTTTGGCTATCGTGCCGCAGATGCGATTGGCATTTATCATCATGAACATGACCACGAACACGATATTTCCGGCCAGGTGGTGGACGGGTGCGGGCATGATCATGCCCATCATCACAATCATAATCACGGCCACAGCCACACGCATACTCCCCGCGCAAAGGAGCATTTAAATGGATAGTTTCCTGTTGCGCGCCATTACCGGCGGGGTGCTACTAGCCTTGGTGTGCGGGCCGTTTGGCACCTTTATCGTTTGGCGGCGGATGGCCTTTTTTGGCGATACGCTGGCCCATTCTGCCCTGCTGGGTGTTGCGGTGGGGTTGCTGTTTGGCATTGATGTGCGCCTTGGCATGATTATCACCTGCCTGATGGCGGCGTTGCTTTTGGCGCTGGGCCAGCGGCAAAGCAAACTTGGCAGCGATACGGTATTGGGCATGCTGGCCCATTCAACCCTGGCGCTTGGCATGGTCGCACTCGCCTTTGTGCAGGGTGTTGCGGTTGATATTATGGCCTATCTGTTTGGTGATATTCTGGCAATTAACACCGCAGATCTTTGGTTGCTGGGCCTTGGCGGCGGTGCGGCGGTTTTGGCCCTGGTTGCTATGTGGCGGCCTTTGCTGGCCCTGACGGTATCGCCTGAAATTGCCGCAGCCGAGGGCGTGCCGGTGGAGCGCCTGCGCCTTGTTTTCATGCTGCTTATGGCGCTGGTAATTGGCATTGCCATTAAAATTGTCGGGGTGTTGCTGATTACCGCCCTGTTGATTGTGCCTGCCGCCAGTGCACGGTTTTTCTCGCGCACGCCAGAGCAAATGGCCGTTGGTGCGGCCCTGTTTGGGGTGGCGGCGGTGTTGGCCGGGATTGCCCTGTCCTGGCATGTCGATAGTCCGGCCGGCCCCAGCATTGTTATTTCTGCTGCTGGCCTGTTTTTGGTCAGTAGCGCCGTTGCGCCGCTTTTGCGACGACTGGCGCATTTATCCAAATAGGCATGAGATTTAGAATGTTACGTAAAAACGGCGCGGGATGATATTTTCCGCGCCGTTTTTTTGGGGGGGTGTTCTGGATTTGCTTAGGCCGATTTCAGCCGTTCAAACCCTGCTTTTAGATCGGCGATCAGATCGTCGGTATCTTCAAGCCCCACATGGATGCGCACCAGCTGGCCGGGGTCGTTCCATGTGGCGGCGGTACGGATGTTTTTCGGATCAGAGGGCAAAAGCAGGCTTTCAAAGCCACCCCAGCTAAAGCCCATGCCAAACAGATCCATGTGATCGAGCATTTTTGCCAGTTGCGGGCGTTCAACCGGATGCAGCACAAAGGAAAACAGGCCGCTGGCACCAATAAAATCACGCTTCCAGATCGCATGGCCCGGATCATCGGGCAGGCCGGGATGCAGAACGCGGCTGACTTCCGGGCGGGATTGTAGCCATTTGGCAATGGCAAGGCCCGATTCATGATGCTGGCGCAGGCGCACATTCAGAGTGCGAAGGCCGCGCTGTGCCAGATAACAGTCATCCGGCCCAATCGAATCGCCCGAAATCATGACCTGTTTGATGCAGGTATTAAAATCCTCCGCGGTCGCGGCGGTGATGGTACCCATCATCACATCCGAATGGCCGACGATATATTTTGTGCCCGCCTGGATTGATACATCCACACCCAGTTCAAATGGGCGGCACAGGGTTGGCCCGGCCCAGGTATTATCAAGCAGAACCTTGGCATTTTTTGCGTGCGCGGCCTTGGCTATGGCCGGAATATCCTGCATTTCAAAGGTCAGAGAACCGGGGCTTTCACACCAGATGACGGTGGTATTGTCACGCACAATACCGGCAATATCGGCCCCCAGGGTGGGGTCGTAATATTCAACCTCGACGCCGAATTTCTTTAAAAAGGTGTTGGCAAGGTTCCGCGTCGGGAAATAGGTGCTATCGGTAATCAGCACATGGTCGCCCGGTTTGACAAAGGCGAGAATGGCGTTGGTGATTGCTGAAACGCCTGATGATACGCATAAGGTGCCGTAACCACCTTCAAGCTCTGCAACCGCTTCTTCCAGTAAAAATCGCGTTGGTGTGCCGTGGCGGCCATAAAAATCTTTGCCATGCGGCAGGGGGGAGGCTTTATCCAGGGCTTCAAGGTTTTCAAACAGGATGGTAGATGCGTGCATCACGGGCGGGTTGACGACACCATGATATTCGCGGGACCGGCGCCCGGCGTGAACCAGTCGTGTCGAGGGTTTGAAATCTTTGTTAGCCGACATAAAGCATTTCTCCTTGCCGCATTGATGCAGCCTGTGTGTCATTTTGATGGATCAAGTCAAAGCATCTTGACCCCGCCGGATCAAGGTTTTTTACCGGAATATGATGTGGTTTGTGCAGGTTATGCCCGACGGCCGAGGCTGGATGATGCCCTTTGGGGCCGGCTTGATGATTTGTTGTAAATGTCGTTGCGCTGCGCTACCCAAAGATTAAATGATTTAGGCAGTTTGTCTTTGGAAGGGGAGGTTTCGTGATTCAGCTTCAGGATTTTCGCGCGGCACGCCGGTTAATTTCGCCACATATGCGAGTGACACCGGTTTTTGCCATTGGCAAGCCCGATTTCGGAACGGGATTTTCCGATGCCAGTGCTATGCCCAATCTTTTCCTGAAACTGGAAAACCTTCAGGTATCCGGCTCCTTTAAGGCGCGCGGGGCGATGAATGCCGCGCTGAACCTGGATGAAAGCGTTCGCCAGAAGGGTCTGGTAACGGCATCGGGCGGTAATCATGGCATGGGGGTGATCAATGCTGCCCGGGTGCTGAAAGTACCGGTCAAAATCTTTTTGCCGACCAACACCCCCAAGCCCAAGGTGACAAAGCTGCGCAAGTCCGGTGTGGATGTGACGCTGACCGGAACGGTATGGGATGAAGCCAACCATGCCGCGATCACCCATGCGCGCGATACCGGCATGGCCTATATCCACCCCTTTGCCGATCCTAACGTGATTGCCGGGCAGGGCACCATCGCGCTTGAGCTTTTGGAGCAACAGGCCGACCTGGATACCCTGGTGATTGCCGTTGGCGGTGGCGGGCTTATTTCCGGTGTGGCAACGGCAGCACGAATGATCCGCCCCGGTATTCGCATTATCGGGGTGGAACCGACGGGCGCGCCAACCCTGTTTGAAAGCCTGAAACAAAAAGAAGTGGTGACATTACCGGCGGTCAATACCGCGGCAACCAGTTTGGCCCCGCGTCAATCCTCGGCCCTGAATGTTGATTTGATTGGCAAAAATGTCGATCGCATCGTTTTGGTTTCGGATGATGAGATGCGCCATGCGGCAGGCTGGATGTGGCGCGAACTGGGCCTGTCGGTGGAGCTTTCGGCGGCGGCGGGGCTTGCGGCGGTGATGCAAAACCGGTTGGGCGACGGGGATATGGGAAAAACCGGTATTGTTGTGTGTGGTACTGGTACCGACGGCCAATAAAGGAAGTATCTGGTTGTTCGGTGATATTTGGTGACGGCCTGCAAGGAATGTGTAGGTCGTTATTTTTGATCATGGACAGCTCGCGCGCATAAAAAAAGGATGAAACCTTGCGGCTTCATCCTTTTTTAAACCAGCCGTAGCCCAAACGGGATACGCGGAAAACAGCGTCGCAAACCAGCGAAGCATTTACTTGGGAAAGCCAAAGCCTTCCCGCGTAAATTACATCTTCGGTTCGACGACCTGACGACCACGGTACATACCGGTCTTCAGGTCAACGTGGTGCGGGCGATGCAGTTCGCCGGTTTCTTTGTCTTCGCGGTACGAGCCCGCGGCGAGCTTGTGATGCGAGCGACGCATGCCCTGACGGGACTTGGTCACTTTACTTTTTGGCACTGCCATGGGTCATAATCCTCTGGCTTGGGTAAACTCAGGCGCGCTTGTTACCTTGCGCGGTCGGGAAAGTCAACGATCAAAGTGTCCGAATTGTCAAATTCGCCATCTTTTTGCGCTTTTACGGTCGCTGTCTTGTTCGCCTGTGTCACACTGGCGGGAATAAGCCCCGTATCACGCGGATCGTCGATAATCTCTGTTTGTTGGTCATATACAGTAAAGCCCGCCCGTTGATAAGCCCCTAATGCAGATGGATGGTCCATTGAGCAGGTATTTACCGTTAATCGGCGTGGCGAGAAGCTCCAGGCGGTATCAACAGCCCAGTTTAACAGGTATTTGCCATATCCCTTGCCGATGAATTCCGGGATCAACCCCATATAGGAAAGATCAATCGTCCTGTCATCTTCCAGCAGGATCAGGCTAAGCTCGGCAAAACCGGCCGGAACACCGCCGACATACAGAACATAAACGTGATTTTCCGCGCTGGAGAGAATCGCACCCAGTTCATTATCTTTCAACTGGCGGCGATACCACCACAGCCAAGGCTCGCCCACAGTATTATATAGATAGCGATAAAACGAAACGGTTGGTTCTTCTGCGCGGACGATGGCGACTTTCCCAGGGGGGACAATTGCCGGTGGGCGGTCAGGCTGGTGCGCCATTTCCAGATAGGTAATGGTGACGTCCAGTTTTCCCGGTTTTTTCGCACTCATGAAGATAACCTTTTTTCATAAAACCGGTCATCCTGTGTGGATGATGACCGGGAAGGCGCGGTTGTCAGGCGATATCCCTGACGACGATAGAATTTGGCCGCCCGTTCGGATGCGGCATGAACACTGCATTTTTCCAAACCAACGTGGCTCAGGATATTTTCGGCCATGTCGAGCATGGTGGCCCCATGACCACGACCACGCAAGGACGGGGCAACGGCCAGATAATGCACCCAGCCGCTTTTGCCATCATGGCCTACCATTACGGTGGCAATCACCGCTTGCTTGTGGGCCTTTCTGGCAATCAGCACCGATCCCCGGCCTGATTCATAACAGTTGCGCAAATCATCTTGGGCATTGCTGTTCTGCTCGATCAATCCGGCATCATACCATAAATTGATCACCGCGTCGCAATCATCGCGATTTGTCAGTAACAGGCGTTCGATGATTAGATCTGGTTCTGCCGTCACAAGGGGGACACCGTTATTTGTTGTCACATTCCGTGTTTTGGCTCGGGCCGGAGTGCAGGGCGATGCGGCGGGGATCTGGTATCGCGGTATTTCCGGCCCGGCATGTATGCGGTGCTCAGGCATATATATCAGTCATTCTCTTTACCTGTTCGCCGGGCTTTGTTCCGGCAGGGGCTGTGCCCTGTTAATTTAAAAACGGCCCCGTATTGCCTGGATGGATATGGCAATACGGGGCCAAATATGTATGCGGGGGCTGGTTATGATGTGCCTGATGCACGCGGACTATCTGGGTGCGATGCCCATTCCGCCCACGAACCGTCATAAACGGCAACGTGCTTTTTCCCGGCAATATAGGCGCCCATTGCCAGCACACAGGCCGTCACACCCGACCCGCAACTGGTGACCACCGGCTTGTCCAGGTTCACACCAGCATCCTTGAAAACATTGCGGATCTCGTCGGATTCCTTGAATGTGCCATCGCTATTGAGCAGATTTTCAAACGGCACATTATACGAACCGGGAATACGACCGGGCTTGCCCCAGCGTTCCTCTGCCGTACCGGCAAAACGCCCGGCTGAACGGGCATCAACAACCTGTTCGCGGCCAGTTTCAACATTTGCCAGTATCTGGTCATATTCGCGCAGTAAAAAGCTGTTGGCCCGTGCGGTAAAATGGCGTTCGCGCGGCGGGGTGGGGGCGTCGGTCACGGGGTGGCCTTCGGCCTCCCATTTGGGCAGGCCACCATCGAGGACAACAACATCGCTATGTCCGAAATGGCGCAGCATCCACCAGGCCCGGCAGGCGGCTGATGCCACACCGGTTTGCGCATAAACGACAATGCGCACCCCATCACCCAGGCCCAGTTTGCGTACCTTGGCCGAAAATTTGATGGCATCGGGCATCATATGGGGCAGGGGCGCGCTGTCATCGGCGGCAATATCGTCAATATCGAAAAAGACGGCACCCGGAATATGCTTTTGATCAAAAATGGCGCGCGCGTCCTTGTCGCTGCCCGGCATATACCAGCTGGCGTCAATCACCCTGACGTCAGGGGCATTCAAATGCTCCGCCAGCCACTGGGTGGAAACCAGCGCGTCGGATTTGGGTTCGGTCATGGTCAAGCTCCGGTTTGCAATGGTGGGTATTGCATGTCCCCGGTCGGTTCCGAAGATCATTGTTTTTAAAAAAGGCGCTGCCCGGTTTTGGGGCCGCGACTTATTAACATGAAAGAAACCGGTGTCCAGCCCACTCGCATGACGGGGCAATAATTTCGCCGACGGCGTTTATCCTGCAACACCTTGCCCGGGCAGAACCGGGCGTATGGGGCCCATCGCGCGTTCCGGATCGATTTCCATCCTGTTTATAAATCGTGACCTGTCCCTACCGGGCGGTTTTCGACGTTAATTCTGAAAACTTTATGCCTGTTCGTCAAAAACAATATTAATGCGACGGTTCTGGCGGCCTTTCTTTTCGATTTTTGAAACGCGCACCCGGCCAATTTCGGATGTATTGCGTACGTGGGTGCCGCCGCAGGGCTGGTAATCAATCCCCTCGATTGTCACCGTGCGCACTGTGCCACCATCCATTGGCGGCTGGACCGACATGGTCCGCACCAGATCGGGATTGGCCTTTAATTCCTCAACCGTGATCAGTCCGTCATAAACCTTGGCATTCCGGGCCAAACGCGCGTTTAGCTGTTCAGTCAGTTCGTCCTTGTCGGGGCTGCCTTCCATGTCAAAATCCAGCCGCGCCTTGTGGCTGGCAATGTTGCCGCCCGTCACCCCGCCATCGACAATTGAACATAAAACATGCAGGCAGGTGTGAAAGCGCATGTGCCGGTACCGTGTTTCCCAATCCAGCACGGCAGTCACCTTGCTGCCAATCGCGGGCAGGTCGTGTCCTTCGGCAATGACGTGAACCGGCTTGCCCGATTCGCGGTCCTTCACCGTGATACTTACTGGCAATTCCGTTCCATTTTCCAGTGTCAAGATGCCGCTATCGCCGGTTTGTCCGCCGCTGGTCGCATAAAATACCGTTTGATCAAGGATCACACCATTTTCGACATGGTCCGTCACGGTGGCAACACAGCTTTGCTGATAGGCATCCTGGCGAAATAACAATTCCGTCATCTAAAACTCCCGATCTTTGTGTGCTTTTGCAAAAGCACCGGTTTCTTGATTGCATTTGGCCCATCGTGGCGTGTGGCAATCGCCGCTGTCGAGAACAAAATTGCTGTTTTCTCATCGCATTTGCCACTGGGTCAGGACGGATATAGCGACCGGAAACGGGAAATGATTTCACAAAACTGCGCTTAATCGTGTTGGGCGATGCGTGATCCCAGGTCGCGGTCATCCGCCGTGCCTTCCATCAGGTAGGTCAGTTCTTCAACCCGGCAAATGCGGCCTTTGTGCAGGGTGTAAAAGGCAATCACCTTTATATGGATGGTCTCGCCGTTTTTCTTTTGCGCATGCACAAAATGAATATCGGCAATGGTGTTGCCATCGGTAATGATTTTTTCAAAACGGATGTCGGTTTTGATCAGGGTGTGACGCAAAGTATCCGCATGTTGCAGAAACGCCGTTAAATCCAGCTTCTTGCCATCAACGATTTGCACGTAATCCGGGGTAAAAAAGGCAGTAAGGTTTTCTGTCGGAACGCTCTGGTCCGTCAGGGTTTCAAACAGGGTTTCCAGCAGATTTTGCGCGTCTTGTGGTGTCATTTTGCTTTCTCCGGGCGGACAAAGACCCAATGTCTTTGCTGATCACGGGAGATTAGCGGTATAAAATTGGCATGTCTGACGGACCCATGCCAAAGAATACGGAATTAAGGCCATAATGGCAGATTATTTGATCGATCCATCCCTGCTGGACGACACGAAGGATGCAGCCGCGATCCGGGGGGTGGTGCGGCGCAGTGCGCTTGTGCGCGATACCGCACGTCATGCCCATGCCTACGGGCAATTGATTGGCCCGCTCAAAGGATCGGTCCGAATTGAGACCGATGCCGGCATTTGGGTGGTACCGGCCTGTCATGCGGTCTGGGTGCCACCCCATCATCATCATGGTTTGCACTCAAATGGCCCGTTTCAGGGATGGAGCATCTATGTCCCGCCGGTCTTGTGCGCATCATTGCCGCAAAGCCCGGTCACGCTTCACGGCAATGCGCTGCTGGAGGCGGCGATTAAGCGTGCCGCCCTGTGGCAGGATGGCCCGCAAACCCCGGCCCAGCATCGTTTGGCCCAGGTTATTTTGGATGAAATTGCGTCTGCCTTGCCTGTTGGCCTGAATCTGCCAGCCCCACAGGACCCGCGTTTGCAGCGCATTGCCCGCAAACTTGCCGCCGATTTGGCGGACCAACGCGGGATGGCACAATGGGCCAATTGGGCCGGCATGGCACCCCGTACCCTTAGCCGCCGTTTTGTTGCCGAAACCGGCCTTACCTTTCGCGACTGGCGGCAACGCGCCCGGTTGCTGGCGGCACTGGAAATGCTGGCATCAGACCAGGCAGTAACGACCATTGCCCTTGATTTGGGCTATGAAAATATAAGTGCCTTCATTGCTGCCTTTAAAAAGGTATTTGGCGTCACGCCGGGGCAATATGTGGCCCAATTGCCGGATGCCGGAACGACATTAAAACAGGCATAACTGCCCATCCGGGCCGGGGCGGACAAATCCGCTGCAATCCAGGTCCAGCGAACGGCCGGTCATGGCGTGTTTGCGCCGGGCCAGGTCAAACCTTTTGGCAATCAAATCGGCAATTGGGCCGCTGCCGCGCATGCGACTGCCAAATGTGGCATCATACACCTTGCCATCGCGCATTTGCCGCACCAGCGACATGACTTTGTCGCGCCGGTCCGGGTAATGGTTTTGCAGCCATTCCTCAAACAAATCGGCAATTTCCAGCGGCAGGCGCAGCACAATATGCGAAACCGATTGCGCCCCGGCCTGCTTGCAGGCGGCCACCAGATTTTCAATTTCGCTGTCATTCAGGCCTGGAATAATGGGTGCGCATAATACCGTTACCGGAATACCCGCATCGGCCAGTTTGCGAATGGCATCCAGCCTGCGATGCGGCGCACTGGCGCGCGGTTCCAACAGGTTGGATAATCGGTGATCAAGTGACGTTACCGATACCGCAACCGTTGCCCGGTTTTGCCGGGCCATTGGGGCGATAAGGTCCATATCGCGGCAGACAAGGGCCGATTTGGTAATGATCGAAAAGGGATGCCGGCAATCGGCCAGCACCTGGATCAATTGCCGGGTTAATTGCTTTTCGCGTTCAACCGGCTGGTAAGGGTCGGTCGCAGTGCCAATCACGATGGGGGCGGGCATATATGTTTTGGCCGCCAGTTGTTTGCGAAGCAGGGCCGGGGCATCGGGCTTCCAGAACAGTTTGGTTTCAAAATCCAGCCCCGGAGACAGGCCCAGATAGGCATGGGTTGGCCGGGCAAAACAGTAAATGCAGCCATGTTCGCAGCCGCGATAAGGGTTGATCGAGCGATCAAATGGTACATCCGGGCTTTGGTTGCGGGTAATCACACTGCGTGCGCCATCAATACCCAATGTGGTTTTCAGGCGTGGGGCCTCTGGCATACCCCCACCAGCATCATCATCACCATTGGCTGTGCCATCGCCACTTTGCATTAACCAGCCATCATCCCACGCATGATGCGAAAATTTTTCAAACCGGCCATTGGTATTCGATACCGCGCCGCGCCCTTTGTGCGCACGGGCAGGCAGTAGGGCAGGGTCCTGTGCGGGGGTATTGCGGGTATCGGCAGTTGGCTGGGGGCTGGTCCGCATGGCGGAACTCCGATGGCAAAAGGGCAGGGCGTTGTTGGTGTGGTAATATAGAACAAAACAGAAACATTGCAATCGTAAAACCCTTTTTCTGCCTTTTGCGGGCCATGTTTGAATGGTTCCATCACATGCCCTTACAGGCCGGTATTTTCAAAAAAAACGAGGATATTCATGCGTGTGATCGTCACTGGCGGTGCCGGTTTTATCGGATCGGCCCTGTGTCGCTATCTGGTTGGTGATTGTGGTTGGCAGGTGCTGAACCTGGATAAGCTGACCTACGCGGCCGACCAACGCTCTTTGGCCGCGATCGAGGGCGCACCGGGCTATCGTTTCATGCAGGCTGACATCGCCGATGGTGATAAAATCAGCCATATTCTGGGGGATTATCAGCCCGATGCCATCCTGCATCTGGCCGCTGAAAGCCATGTCGATCGCTCGATCGACGGGCCGGGGGATTTTATCCAGACCAATATTATCGGGACATACTGCCTTTTGGATGCGGCGCTGAAATACTGGCGTAATACGCCTGCAGACCGGCAAAAATCCTTCCGGTTTCATCACGTTTCAACCGACGAGGTTTATGGATCGCTGGGCGCGGAAGGATTGTTTGGCGAAAACACGGCCTATCAACCCACCTCGCCCTATTCGGCCAGTAAGGCATCGTCGGATCATCTGGTGCGGGCCTGGTATCATACCTATGGTCTGCCGGTGGTGGTGTCGAATTGCTCGAACAATTATGGCCCGTTCCAGTTTCCCGAAAAATTCATTCCCTTGATGATTCTCAATGCAATGGCAGGGCGCAAATTGCCGGTTTATGGCGATGGGCAAAATATCCGCGACTGGCTGCATGTAAATGACCATGTTGCCGCCCTGCGCCTGATTTTGCAGCATGGCGCGGTTGGCGAAACCTACAATGTTGGCGGGCGAAATGAAGCGCGCAATATTGATATTGTGCATCACATCCTGCGCCATGTGCGTGACCTTTCCCCGCACCGCACCCTGCCGCCCGATGATGAAATGATCGAATTTGTCGCCGACCGGCCCGGCCATGACCGCCGCTATGCCATTGATGCGACCAAGCTGGAAAACCGCCTGGGCTGGCAGGCGCAATACAGCCTTGAAACCGGCCTGCGCGATACGGTGGCGTGGTATCTGAACCATTCAGGCTGGTGGCAACCGATTTTGGATCGCAAATACCAGGGGCAGCGTCTGGGCGTGGCTTAAGGACCATTGCCTGATCACGCTTTAATCAATCTTTGCGGGCCGCGTATCGCAATAAGTGGGTATGTGCGGTCAAGCCTGTATCGGGTTTTGGGTCAATCGGTTAATCTGGCATTCTTCTGGTTCTTTACCATGTACGCATAAAAGGGGAATGCCGGTGCTAGATGGAGCGCAGATACTCACGTTTACGCTGGTCACATCGCTTTTGGTGATGTCACCCGGCCCCAATGGGGTATTGGTTGCCAAAACGGTGCCAACATCGGGCCGGGCGGCGGGCTTTGCCAATGTAGCCGGGTTTGTTACGGCATTTTACCTGCATGGAACGCTGTCCATTTTTGGTATTTCCGTCATTCTGGTGCAATCGGCGCAGGCATTTTTTGTGGTTAAAATGCTGGGCGCGGCCTATTTGTGCTGGGTCGGGATCAAGGCGCTGCGCGATGCCTGGCGCGGGGTTAAAACCGTGGCTGAAACTGCGCCTGCGCAACGCAAACGCACCCTTGCCAAGGCCTATGCGGAGGGGTTTTTGACCAATGCGCTTAATCCCAAGGTGTCGATTTTTTATCTGGCGGCTTTTCCCCAATTTGTCCCGGTCGGCGCGGGCTCGGTCACGGCGGCCTTTACGCTGGTTTGCCTTCATGCCCTGATCAACGCTGTATGGTTTAGTGCAATGGTTCTGCTGCTGGCCCGCCTGACGGGGGCGGTGCGCAATGGCCGTTTCCAGCGGGCGTTAAAGGCCGTAACCGGCACTGTCTTTGTTGCCTTTGGCATCAAGCTGGCAACATTCCGTCCCTAGCCGGTTCCGGTTTTGTGATGTAACTGCGAAAACGCCCAAAATGTTATCGCCGTTTACATTGTATGCCCTGAATGGTCATTGAGTTCTTAAAGGGCGCAAAGGGGCCTTATTTGCGCAGGGCAATCAGCGCCATGACCAGCACAAACAGGGCAAATAAAATATCGGCCAGTATCGCGTTATGGCTCATTGCCAAAAAGGATATGACGGGCAGGATCAGGGACGCGAGAACCAGAAAAACCGGATTAAACAGGAACTTTTTCATTTTACTAGCCCCCCAGCATCATTGTGACCAGCAAAATCCCCAGGGTCCAAACCCCGCAAAGCAGGGTCAGGATCATCCCGGTTTTCAGCACCACCGAAAGGACCGGCCCTTCCTTGCCCGAAAGGCCGACGGTGGAGCATCCCACCATGATTTTGGACGGGGCCAGCATGCTGCCAAGCGAAGCACCCGTGGCCTGGGCGGCCAAAATGAGTGCGGTGGAAAGGCCGGAAAGCTCCGCGGTGTGGCGCTGGAACATGCCAAAAACCACATTGGAATTATTGGTGCTGCCGGTCATAAAGGCACCAAGTGCGCCAATTAACGGGGCCACCAGCGGATAGGCGATGGCAAAGGCCCCGGAAAACAGCTTGGACCCGCCTTCGGCCAGGGCAAAGGTCATCCCGGCATGGTCCATCATCAGGGCCAGGCCAATGACCGGCACCATGCCAATGCTGGTGGGCAGGCCGCTTTTAAGCGTGCGCTGCATGATGCGTTTGCCAATGCCCGCAGCATATTGATTACGCAGTTTGAAAAAGACAAAACTGATGGCGGCGGTATAAAGCAAAAGTGCGCCGGGATGACCAAAAAGGGCGATGCCTTTGGCATCCTCGGCGGCAATTTTCCAGCCTTGCAAGGTTTCCATCGCGGGGAAGGACAGGGTCAGTTCGATGCCGTTCAGGAACTGTTTGATCGGTGTCACAAAGGTGGCCAAACCGACAATCACCATAAAAACCAGATAGGGGATTAACCCTTCGATCAGCGGCATGTGGTGCGTGTCGTCGCCATTGGGTTCGGCAATGTCATCGGGGT
The DNA here is from genome assembly GCF_001907695.1 of Thalassospira sp. TSL5-1. Lineage (NCBI taxonomy): Bacteria > Pseudomonadati > Pseudomonadota > Alphaproteobacteria > Rhodospirillales > Thalassospiraceae > Thalassospira > Thalassospira sp. TSL5-1. Next base: position 1,362,444 of record NZ_KV880637.1, read on the forward strand.
GTGGTTTCCAGAACCGGGTGACAACAATGGAAACCGCAAGCCCGGCGATACCGGCCGTCAGCCCGCCCAGGGTCCAGACCCCGTAATTTGCCATCATATATTGGGCCACACCCATTACCCCGGCAATAATCACCAGCGGCACAATCCGGCGGCGCACGGTGCGAAAACCACCATCAAGCCACAATACCGCCGCCCCGCAGGTAAAGCCCGAAAGGCCCAGCAAAATCGCGGAATAATGGGTCAACTCGCTGCCGGGAATGCCGGTCACACCAATCAGGGCCTCGAACGAGGTTGCCATATTGCCAAAAAGCACGGACCAGCTATGCCCGATCATGGGGGCGGCAACGGCAAGGACCGGCGAAAACCCCATGCCCAGCAACAAGGGTGCTATCACCGCAATGGGTACGCCAAAACCGGCAACCCCTTGCAGAAAGGTGGCAAAGACATAGCCCAAAATCAGCAATTGCAGGGGGCGGTCATCGGTCAGTTTGCGGATGGCCGCGCCAATGGTTTTAATGGCCCCGGCTTCTTCGGCGACAAAATACAAAATCAATGCCGCCCACACGATATAAAGAATATAAAGGGCGAGCATCACACCCTTGGCCTGCGCGACGATGAGCATATCAATTGGGGTGCCAAAGGCAAAAAAGGCAATGGCGGCGGTAACAAACCACGCAGCCGCCCCGGCACGGGCCGCCCCCCAGTTTGCCTTGATCATTAAAAACAGAATGGTGGCAATGGGCAGGGCCGCCAGAATAAATTTGATCATCGCGAACGCATAAACCTTTGCAAGCAAGACATTGCGGCAAAAGGAGAAATTGTTTTAACCGCGCCGGTATCATGTCCGAAGGCGTTACGATGTGCAAGCGAATGCAGGCTGCTTTTCACAATATGGAAGTGGTTCGTTATCTGGCCGAATTGGTTCACATATGGGGGCCACATAAAAACCGCCGGGCAAGCCAGTGCCCGGCGGCTGGTGAAACATGTCTTCTTAAGGGGGAAAGGCTAAATGACCTGATTTTTCTCAGGCGCAGGCAGTTTTGGCCTTTTCGTCCGCCAGTTCATCGCGAATGGCCGCCCCGATGGTAAAGGATTTCAGCCGTGCCTGATGGTCAAAGATGTTGGCTGTCAGGATCAGTTCATCCACACCGGTTTCATAAAGAAATTCCCGCACCTTGGCCTTGACCGTGGCGTGTGACCCCACTGCGGCATAGCGCATGGCATGGTTGACGCCGGCTTTTTCAATCGAATTCCAGATGGTATCCATATCCTCAACGGGGGCGGGCAACTGGCCCGGATTGCCCCGGCGCAAATTTAAAAATTGCTGCTGCATCGAGGTGGCAAGATGCTGGCCTTCCGCGTCGCTATCGGCAGCAAAAAAGCCCATTGCGGCCGCAGCATAGGGTTTATCCAGCTGATCGGACGGTTCAAAGCGCGAACGATAAAGATCGAGCGCCTGCATCAGATAATCGGGCGCGAAGTGCGAAGCAAAGGCAAAAGGCAGGCCCAACCGCGCGGCAAGGTCGGCGGAGAACAGGCTGGAGCCCAAAAGCCACATGGGAACTTGCGACCCATAACCTGGAACGGCACGAATGGCGGGTTTGCCCTCCAGCGGGGCAAGGAATTGCTGAACCTGCAATACATCCTGAATAAAGCGCTCCTCGCTGCCGTGCATGTCGCGGCGCAGGGCAGCCGCCGTGCGCTGGTCCGTGCCGGGGGCGCGGCCAATGCCAAGATCAATCCGGCCCGGATGCAGGGCATCGAGGGTGCCAAACTGTTCGGCAATCACCAAAGGTGCATGGTTGGGGAGCATAATGCCACCAGAGCCAACCCGAATGGTTTTGGTGCCCCCGGCAACATGGGCAATGACCACGGATGTGGCGGCACTGGCAATGCCGGGCATGTTGTGATGTTCGGCCAGCCAATAGCGATGATAACCCAGCTTTTCGCCGTGTTGGGCCAGCTCCAGGGTGTTGCGCAGCGCATCGGATGGATGTTCGCCCGTATTTACCGGGCAAAGGTCAAGGATGGAGAAACGTGTCATAACAATATATCCTGTTGGGCGCAGGGCGTTTTTTCAGCCGCGCCAATGGGCTCTGTTAAGACCTAATTTAGGGCAAAAATATCATAACGCCAGCGCGCGGTATCATTTTGCGCAAGCGTGACAAAACAGGATGAGGGCCGGGATATGCTGATTATTTTGGGCGGATTGCCCGGTTGCGGCAAAAGCACGCTGGCGGAAAAACTGGCCCGGGCCCTTCCTGCCATGTGGCTGCGCATCGACAGCATCGAACAGGCCTTGCGCGATGCCGATGCGCAATATGGCACTGGTAACCGCGAAATGGGCCCGGAGGGTTATATGGCGGCCTATCGGGTGGCAGAGGATAATTTGCGGTTAGGTCATTGGGTGATTGCCGATAGCGTTAATCCCATCGCCATCACCCGTGATGCCTGGCGTGATGTGGCAAGCAGGGCGCAAGCCCGGTTTTGCGAGATTGAACTGGTTTGTTCGGATGCGGTCCTGCATCGCAAGCGGATTGAAAACCGTATATCAACCGTTGAAAACCTGAAATTGCCGGACTGGCAGGCGGTGCAAAACCGTGAATACCAACCCTGGCAAAGCAATCCACTGGTGCTTGATAGCGGCCTGAATGATGCCGATACGTTATTTCAGCAGGCATTGGCATATATTAAGGATGCCGTGCGCGTGTGATGTAGCCTGATGGCTCAGGGCTTTTTGATGATCCTGCCAATGAAATTGTCGGTCACAGTTGAGCGTGTATCGCGCCGATAGGCCAGGGCGAGATAGGCCATCGGCGCGCTGTCTGCTATTGGCCGGTAAACGACACCGCGCGCCTGTAATTGCTGCATCGATGTCGGCACCAGCGATACGCCCAGTTCGGCCGCAACAAGATTGATCACCGAACCAAACTGTGGGGCGGACTGGCCCAAGCGCATTGTAAACCCGGCCCGTGCGCAGGCATTCAACACATTGTCAAAATGGGTGGGGCCGACCTCGCGCGGGGTTAAAATGAAGGGATCATCGGCGAGTGCGGCCAGATTAACGGTCTCGGCACTGGCAGCTGGATGGCCGCTGGGGAGAACGGCCACCATCGGTTCGGCCCCCAACTCATGCAGGGCAATATTGGCATGATCCACCACATTCTGGCGCAAAAAGGCGGCATCGAGTTGGCCGTCGATCAGGCTGGCAAGCAGGCGGGTGGAATTGGTTTCGGTCAGGGTCAGGTTCACCTTTGGCCAGGTGCGGCGAAAGGCCCGAATGGCCGATGGCACAACCGGGTTAAACGCGGCAGAGCCGGTAAAACCGACATGCAAATTACCCACTTCGCCGCGTGCAGCACGCCGGGCGGCCTGCACCGCCTGTTGTGCCAGGGCAGGGAACTGACCGGCAATGTCGCGAAAGGCCCGCCCGGCATCGGTCAGTTCCGCGCCTTGCGGGCGGCGGTGAAACAGTTTGGCACCAATTTCAGTTTCCAGATCCTTGATCTGCTGGCTAAGCGGCGGCTGCCCGATACCAATTTTCTGGGCCGCACGGGTGAAATTGCCTTCCTCGGCCACGGCCAGGAAATAACGGATATGTCGCAGTTCCAATTTCGGTATCTCTAAAACATATGAAAAATGCCACTAACATATATTGGACAGATGATCGAGAAGGTGCAACAGTTTCAGCAAATCAAGAATGCCGCCCACGGCAATTTACCAAGGACGAAACATGAGTGATCAAACGGCAGACCATGACCTGCCATCCACCCCTGTGCCCTCAGCCAGCCCGCAAAGCTGGGTAGAACCCGGCACACCAGCTTATCGCCGGGTGGCGATGGCCCTGTTTTTGGCCGGGTTTGCCACCTTTACCCTGATTTATTGTGTGCAGCCGCTCTTGCCAGCCTTTTCCGCCGATTTTGGCGTGAGTCCGACCGAAAGCTCGCTGGCCCTGTCGCTAACAACCGGGTTTCTGGCCTTTTCGATTTTGCTGGCCGGTGCCGCATCCGAGGCCTTTGGCCGCCGTCGGCTGATGTTTGTGTCGATGTGTGCGGCATCGGTTTTAAATATTGCCGAGGCCTTTATTCCCAACTGGCATGTTTTGCTGGTGATGCGGGCCCTGGAAGGGTTTGTTCTGGGCGGCGTGCCTGCGGTTGCAATGGCGTATCTGGCCGAGGAAATCCATCCGCGCGGTTTGGGCTTTGCGATGGGGTTGTATGTTGGCGGTACAGCCTTTGGCGGCATGACGGGCCGTGTTGGCGTGGGCTTGTTGACCGAATTTTCATCCTGGGAAGTTGCCCTGGGGGTGCTGGGGGTGATTGACCTTCTGGCAGCGATTGGCTTTTTCATTTTGCTGCCGCCCTCGCGCAATTTTACCACCAAGCCGGGCTTTCAACTGGCCTATCATATCAATGCCTGGGCCAGGCATTTGCGCCATCCGGCATTGCCGTTGCTGTTTGCCATTGGTGCGCTGGCGATGGGCTGTTTTGTCACGGTTTATAACTATGCCGGTTTCCGGTTGGTGGCGGCGCCTTATCATTTGGGGCAGGGGGAAATCAGCCTGATTTTTACGGTTTATCTGTTTGGCATTGCCGCGTCATCCCTTGCCGGGGGCATGGCCGATAAACACGGGCGCGGCCCGGTGATGGCGATTGGCCTTGTGGTGGCACTGGCCGGTGTTGCCTTAACGCTGGCCAGTTCAATTTACGCCGTGATTGGGGGCATCATTGTTTTAACCAGCGGCTTTTTCATGGCCCATTCGGTCGCCAGTGGCTGGGTCGGGCGCATGGCAACCCAGTCCAAGGGGCACGCGGCCTCGCTTTATCTGCTGTCCTATTATCTGGGCTCCAGTGTCATGGGCTCCATCGGCGGCTGGTTCTGGACGCATGGGGGATGGTTTGCCGTTGCCGGTTTTGCCTGTGCGTTGCTGGTGGTTGCTCTGCTGGTTTCCGGCCATTTATGGCGCTATGCCCGCAGGGTGGAAACCTGCACGGCCTGACCGTTCTGATCGTTCTGACCGCGCAATAAAAAACGCCCCGGCAGTAAATTGCGGGGCGTTTTTGCGGGAAAACTTGGCGTTTAAAGCCAATCAGGCGTTGGCAGGCCTTTTTCTTTCAGGAAGGCCGGGTTCCAAAGCTTGCTTTGATAACGGGTGCCAAGGTCACACAGGATGGTGACAATGGTGTGGCCCGGGCCCAGTTCGCGGGCAAGCTTGACGGCACCGGCAATATTCACCCCGGTGGACCCGCCCATGCACAGGCCTTCTTCCTTTAACAAATCAAAGACGATGGGCAGCATTTCTTCGTCGCTGATCTGGAACGGGTGATCAATATCAAGCCCTTCCAGATTGGCGGTAATGCGGCCCTGGCCGATCCCCTCGGAGATCGAGCTGCCTTCGGATTTGAGTTCGCTATGTTTGTAGTGGCTGAACAATGCCGCCCCCATCGGGTCGGCCAGGCCGATCTGGATGTTTTTATTGCGCTCACGCAGTGCCATTGCCGTCCCGGCCAGGGTGCCGCCGGTGCCAACAGCCGCGATGAAACCATCCACCTTGCCATCCGTCTGTTGCCAGATTTCCGGGCCGGTGGTGTCAAAATGGCCCTGGCGATTGGCAACATTGTCAAACTGGTTGGCCCAGATGGCACCATTGGCTTCGGTTTTTGCCAGTTCTTCGGCCAGACGACGCGATACGTGCACATAATTGTTTTCATCGCGATAGGGCACAGCGGGGACTTCGCGAAGGTCGGCACCCAAAAGGCGCAACAGGTCCTTCTTTTCCTGGCTTTGGGTTTCGGGGATGACAATGACGGTGCGATAGCCCAGGGCATTGCCCACCGTTGCCAGGCCAATGCCGGTATTACCCGCCGTGCCTTCAACGATGACGCCGCCGGGTTGCAGCAGCCCGCGTTTTTCGGCATCGCGAATAATGGCAAGGGCGGCACGGTCCTTCACCGACCCGCCGGGATTGGTGTATTCCGCTTTGCCCAAAATGGTGCAGCCCGTCAGCTCCGATACCTTTTTCAGGCGGATCAGCGGGGTGCGGCCAATGGCTTCGATGGTGCCATTGCGAATGTCCATGACAGACTCCAGAATTATCTGATTGCAAACTATATGGCTGTTGATTGGTCCTTTTATACACAAAAGTCAAGTCAGTTTTAAAAATATAACGTAATTTTTGTGTTATTATTTTGGTGTTACAGCCTCCTGACGCAGGCGATCACGGTTCAGCATCAGCCATTGCAGGGCCATGATGGTCGGTGCATTGCAGAATTCACCGGCCTTGAGCATGGCAAAGCAGTCATCGGCTGATTTGGTGAAAACGCGAATATCCTCGCCTTCTTCATCCAGTCCATGCAGCCCGCCGGCCTTGGCGGCATCGACCCGGCCATAAAAGATTTGCACCGTTTCGCTGGTACAGCCCGGCGAAGCGTAATAACGCGGAACGATCACCTCCAGCGGGCCGATGATATCACAGCCCGATTCCTCAATTGTTTCGCGACGGGCCACATCCTCCAGGCTTTCACCCGGTTCAACAATACCGGCCACAATTTCGACCAGCCAGGCGGGCATGTCGGGGGTGTCGCGATGAACGCTCAGGGTCGCGGGGCGGAACTGTTCGATCAAGACAACCTCGTCGCGCACCGGGTCATAGGGCAGCACGGCCACAGCATGCCCGCGTTCGAGGACTTCGCGCCTGATGACCGGGCTTTGGCCGCCGTCAAACTGTTTGTGACGCAGTTCATAAACATCCAGTTTGAAATAGCCATCCCAGCCGCGCTGGCGCTTTATAATTTCGATGTCACGATAATCCAATTTCATTTCTCCGGTTGTGGGGCGGCGGGCTGTTACCATATCCTAGCCAGTATGGCCCCGCCAGCAAAGTGACCGGGCCAGCCTCGCACAGAGGGTGCAAGTATTGGTTCTAGGCTGGTATCGGGAACATGTGCTTTGACAATGTGTTACAGGGCATAGGTGATGCCCGTAACAATGGGCAGAATGATGGCATTAAAGGGCAGTTTTGTTTTTGGGCTTGCTGGCCTGCCACGTTGAACACATGTTTTGCTGTGCCGTGATTTTGCTTTTTGTGATGTCGTGCCGTAACGGAATTTTTCTTTAAAAACGGAGAATTTTATGTCGGACGTGATGGATGATGCACAGTCAGATGAATTTCCCGCCATCGATATGGAAAAAATCGCCTTTATTTTGCTAAAGGCGCGGGCCTTTGATGCGCAGGAAGATGTGGTGGAGCCCGATTACGGGTCCAACGCATCGGATGACCAGTTTCGCGAAGTGCTTGAAGCCTATGGCGATGATGCCACCCATGCCGAACTGGTCGAGGCGATAAATGACCTGAATTGGGACGAGCAGTGCCAGCTGGTGGCCCTTGTCTGGATCGGGCGGGGCAGCTTTGATGCCGATCAGTGGCAGGAAGCTTTGAGCGAGGCGGAAGACGGCCATACCAACCATACCGCAGAATACCTGACCGGGATGCCGATGCTCGGGGAATATATCGAGGAAGGTTTATCCGCCTTTGATATTTCGCTTAGCGATATTGAGGCGATGCACCTCTGATCCCGAGACGATTTCCGATTGTTCTTCTGGTGGGCCGAAACCTGGTTTCGGCCCGCGTTGATTTTATGCAGCTTCACCTGTGATGTTTATCCATTGGGTGGAATATTTAGAAAATCTTATGCTATTTGTTGTTTTATTGGATGAGGTCGGCTTTCGGGCTCCTGACCATATAGATAAATTTGGTATGTCTCGATAAAATGAGGCAATCACTGGGATTTGCAGATCTGGCTGCTCTTTGTTCCAGCTGTTTTGGGAGTGTGAGCCGAAATGTATGATGAGGTTGAGCTGTAGGCAGTTTGTTTTAACAGATTTTATCGGGAACGGCTTTTCGTCGGGGGACTGGATTGGCGCGTTTTGAGAAAAAAGAGATTGACCGGTTATATGGGCAATCAGCTGTTGGCGTCGTTATCCATCGGGAATTGGTGGCTTTGTACGTTAACGATGCCTATGCCCGCATGATGGGATGCCGGAACGCGGTTGAATTCATGTCTGGCCCGGAACTGGTGCATTATATTCCCCCCGCTTTTCATCGCGAAGCCCTGAAGTTATATCGGGATTTCATGAACGCTACCGGCTTTCATGGCTGGAAAAAGGTTTACAATTTGCGGCGCGATGGCTCGCCGGTGTGGCTTGAAATCAGCGATGAAACCATTGATTGGGAAGATGGCCGTGCCTTGATGACCACAGCCCAGGTCATTGAAAATGGCAGCACGGCCATGCAGGTGGACCATATGCTGGGGCGGTCCTTTATTGGTGTTGCCGTGCATCGCGACATGAATGCCCTGTATGTCAATGATGCCTATGCCACCCTGATGGGGGCGGAAAATGCCAGCGATTTCATGAAGACACCAGATTTGCTGCGATTTATCGCACCTGAATTGCGCGAGATAACATCGGCCACCAGCGAGAAAATATCGCAGGGCCTTTTTAACGGCAGCCGGCGGCGGGAATGCAAGTTTCTGGATGATGGCAGCGAGGTCTGGTGTGACCTGACCGATGAACGCATTTTATGGCATGATGGCAAACCCGCGATTTTGACTACCGCGCATGATGTGCGCGAGGAAGTACGCATGAATAATATGCTGGTGCGCAATCGCAACAGTTTGCAAAATGCGGTTGCCGAAGTCATTCGCATGGTGCCAACCGCCGTCGCCATGTTTGACGAAGACCTGCATGTTTTGCATTTCAATCGCGAATTTTCCCGTTTGTTTGCCCGAAATCCGGGGATGTACCCGGCGACAACCCCGGAATTTGATGTTTCCGGCCTGCGCCTGATTTACCGCGAAATGGTTGCGGCTGGACATGACCATGCCGATCGGAACGGGGTTTTGTCGCCTTCTGGGCGCCTGACCGATATTCGCATCAATCGTCTTCAGGGTGGCGGCATGATGGTTTCGGCACTGGATGTGACCGACCATAAGGAAGTAGAAAAACAGTTGGCGGTCCTGGCCTCGACCGACCCGCTGACCGAGGTTCTGAACCGTCGCGGGTTTGAGGGGGCGGTAAACCGGTTGCGCGATATTCGCCGCCTGCGCAATAAAAAATGGCATTTCGGTATCGCCGTGCTGGACCTGGACTATTTCAAACAGATCAATGACAGTTTTGGTCATGCCTGCGGCGACCGGCTGCTGCAGGAGGTTGCGGCGGTGCTGCGTGGGGCGTTGCGGGATGACGATTTGGTTGTCCGGCTGGGGGGCGAGGAATTTGCCGTTTTGCTGCCATCGGCCACGGGGAAAATTACACAAATGATTGCCGGGCGACTGGCTGAAATGATTGGCGATATCCGCCTGGCGGACGATGCCGGCAATGCCGGTGTGGTACGTGTGACCGCCAGTATCGGTGTTACCATTGGCGGTGATGTTGGTGATAAAAACGGGGGCGAGGTGGATTTGCCAACCGCGCTGCTGGTGGCGGACCGCGCCCTGTATCAGGCCAAAGAGGGGGGGCGAAACCGCATTGTTTTTGCCGATCCCACTTTGCCGGAACCCACCATTGCGCCCAATGCCGGCCTTCCCGAAGATAAAGCCGAAGATTGACGCCTGTGAGATACAGGATGGTTATCCCCGGTTGGGTGGGGATGTTTTGTATGTGGTCTTCTGCGCGAAAACCCTGATGTGACGGTGGAAATTCCCGTCAATTTGCGATAATCAGAAGGCAGGATGATTTCAGGACTGCTTTTGGGTGTGTTTTTTGTGCCTCCCCGACTTGGATCATGATGACGCCGGTTTTTTGGGCGGGTTTTATGATGGCATGATAACGGTGCAAAAGAAGCTGCCAGAAAGCCGGTTTTGAAGTCAGATGTTAATCCAGACAGGAGAGCGCCACCGTGGGCAATATCAGCCATCTTGAACCAACTGCAATTTGGGCGAATTTTCAGAAATTGTGCGACATCCCCCGGCCTTCGACCAAGGAAGAGGCCGTGTTGCAGATGATTGAAAAGCTGGCCGATGAACAGGGTTGCAGCCATTACCGCGACAGCGGCAGCAACCTGGTGGTCAATGTCCCGGCAACGCCGGGCTATGAAGACCGTAAAATGACGGTTTTGCAGTCTCATGTCGATATGGTGGCCCAGGCCAATAGCGGATCGACCCACAATTTTGATACCGACCCGATTAATGCCTATGTTGATGGGGACTGGGTAACGGCCGATAACACCACGCTGGGTGCCGATAACGGCATTGGGGCAGCGGCCATGCTGGGGGTGATGTGCGACAAATCGGTTGAACACGGCCCGCTGGAATTGCTGTTCACCGTGGATGAGGAACGCGGCCTGACCGGTGCGATGAACCTGGAGCCAGGCCGCCTTCAGGGTGAAATTCTGCTGAACCTCGATACCGAAGATGAATATGAACTCTATGTCGGCTGTGCTGGTGGTGGTGATCTGGTGGCGCGCTGGCAATATCAGGCCGATGCGGTATCGGATGATCAGGTGGCGCGCAAAATTGCCCTGACCGGTCTTAAGGGCGGGCATTCGGGCATTGATATCATTTTGGGTCTTGGTAATGCCAACAAGCTGATGGCGCGTTTCCTGCGCCATCTGTTGCGTGATTTGGACGCCCGCATCGTTACCATAGAAGCCGGTACGGCGCGTAATGCCATCCCGCGGGAATCTTTTGCCACCATTGTTTTGCCTGTGGCGAATGTCGGGGCGTTTGATCAGGCGATGGGCGAATTCCGCGATGCCATTATTGGCGAATATGCCGATCTGGAGCCGAATTTTGCCATTGCCGCCAGCGAAATCGAATTGCCGGAAACGGCGATGACACCGGCAGATAGTGTGACCTTCAATAACGCCATTCTGGGTGCGCCCAACGGGGTGCAGGCCATGAGCACAAGCGTGCCCGGTGTTGTTGAAACATCGGTTAATCTGGCGATTGTTTCGGTGGCGGACGGGCAGGCGAAGGTAACACTTTCGGCACGCAGTTCGATTTCAAGTGCGCGCGATGCCACCCGCGAGGTTGCGACGGCGGTATTTGAAAATATTGGGGCCACCGTTACCTGGGGTGATGCCTATCCGGGCTGGAAACCGAACATGGACAGTGAAGTGCTGGAAATGATGCAGGCCGTGCATCGCGACCTGTTTGGCAAGAAAGCCGAGGTAAAGGTTATCCATGCCGGGCTGGAATGTGGTGTTCTGGGCTCGAAATATCCCAACTGGGACATGATCTCGTTTGGGCCGACCATCAAACGTGCCCACAGCCCGGATGAATGCGCCCATATCCCGTCGGTTGCCCGGTTCTGGGATTATTTGCGTGCAGCGCTGAAGGCTATTCCGGCAAAGTCTGCCTGATCAGGTTTGATGTGATCTGATGATCGTTAAAAATGCGACTGGTCCTGCGGGATCAGTCGCATTTGTTTGTTTTGCACCATTCATCGCGCGCGGCACTGCCATCGCCGGGTGTCAGGGCGTCGGAATTGACATAGCCATCTTCACCCAGTTCGGTTTCGACGCGGATCCAGAAATTTTTATTCTCGCCACGTAGAAAAACAGTTTCAAACCGCGATAGCGGACGCATGACGGGAAAATTTATGCCCGCCCCGGTGCGCAGGTTCAAAAACGGCTGATCAACATAATAGGGGTCGCTTTTGGGGGTGATCAGGTCCTCGATCTTCTCACGCACTTTGGCAATACCGGTTTCGACCTGGCGGGGGAACTCGGTGGTGAAATAGCCGTGTGCCGGACCAAAAGCGAGCAGCAGGCAGAAAATAATCACAAATACCGGGCTAAGATGCAAAAGCGCATCAAACATGGCGACATGTTTCCATTCGTCGCGGACCCGGCGGGCGGGTTCGCCGGTATCAAGCCTTCGTATATTGGCCCGGATCTGTTCGGCCAGGGCGGAACGGTTATTGCCAATAAAATCCGATGCCTGCAGCAAAACCGCGCGGGCCAGCTGTTTGTTGCCACTGCGTTCAAAGGCGGTGGCCTGGTTAAACAGCAATTGCGCATTGGCTTCGGGCGGAAAAACACCGCCGCGCATATTGGAAATGATCGCCCGCCAGGCCGGAAGGATGCTGCGCCAGCCCCAAAAACCGCTTAGCCAGGTGCGTAAACTTGCCCGCAGCGCCATGCGCCGAGCCCCCTTGGGGGATAGAACCGCGCTGACGGTATCGCGGCGGACGGAGTTTAAAAAGCCGTGTATCACGGTAAATTCGATATGTCGGGGCTGGGCCGAAATGACATCGGTGATCGCACAGCGGGCATAACCGTTACTATCGCCATTGCGTTGGGATGACTTGTGGTGCCGCCGCGCACCGGGATTGACCTTTGGGTCGCGCTGGCCGGTTTTTTCCTGATGCTGCTGATAGGCCGAACTTGCCCTTGCATAGCGGTCTTCCCGGCTTTCGGGGCGCTGTTTGCGGCCTGCACCGGCAAATCCCTGCCGTCCGGCATTGCCGCTATGTCCGGTGCTTTCGGTATTCCCGGTTGCGTGGGGGCTGCTGGCATGTGGTCCGGCTTTGTCGTTGCCACTGGTGCGGCCGGCCGGGCGTTTGCGAATCCCTGCCAGAATTTCATAGGCCTCGGTTACGTCCTTGAAACGTTCTTCCGCATCCGGGGCCGAATTTCGGTCCGGGTGGTATTCAAAGGCCAGTTTCCGATAAGCCAGCTTGATTTCTTTTTCGCTGGCCCCCGGCTTGATCCCAAGCTGGCGATAATAGATGGATAGGGGGTCGTTACGCATGCGGTTTTTGGTGTCTCTTGGGTCGGTCAGGCCAGCGGAATATCCCGCCATAAAAATGCCTGTCAGGCAGCGTTGCCCGCTTGGCAGCCATATTGTGAAATATTAGAGCGGTTTGCGCCACATTTGTTTGTGTTTTGACGTTATTGAAAAAAATATCGCTCAGCAGGGGCGATTTGCCCTGGGCGGGCAGGTGGCAGGTGGCAGGTGTCCAATGGTGGCAATATATAGTGGAATGTTTCATTCTTTACCTTGTTGCAGGGATCAGGGATGATAATAGGCAGGTTTGCACGCCAACAGATAAACGCATACGGGCGGTTTCATTGAAGTTGAAGTTCTGGCAACGAAAATCATCGGACGCCAATCCATATATGAAAGATCAGATGTCGCCGGATGGCACCCTTGCCTCCGGGGCGATTACGGTGCCGTTTCGCAAGCGCTTGCGGGCGCGCTGGGAAGGATATGACGACCCGGCGGAATATTATCTGTTTGAACAGCAATTAAACGATTATCGCCGCTGGCTGCAGCGGATGCTGGTGCTGGCATCCCGCCCGATCCCCGAGGATGAGGGCGAACTGGACCTGGATGACGAAGTCGGTCGCTGGCCGCCCGAACGGATGAAGCTATACGGCAAGCTGTTTGACCGTGGCATCATGAAGCCGGGCGGGCATGAATATGCGCTGGAACTGGCAAAGCCCCTGGCCCTTGATGAAACCATGAGCTGCATTGAAATTGGTGCGCGTATTGGCGCCACGGCGCGTATTTTGGCCGATAAGTTTGGTGTCTGGGTAACGGCAATGGAACGCGACGGGGAACTGGCCCTATTGGGGATGGAGCGTTCGGTGGCCGCCGGGGCGCAAAAAAAGGTGCCGGTCCAGCAATATGACCCGCTGGCACCGGAATTTCGCAAAAAGTATTTCAACGTCGTTTATTCGTTTGGCGAGATGTTTACGGTCAATAAGAAGGATACCTTCCTTTTGAAGCTGACCGAATCGCTGCGCGAGCAGGGACAGTTGCTGATTACCGATTATGTGGTGACAGGAAAAGCCAGCGAATCCTCGGAAAGCTATCGAAAATGGATGGCAACCGAAGAGGAAAAACCCCATCCGTGGACGGCAGATCGCTATAAAGAGATTCTCGGCAAGCTGAGATTTGACATCCGAATTGCCAAAGATGAAACCGAATTACACGTTCATCAGATCAAAACGGCATGGGTGACCCTGGTCAGCGAGCTTCAAACAAGCGGTTTGGACCCCGATTTCATCGCTTTTCTCGAAGATGACATGGAAATGTGGATGAACCGGGTAAAAATGCTTGAAAATGGTGAACTGGCCTATTATCGGTTCTACGCAACGCACGACTAACGCTCTGACACCGCCTGGTTAACGCTAAAAGGTAAAATTATTGCGTTTTAAGTGTTGACAGGGACTGGGGTGACTTCTATTTTCCCGGCTCCCAATAGGGCCAAGTTTCTAAGGTTTACTGTTATGAAGATCCGGAACTCGTTGAAATCCGCGAAGCTGCGGGAAAAAGGCTGCCGTATCGTGCGCCGCCGTGGCCGCGTATATGTCATTAATAAAAAGAACCCCCGTTTTAAGGCACGTCAGGGTTAATTCCCTTACGGACCTGAAACAAGGTTTTACAAAACGCCACTATCCTTGTGATGGTGGCGTTTTGTGTTTTTTGGCGCTGTGCGTGGGCTCCAGCCAGCCCCTGTCGTTCCTGTGACTGCTTGCAGTGTGTTTAAAGACAAATCGCCCTAGTCAGGCGCGTTGGCAACGGTATAAACGGCGGTGGACTGGCTGCGACCACGCAGCAGGACGTCCCCCGCAATGGTGACGCGGGTAGGGTTTGCCAGGCTGTTGCGCGTGCTGTCACTTAACAGGATTTCGGTGCCAAAGTGCTTGTTTTCGGCTTCAAGCCGTGACGCACTGTTGACCGCATCGCCATGCACGGTAAAGGACAACCGGTCGGTTGCACCGACATTGCCTGCAATCATGCGCCCGGTATTGATCCCGCAACGGCACGATATTGTTTGTCCGTCAAACATCTGGTTTTTGACGGCCTTTTGAATGTTGATGGCGGTATCAAGGGCGGCATCGGCATGATGATTTAAATCGTCAAAGGCATTGTAAACCGCCAGCACCGCATCGCCCTGAAACTGTGTGATAATGCCACCATGCTGTTCGATGATGTCGGTGACGGTATCAAAATAGGCATTCAGCATGGCAACGATTCGCGCAGGGTCCAGTTGCTCGCACATGGTGGTAAAGCCGACAATATCCACAAACAGTACGGTAGCATCGCGTTGTTGGGGCGGTAAAACGCCGGAATCGGTGCCTGATGCCAGTAATTCCCGGGCAATCGAGGGCGGCAGGAATTTGCCAAACAGGCTGCTGATGCGTTCGCGGTCACGCAGCGCGACAATCATATGGTTAAAGGACCGCGCGGCATCGTCATATTCGCGAATACGACTGCCGGTCAGGCTGGGGATCATATCAAGATGGCCGGATTCAAGGCTGCGCGCGGCTGTGGCGAAACGGCGAATGGGGCGGGTAAAATGGCGCGAAACAATGATGGCCATAATAATGGACAGCAACAGCACAAGCCCGCCCAGCACTGCAGTTAGAACCAGGCGGTCAAATTCGGCATCAAACAGGCTTTCTTCAAAATGAATGCCAATGATCAGCGGCGAAAAAGGCGTATTTTCGACCTGCCGGGTTACGATGACAGAATACTGGTCGTTCAGGTTTAGCCCGGAAAGCTGCACATTGCTGGTCGTTGTGCCTTTGTTATAGGCGGGGTAATCAAGCTTTTCCGACTGGCCGAGATTGGCCAAAACCGGGTCGCCAATATCAACCGTGCGGGGCAGGGGAATCGGGCTGCGCCGGATTTGTCGGGCATCATCCACCAGGGTGCTGGCAATATGGTTGCCCCAGCTTTGCAGCATGGGGTGCGCGAGAACCCGGTTACCTGCCACAATGATAAACGGCACACCGGGTGAATTTTCGCGCCCGCGCACCAAACTGTGCGACAGGTTGGAAAGGGAAATATACTGGACAAAAATTCCCAGATAATGCCCGTCGCGCAGCAGCGGCACCCAGTCCACAATCACTGGCTGGTTAAAAAACGGGTCCCAGCGCGGAAAGCTGGTGCGGTTTTCGCTTGGGCCACGCAATTGCGAAATTTCCGATATCAACATGTTGTCAGGCGACAGGGTATATTTGATTGCCGACATATCGGCGGGGTTGTATCCGGTAAATTCCCGTTCGCCATTGATCAGGCCATAGGCCATGACATCCATTTCGTCGGCCGCAAGGGCGCGCATGGCATTGTCCCAGCCTAGGGTGAAATCCGGGTCCAGGCGCCCCTGGGAGACTTGATCAGCTACCCAGTTGGCCCGTGCGCCAACATTATCCATGCGTTCGCTCATGGCGCGCTGTAGTGAAATCAGTTCATTATCTGCCACCAGCACCCACAGATTGCGGGTGTTTTCGTAGGCCGCCCCCAACCCCAAATACAGGGCAACGCCAACGCCGCCGATACTGGTCGTAAGAAAGCTGGCAAGCAGTACGGTTAGAACAGAATAGCGCCGTTTGGTTTTCAAGTCTGACTGGCCTTGGCAGAAGCGGGATCGGGATGTGGATAACGAGGTCCTGACGCTAGAGTAAGTCTAGTGGCTTTCAAATCCTAGGAAAATGGTTGAGGAGACGGACGACGATCAAACTTGGTGGAAAGAATGATCGAGCTTGATGTGCGTTTAATCCCCCCCAATGTCCCGATACGGTCCAGAAGCTGGTCAAGTTCTTCGGGCGTGTCGGCACAAATTTCGGCGATCAGGTCAAATTCCCCCGAAATCGCCAGACAGCGAATGCAGCCGGTGATTTTTTGCAGGGCGGCCACCACTCCGGCTGATTTTTGCGGTTCAACCTGGATCATCACCTCGGCCAACAGGCGCGGGCGGGCTTCGTCGCCTAAAATAACCGAATAACCCCGGATAATCTGGCTTTTTTGCAGCCTTTCCAGGCGTTCCTGTACGGCAGAGCGGGACAGGCCCACATCGCGCGCCAGGGCGGCGGTGGGCAGGCGGGCATCCTGTTGCAGGCGGGCAATCAGGCGGCGGTCAATTTCATCAAGCTGTCGTTTCAACGGAAATACCCATGAATATGATGGTTCATTTAGACGTTTCCACAGTATTGCCGGGTTGTTTCCGGCAGTCCAGTGGCAGAGCATTTAAAGATTGAAATTATTCAAACCCAACAATCCTTGACCGCTGCATCAGGCGGCACATTTTATCGGGAGATGGCAATGAAAAAAGTACTGGTTCTGGGGGCAGGTAAAATTGGCCGTATTGTTTCGGTTATGCTGCATGAAAGCGGTGATTATGCGGTCACATTGGCTGACTCCAATGGCCAGATGCTGGAAGTATGCGCACCGGATAATGCGGCCAAGCTGGTTACGGTTGATGTTACCGACGAAGCTGCCTTGCGCGATGTCGCGCGCGGCCATGATGCCATTCTTTCCACCTGTCCGTTTTATCTGAATGTCGCGATTGCCCGTGTCGCGCGTGATATTGGGGCATCCTATTTTGACGTGACAGAGGATGTTGAAACCACCCGCGCCATTCGCGAAATCTCCAAGGGGGCGGACGGCGCCTTTGTCCCGCAATGTGGTTTGGCGCCGGGTTTCATTTCGATTGCCGCTCACGACCTGTTTAAACGGTTTGATAAAGTGCGCAGCCTGCGCCTGCGGGTAGGGGCCCTGCCACAAAACCCGACCAACCGTTTGAAATATAATCTTACCTGGTCCACCGATGGCTTGATCAATGAATATCTGAACCCGTGTGAAGCGATCCATAAAGGCAAACGCATCGAGGTTTTGCCGCTGGAAGGATATGAGCGTTTCACCATTGATGGTACCGAATATGAAGCCTTCAATACATCGGGCGGGGTTGGTGCCCTGTGTGACATGCTGGAAGGCAAGGTCGATAGCCTGGATTACAAAACGGTGCGCTATCCTGGCCATCAGGAAATTCTGAAAATCCTGATCGAGGATCTGGCACTGGGGCAGCGCCCGGAGCTGATGAAGGATATTTTTGAAAAATCGCTGCCGATTACCAGCCAGGATGTGATTGTCATTTTTGCCGATGCCGTTGGCGAGCGTGACGGGTATCTGTGTGAAGAAAACTTCATTCGCAAAGTACATGGGACGCGTATCGGCCCGCGGGACTGGTCGGCCATTCAGGTGACGACATCGGCGGGTTTGTGCGCCGTGATGGACATGGTGTTGACCGGCAGCCTGCCGGGCAAGGGGTATATTCAACAGGAACAGGTTACGCTTGGTGACTTCCTGGCAAACCGGTTTGGCCGTTATTACCAGCACGCTTCCTGACGGCAGGAACAGGATATTTTCTTGGGAGCGGGTCTGCCAGGTGCAGGCCCGTTTTGAGTTATGTGAGGCGGGTTAGTTTTGTGTCTAATACGAAAGCAGGGGATAGGGTATGGTGTTGCCATAAAATATAATTCTGTTTGGACCGCAAGGTTCAGGGGAGGAAAAAATGTGGTGTTGGCGCCGGCTAAACTGTGATTTTGCAAAAATTCTTGCCGTGTTGCTAACCGTGATGGTTGGCTCGCTGCCAAGGGTTGCGCAGGCGGACCCGCCTCTTGTCATGCCGATCCGCTCCGTTGATCTTGCCGGGGTGCAAGAATGCTATAATGACCCGCATCCAGGCGGGTTTTGTGACCAGTGTAAAAGTCCTAATACGGGCAATTATTCACTGACCAATTATGTACTGTTGCGTGAAGCCCTGAAAGCAGGGGGCATGGATGTTAAATTGGTTGGTATTGGTTCGCCAAATTCCGCGCGCAGCAGAATGATGGTCGAAACCGGGATGGCGACGATTAAAGCCGACTGGGATTTTAACATGGATCAGAATGAGCATGTTTTGAAAAGCGATGCCTTTATTCGTTCGGGTGAATTTTTTAAAGGGATTTATGGCCTACCCGAGAATCCATTATTGAAAAACATTCACGATATAAGGGATTTGCGCCCTTTGATTGCGGCGACCAACCTGCATTGGCGGCTGGACTGGCAGGTTTTGCAAAATATGCGCCTTGCCAGCCTGTTTCCGGCAAGCACAATGTCGCAGATGTATAATCTGATCGGGCAGGGCCGTGCCGATTTTACCTTGCTGGAATTTTCAGCCCGCCCCGACATGGTGCGGGAACTGAATGGGTTAAAACTTGCGCCGGTGGCTGACGTAAAGGTGGCCTTGCCTGGCTCCCAGCATTTTATGGTATCGCGCGGGGATATGCGGGCAGAACGAATTATTGCGGTTTTGAACCGTGGTTTAAAGACGTTGCGCGAAAATGGTCTGCTTTCGCAATGTTTACATCAGGGCGGGGTGATTAATGCCAAAGCCGCAGACTGGAAGGTTTTAAACGCGGGCGAACCCGGTATTTCAGAACATCACACTTTTGACTTACTGGAAAATCATCGTTGATCTGGCAGGTCGCCTTTTGTTTGATTGTCCCTGTTTGAATTGCGTGGTTTGTTAACGCTTGCTGGTTATTGTTCGCGCATGAATATCGAAATGCGTTCTGATCGAATGGTTGAAAATTCGTTGTCTGAGCTGGGCGAGATGTTTTATTCAGCCCTCGACCTGTTCGAGGCTGGTCATTTCGCGGAGGCCGAAGATGCCTGCCGCATGTTGACGCTTGCCTATCCGCAAGCGGTTGAGCCCATGCACCTTGCCGGTTTGGTGGCGTTGAAACAGGGCCGGTTTGATATTGCGGCCGAACGCATGGGCCGTGCCGCCATTGCCGATGCCAGCAATGCCGAAATCCAGCATGACCATGCCCGCGCCCTGAAGGCGGCGGGTAAAAACCGCGATGCCATTGGCGCGTTTAAACGCGCGATTCGCCTGTGTCCGGACTCGGCGGCCCTGTATTGTAATCTTGCCAATACCTATCGCGACCTTGGCGATCTTGACCATGCGCGCGAAAATTACGAAACCGCGCTGGAGCTGGCCCCCGATAGTGCCGATATCCACGCCAATTACGCCGCCTGCCTGCGCGATTGTGGTGATTTGGAAAAGGCCGAAGCCGAATGCCGCCATGCCCTGTCTTTGTGTGACGATATCGTCATGGCGCTGGTATTGCTGGGCCAGATATTGCTTGATCAGGGGCGCACGGTGGCCGCCAGTGATGCGCTGATGCGGGCATTGCGCTTGTCGCCGGGCCATAAAAAGGCCTTGACCGCCTATGGTGAAGCGCTGTTTCGCCTGGGGCAGTTTGCCGGGGCGCTGCATTGTTTGCGTCAGGTTCTGGCCCTGGACCCCGATGCCGAAATTGCCCGGCGGACCCTGGCCTTGCTGAATTTGCGGACCGGGCAGGGGACGGAAGCCATTGCCGCCCTTGAACCTCTTTTGCGCCATTACCCCAATGACCCGGAATTGTTGCTGATGATGGGCGAAGGCTTAAGCCTTTCGGGACGTCATAACGAGGCGGTCGAACGTTTTGGTGCCGCGATCGGGGCCGGGGGCGGTGACGATGCGGTTTTCCGCCTGGCAGTTGAACTTTCCGAGCAAACCGACGCCGAAATGGCGCACGAGGTTTTGCAAAAGACCATTGATCGCAAAATTCGCAATGGCGAAGATGCAACTCTGTTTCGCACGGCCCGGCGGCTGTTATTTTCGCCGGTTCCGGTCGATATTAACGCCCAGAATGATGAAGTCGTTCGTGACATTGTCGAAGATGCCATTTTATCTGACGATGAGAATGGCACCACCCCGGTTCCCGGCCGGATAGACCCGGTGACATTAACCCGGTTTCCGCCGGTCTGGCGTGCCGCCCTGCGCCCGCAGGGGGATGACCAGTTGCGGGCTGTTGGCCGCTATTGGGAGCAACTGGCCGCTGATGCTGATGTGCCATCGGTGCGTGATGCCACCTCGACAAAGGGTCGCAAGGTGCGGCTGGGCATTGTATCGGCCAATATGTGCAATAATGGCATCGGCCGCTGGATTGCCGGTTTTGTCGCCGCCCTGGACCGGGACAGGTTTGATATTACCGTGGTGCGCCCGCCTTTGGGTGAAGATGATATTACATCGCGCATTGATGCCAATGCCGACCTGGTGGTGCGCCTGCCGCTGGATCCCAAACATTCGGCCCGGGTTATTACCGGCCTTGAATTTGATGTGCTGCATTATGTCGATGCCCAGGCCGATGCTTATACCATGTTATTGGCAAGCTGGCGGCTGGCCCCGCTGCAAGTGGCCGGGGGTGGCATTGCCGCGACAACCGGGCTTGCAAATATTGACTATCATTTCGTTGCCGATGACTGGGAAGCTGCAGGCGGGGAAAGCCGATATAGTGAAACACTGGTGCGGTTGCCAGGCCTGTTTGTAAATGGCGAGGCCCCCAATGTGCCCGATAACACCACCCGCGACCTGCAACGCCAGTGGCGCATTGACGAGGACCGCAACAGTTATTTGTGCCCGCAACCGCTTGATGTTTTAAGTGCGGATTTTGACCCGCTGATTGCCGAAATTCTGCGCCTGGATGAAACAGCGGAATTGTTGCTGATTGCTCCGGCCCGCGATGCCTGGGATGCGGCATGGGGGCGGCGTTTTGCCATCAGTCATGGCGATGTGGCCGGGCGGATGCGCTTTGTCAATGTGCGCAACCGGGCCGAAATGCTATCGCTTTTGGGTGCGGTGGATGTGGTGCTGGAAAGCCCGGCCTGGAACGATGCGATGCTGGGCTTTGACTGTTTGGGGCTGGGTGTGCCGCTGGTAACATTACCGGGCAAGGAAGCCCGCACCCGGCGGAGCCATACCTGTTATCGGCAAATTTCGGTTTTTGACTGTGTGGCCTATAATTCGGCTGATTATGTCGAAACAGCCCTGACACTGGCAACCGATAAACGCCGCCGTTCGGTTATTGCCCAGGCCATTCGTAACCGGTCACATGTCTTGTTCGGGCAGCAGGAATCGTTTGATGCCTACATGGATTTCCTGGAACAGAAAACGGCCTGACTTTTGTAAGCAGGCCGTTTTAAGACATGTTGGATTGTCAGATCAAACGGCGGATTAGCTTAGGGCGTCTATATCGGCATCGGACAGGGCCGCAGGCACAATAGTAAGTGGCAAGCGCAACTGGCCGACCACGTCGCTTTTGGTCAGGGCCGTAATCAATGGTCCGGGGCCTTCATTATTTGCACTGGCGGCCAGCACCAGAATGGAAATTTGTTCTTCTTCCAGCACGGAAAGAAGCTCGTCCTTGATGCGCCCTTCGCGAATGAACAGCAGTGGCATAAAACCGGTTTGTTCGTGCACGTAACCTGCCAGTTCATTAATACGGTTTTCGGCATTTTCGCGGGCTTCTTCCTGCATCAGGTCGCCAACGGCCATCCAGTGCTGGAATTCGGCGGGTTCGATCACACTCAGCAGTGCAACCCGGCCACCGGTATGCTGGGCACGGCGGCAGGCATAGCGCAATGCCTTGGTCATTTCGTCGCTGTCATCGACGACCACCAGAAATGTTCGGTTATTTGAACTCAGCAGTTCCCGATCAGCGTTAGTGGAGTTCATGTGGTTCCTGCCCTGTTTAGATGGAGGCGGTCGCGGCGCGGCATTGCCATGTTGCGACCTGTCTTTCTATTGTGTTTGCCAAATTGTGCCGCATGCGGCGGGCAATATCCAAGCCCTTTTTGCATGAAATGCTGCATGGCGGCCTGCAAAAAATGCGATTCACACAACCAGTGCGCGTGTTTTTTGGCGGATATCGTAGCAAAAACGGTGTTAGTTTTTGCGGAAAATAACGCTGGCAAGCCAGCCGGCAAAACCGGCAATAATCACGGCAATAATGCCATAAAGGGCGGAATAACGGTGGGCGAAATCATAAACTTCGGCACTGACGCCGGTTTTGGAAACCACCAGCGGGGTGCTTTTGATGCTGGCAATTTTGCCGTCCCGGATCAGGTACACATCAATCACATAGGTGCCGGTTGGCGTGTTGGCAGGAAAATGAATGTCGGTGCGAAACAGCTGGTTTGACAAAAAGCTGATTTTGGCCGGTTTGTCATTATACAGCCCGGCATATTCCATATTGCGCAACAAGGCCTCCCGATACAGGCTGTCATCGGTGTCTTCACCCTGCATTGTGGTGACAAAACGCTGGTTTTGCAGCCCGATATGGCGCGAGGCAAACAGCCTGTCATTGGCAATCAGTTCAATGGGCCTGCTTGCTGCTGTGGCATAGTAGGTGGGGACATTGCGCACATAGGCACTTTGGGAATTGATCCAGATGCCCAATTTGCGTTCCTTGCGGCGCACAACCATGTCGCGTTCCGGTCCACGCACGGTGATAACGACATCGCCCTTGGTTTCAATGGCCCCGAACAATAAGACGTCGGTGCCGGTAAAACCGGTGCTGATCGCAACCAGATGGTTCGACAGGTCCACCACCAGCGGGTCGGCCTTGGCTGGTTTGATGTCCAGCGCAGCCCAGGCAAGGATCAATAGGCAGGCCATGAAAACGGGCAGGCGGGGCGCATCGGGCACGGATTTTTTGGTGGCGGCAGTGTTGAAAAACGGACAGGGAATATTATGACGGGGCTTCATCATTACAGGTTCCCCGGCGCAACGGAAAACAGGTCGTTGGGGGTAATGACAAGATCAAGCGCAAGTTTGATACATACGGCCAGCACCAGGGCGGCCAGCCCGGCACGCAGATATTCCGCCTTGATGCGTGCGCCAAAGCGCGCGCCAAATTGCGCGCCGACAACCGCACCGGCCACCAGCAACAGGGCCAGAGCAATATCAACGGTGTGCGTTTGGATCGATTGCAGGATGGTGACGTTGGCCGAAACAAAAATGATTTGAAACAGCGACGTGCCGATGACGACACTGGTGGGCATGCCCAGAATGTAAATCATGGCCGGAACCATGACAAACCCGCCACCAACCCCCATCAAGGCGGTTAGCAGGCCAACAAAAAAACCGACCAGAAGTGGCAAAAGCGCGCTGACATAAAGCCCGGAGCGGTAAAACCGGACCTTGAGCGGCAGGCGGTGAAAAAAGCCGTGCTGGTGTTTTTTGGTGCGGCGAACCTGGCCGCTTTTGCGCCGGGTTCGGAAAATGGCGCGCGAGGCCTCGATCATCATCATGCCGCCAATCGTGCCAAGAAAAACGACATAACACAGCGAAATGACCAGATCGATTTGCCCAAGAGAACGCAGCCAGGCAAAAACACCCACACCGGATGACGAGCCGACAAGACCGCCCACCAGCAGGACCAGCCCCATTTTGACATCCACATTGCCGCGTCGCCAATGCACAATCACCCCGGAAAGGGATGAGGCAACAATCTGGTTGGCGGCTGTTGCCACCGAAACCGCAGGCGGAATGCCAAAAAAGATCAGAAGGGGGGTTATCAAAAATCCACCCCCCACGCCGAAGAGTCCGGACACAAATCCGACACCGCCGCCGAGACCCAAAATAAGCAGAACATTTACCGACATCTCGGCGATAGGCAGATAGATTTGCATTTCGGCAGCACAGGCGTGAGCGTTTGATTGATTATTTGTGGTCAGTCTAACATATTGTGCAAATGCAACAATCGCCAAATCATCAATGACGTCATTTGTCGTGATTGATGTGCAGATTATAATGTTGAAGGAAAAGCCATGACAGCTTCAGCCGGTGAACCTTTCAGCCTGGTTCTGGATGCGCGCGGGTTGATGTGCCCGATGCCGGTTTTAAAAACCAAAAAGGCATTGCGCGATGTTCCGCCGGGCGGTGTCCTCAAGGTGATGGCAACTGACCCGGGCTCTGTCGCGGACATGAAGGCATTTTGCGATATGACAGGCAATATCCTGCTGGCCTCTCTTGTGGAGGGGGATGTTTTTGTTTACCACATTGAGCATCGCCAGAAATAACGGGACTGTTTGGAATATCAATGGCTTCACAAAATATTACGTGGTGGCGCGGCACGTTTGACGAAATGTCGCTGTACCAGTTGCATGACCTTTTGATGCTGCGCCAGCAGATTTTTATCATCGAACAAAATTGTATTTTCCCGGAAATTGATGGCCTGGACCCGCTGTCCATTCATGTGCTGGGCATGATGGATGGCAAGGTTGTCGCCGCAACCCGCATTGTCCCCGCCGGGATTGACCCCGAGCATGGCCAGCAGGGCAATGACCCTGCCATTGGCCGCGTTGTGGCGTCGGCAAATCTGCGCGGGCAGGGGGTTGGCCGTGAGATCATGAAACAGTCGATCCTGGCCTGCGAAGAACAGTTTGCCGGCCTCGGTATTTTCCTGAATGCCCAGCATCATCTGGAAAAGTTTTATGGTGCCCTTGGCTTCGTTCAGGAAGGGGAACCGTTTGACGAGGACGGTATTCCCCATATTTCCATGCGCCGCCCGGCAGCCTGAACATTCACGCTGCCCGGCAAAGGGTTAGCGTAGCCCGACAGTCGCCATGCCGGTGAAAAATTCAAGCTGCCAAAGCATGTCGTCCTCGCTTAGGGGGTAAGCATTGCCTGAACGCGGGTTAAGGGCCTGCCCCGGCGGAACATGCCCCAGCTTGACCTGTATTTTTACCGCAAGGTCGGCTGGCAACCCGGCCTTCCAAGCCAGCGAAACCACCCCCTTGGCGGAATGGGTGTTGAGCACCTTTGCAACTGCTTCAGGTGGGATGCCAGCCCGCACGGCAAGGGCGGCACGGGCAAATTTGACATCGTTTTCCGTCATGGCGCTGGCAATGTGGGCATCGGTCAGCTTGCCTTTGGCATGCAGGTCGATAGCCATTTGATAGGCCTCGTCCTGGGTCATGCCGGATTGATCATCATCCGGTGCGGCATTTTTTTTGTCGGCGGATTTTTTGTTGGTGTTCTTTTCGTCTTTGACAGGATGTTCGGTAAATTCTCCGGCCTCGATCCGTCGTTCGACAACCTTGCGCACCAGGGCAAGCTGGTCATCTTTCAGGTCTTTGCGCCGTTCCAAAACCGAAATCAGGTTCTGTGCGACAAAGCGCGCCAGTTTACCCGCGGCCGAGGGGCCAAGTTTCGGGCGTTTTACCAAAGGTTCATGCCATTCTTCAATGTCCGGGGCGCGATCAATAAGCTGATCAAGGGTTTCTTCGCGAATCTGGGCGGAACGGTTGCCTAAAAGATGCGAAATGGCATCCTTATCAGTTGATGCGGCAATGGCATCGGACAGCCGTTCGTTCAGGTTCCGGCGTTGGGAAACAAAGCTTAGCGCGCCAGACCCGGTATTGTTTTCAATAATTTCCAGCAGGTCCATTTCGCTCAGGACCGGGGAATATTGCAAAATCGGCCCACAAACGACGGTTTCGGTATCGCGGGCCAGTTTGGCAATGATCGGCTGGGGCGCCTGGATAAATTCTTTCAGGGTTTCGGCAATAACCTGACGCACCTGAATGGCCTGGTCACGGGCCAGTTTTTCCAGCGCCTGATAGGTCATGCGCCGTAATTTGTCGGTTTCGTTGTCGGTCAGGCCATCGGCCAGATTGGCGATTTTCTGGGCCAGCGTGCCGCGAACATCGTCGTCCTTGTCATCGGTCAGCAGCAGGTCGGCCTGAACCGGTGTTGCCTCGTTTTCGGCAACGCGGCGGCGCACGGAGGCATCGGCGTCATTGGCGAGAAAATACAGAATTTCCGGTCGCGTATCGTGGCGTTGAGCAAGGGTCCCGCGCACATTGGCGGCCGGGCTGGCCGCCATGTTCTTAGCTTCTTCATAGGAAATCGGCGTTTCCTTGCGCCGCGTAAACACACGCTGCAAAAAACCCTTCATCGGGCAGGCTCCCTAGTCATTTTTTTGCCGGCATATGAATGCCGACTGGTTCGGCAATGGCGTAGCTGCCCTTGCCGTGTTTCTTGACCTGATACATCGTGTCGTCTGCACGTTGTACGAGGTCATCGATTGTTTCGGTTTCGTGGGTTTCATGGACGGCAATGCCCAGTGAAATGCCCAAAGGCCGGTCTTCACGGCCCGAAAAGGGTCGCAGGCTGGCACTTGCTGCAATCAGGTCTTTGGCACGATTTTCGGCAGCGGATCGATCGGTCCGATCCAGCCAGAGAACAAATTCATCCCCGCCCAGCCGTGCTACCAGGTCGCCAGGGCGGGTATTGTCCTGCAACATGCGGCTTAAGGTCAAAATGGCTTCATCACCGCGCTGGTGCCCGTGAATATCGTTGACCAGCTTGAAATTGTCCATATCGACATACATCAGGGCTGCGGGGGCTGGCTGCTTTAAAAGCCGGTCGTAACGCCGTTTCAGCTCGTCAAAAAATGCCCGGCGGTTCAAAAGTCCGGTCATGCCGTCTGTGCGTGACAGAGTGACGATACGATCGTGATTATCCGCCTGTTCGATGGCAATGCCGATCTGGTCGGCCACATCGTCCATGATGGCGCGTTCGCCTTCGTTGGGCAGGGGATTTTCGCGCTCGAACAAAAAAGCGACAGCGCCGTTAATCCGGTGGTGATAATGACAACGGCGAATTTTGATCCAGTAGTCACCATGCTCGATTTCCTGATTATCGGTATCGGCAGGAAGCTGGCTGAGGATTTCGGCGGCGACCTTTTTGTGAATATCCTCGCCGGTGCTGGCAACGTCCTTCATTTTACCGTTCTGTGTATCGCAATCGGGACGGAAAATGATGCAGGCGGTACAGGCAAGTGCACGCGAACTGGCGCTGGCGGCGGTGCGTAAAACTTCGGTCGGGTCAATTTCATCACGCATGGCACGCACGATATAGGTAATCAGTCGGTCACGGTTTCGGGCGTTGGCAATTTCGGTTTCGTGCCGGCGCTGTTCGGTTATGTCGTGGGCCAGGCCGCGCGCGCCACTCCATTGGCCGTCGCGGTTAATGACCGGCGTTGCCGAAACCGACAGGCAGGCACTGCTGCCATTGGCACGGTAGAACCAGATCGGCACGTCGCGCACAGGGCGTGTGGTGCGAAATACCTGTTCGGCCTCCTGGTCGTTTTTTTCGATCATGAAATCGACTGGCAGGCGGCCCAACAGGGCCTTGGCCTGATAATCCATTGCGCCACGCGGGGAGACAAAAACAAACTGGCCGTTTTCATCGGTTTCCCAGGCAAAGGCTGATGATACTTCGACAATGTCGCGATAGCGCTGGCGTGAATCAATCAGGGCTTCGCGCAGATTGCGATCCATCGATACATCGCGTGGCAGCAGCAAAATGAAATCATCGTGCATTGGCAGGGCGGTCAGCTCGAGTGTTGCCGTGCCGCGCTGCACTTCGAAGGTCAAAAGCTGGACAACGCCGCCGGGGGTTTCCAGGGCGCGTGCAACCAGTGCGATGATTTCGGGAAACAGGCCTTCGCGAATGCCATCAGCAAAACCCATTGCATTTTTGTTGGCAAAAAGCGGTGTGCCATCAGCGCGCATCACCATCACTGGCGCTTCGGCCTGGGCCATTGTTGTGGGGTTTAGCTCAAAGCGCAGGGCGCTTTGGTCAACATCGCCGGCATCGTGATGGTTCAGTGTGCCACTAATTGCGGCTTCACGACGTTCGATCAGGTCGTTGGGTTGTGCCTCGCCTGGCGAGGCGGCAACGGCATCATCTGGTTTGTTGCTGCGATCTGCCGGTATGGCAGAGAGCGCAGAATTTGAAGAAGTAGCAGAAGCTGAAGATGGCAGGTCATCCGGGTTTTCGCCAATCTTGCGGGCGGCTTCGGCCAGTTCCGCGTCGATATTTGTTTTTTCGCGGGCGATTGCCACCTTTTCGTTTGGTGATTTTTTAATACGGTCAATCAGACGCGAAATCATCGGCGGTCTCCTGCAGACGAAGAGGCAGTTGGTGCGGCCGTGGGGGCAGCGCTGCGGCGGTTTTTCGGGGCGTGGCCGATGGCTTCGGGATGACCAAGATGATAGCCCTGTCCGAAATCTATTCCCAGGTCGCGAAGAGTGGTGAAGGTGTCCATATCATGGATCATTTCGGCGATGGTCAGAATATTCAGATCATGACACAGCGAGGCGGTTGCCTTTAAAAAAGCCCGGCCTTTGGGGGTCGCCAGCGCGGTTTGCATCGCCCGCCCGTCAAATTTGATCACATCCACATCCAGTGCGCTCAGATATTCGAAATTTGCCGCCCCCGCGCCAAAATCATCCAGACATACCATATGGCCCCGCACGCGCAGCTTTTGTAGGGTCTTGTTGACCTGATGCAAATTGGTGATGCGTGCCGTTTCGGTGACTTCAAAATAAACCAGGGCCGGGTCAATGGCGAAATCACCTAAAACATCCAGCAGGGCTGTGTCAAAGTCGGGTTGTTCCAGGGAATGCCCCGAAAGATTGATGGCAATATGAATACCGGCCGGGCAGGCGTTGGATTGCATATATTCAAGCACCTTGCGCGACATCGCCAGGTCGAATTCGGTAATAAGGCCGGTGCCTTCGGCGAAATGGATGATCTGGTCAATTGCAATGGTATCGTCGGTGCCGGTAAAGCGGGCCAGGGCCTCGTAATGATGGATTTTTTCATCATTCAGGCCGACAATCGGCTGTAAAGCGATAGCAAAGGAGCCGTTTTTAACGATTTCGCGAAAGGCGCGCACTGATTTCATGGTTTCCTGAATCAGTCCGGGCAGGCTGGCGGAAAGTTTTTCGGCGCTGACATCATCGGGATGATCGCGGCGGGAATGCAACCGGTTAAGGGCATAGGCCACAGCACGGGTCAGATTGGTGGCAAAAATGTCGCCCGCAACGGTTTGCTGATGATGAACAGCACGGGCAACTTCGTAATCCGGCCCCTCAAAAACCGGTTTGTCTATGCCGTTTTCCGTCTGGAAGGCTGTCAAAGAGGACGCCAGTGCCGCATCGTCAAGCGTATCAAGGGCGTTAAGCGCGGCCAGCGTGTTTTCATCAATGGCGAAATTTTGCGGGTCATATTCCGAATGTGGATTGTCGGCATTTATGTTCCCCCCCGCAGTGTTTTGACGGGCGGCAAAGGCCGGGTCGTCGCTGCGAAGTGCGCTGGCATAGGCAACAATGCGGCGTTCAAGCTCGATCATGGGTTCATGTATGCCAGCTGCATTTTGCGCATCGCGGTTTGCATCCCCATTGCGGCTGCGTTCGCGGATCATGGCGGCCAGTTCGTTTGCTGCTCTGGTTTCGGCCCGACTGCGCGCCGCAGCAAGGTTTTCAAGCACGATTAAGGCGTGGTTGTGATGGCCGGGTGTAGTGTCGGTATGTGCGGTTTCGCGCGGTGCTGTTTGGCTGGAATTGGCAAAGTGTGTGGTGGCCGCTTCAGGCAGCGTTTTTTCGCCAGTATTTGTTATTTTGGTTGTGCCGGGCAAACGACTGCGTCCCGCAATGCCCTGCTGCAATATCAGGCGGTCAATGCCCAAGCGGGCGCGTGGGCGTGCCGGGCGATGGCGAATTGCCAGAAAATACCGGGCAATCGGGTCCGATATCAAATACCCGCTGATCGATACCGGTAAAACGCCAGGCATGGATGGTTCTGTATTTGCGGGCAGCTTAAACTCGATGTCGAGTTCTTCGAGGCGTTTAACACCGTTATCGCCATGCAGGTAAGCGCGCAGCAAAGGGCGCTCGGCCGGGATAACAAGATGTTCCAGTGCTTCGCCTACCAAACGTTCCGGTGGGCAGCCCAGCAGGCTTTTGATGGCACCGGCGGCAAAAATGACATGGCCATTTTCGTCCACTTCCAGCAGCATATCGGCCCAGCAAAACGCCATTGCAGCCAGAAGGTCGCGGTCAGTTTCGCCAAATTCTGCCGAGAAATGTTCCGTCATTCAGGGGGTGCCACGCTATTCTTGTGAGGGTTACAGAGGAGATGGAATGTGCCGCTTATCATCTCCAATAGTATAAATAGCGTTTATTTTGGCGATAATGAAGGAAAAGCGGAAAAAATACCGGTTGGGGGTGTATTATATGGTCCCGTTCTAACCGGTTTGGGGCAAAAAGACATCGGCACAGGAGGATTTTGAATTTCGGGTGTTATGCTTTTCCCGATACATTTCAAGATCTGCACTGTGCAAAACATCTTTTAGATGAGCCTGCTGGTTGCACTTTTCCGCACCGAAGCTGGCCTGAATGTGAATGTGTGTCTTATGCCACAAGACCGGATTATCGGCCAGCGACGCTTTGATGTTGCGAATAAATGTTTCGGCATCGGCAAAGCCGGACGACCATATCGCAATGGCAAATTCGTCCCCGCCCAAACGCGCGGCAAAACCCGGTTCGGGCAGGTGTTTTTGGATCAAGCGGGCAAAGTGGCGCAAGACCGCATCGCCGGCAGCGTGCCCGTATTGGTCATTGGTGTGTTTAAATCCGTCAAGATCGGCAATGACGATATACAAATCTGTCTGCTGCGGGACGTTGTTTTTGGCGTTTTTGTTGAACAGCTTGCGAAACCCGCGCCGGTTTGAAAGGCCTGTCAGTTCATCGGTTTCGGCAAGGTTCTCCAGTTGACGGACCCGGATTTCGGATTTTTCCAATTGGTCGCGCAGGGAACGGATGAGGGTGAGAAGCGTTGCAAGTTCATGGGTCAGCCCGGTATCATCGGCAGAAACGGGCGCAGGGCGCGTTTTTGCCGCCTTGATCAGCGATTGCAGAAGCGGAAGGTCTAAATCCTTCATGTTGATCTATCGCTAGTTTCTTGCAATGACACGGGACGGTGAAACAGGTAAATAATGCAATCAGAAGTGATGATTAACAGGCTGTCGGTTACAAGAGTCTTAACAAATTCTTTAATCGCGGTTTTAAAATGACATTACGTCAAGGAGACGTGCAGATGAATTTCGGGTTTGGCGGCAAATATACAAGAATTGTTGGTGCATCCGCATTGGTGTTGCTTTTGGGCGCGTGTTCGACTTTTGATCGTGAAACCATCACCACTTCTGGTGAAATCACCGATCAGGGCCAGGAATGCGTGACGTTCCGCGCCACTGACGGCACCCTTTATGCCCTTGCCAACAAGGCGACGTCCTTCCGCCCGGGCGACCTGGTGCGTGTTACCGGGCATAGTGCCCTGATGACGACGTGCCGCGAGGCAACAACCCTGATTGTTGATAAAATTACCCTGCTTTCCCCGGCAAAGCAGACGCAGACTCAATGACAGGGACTGATGATACGCCATTACGCGTATTATTTGGCTAAACCGATACATTCAATGCCGTCAGCCTGCAGCTGGCGGCATTTTTCCTTGGCGGCGTCCAGACTGGCAAAGCCGCCCATACGCAGGCGGTGAAACTGTCCTTTGCCGGCAATATCCACTGTGCCCAGGTAATGATGATAGGTTTCTGCCAGTTGCGGATAGCGCACGGCAAAGCTCGCCCAATAGGTTTCAGCCCCAATGGCGGACCTGAAGGCACCTAGCTGCACCGCATAATTCCCATTGGCTGTTTTGCCCGACATATCGGCGGCATTGATTGCCGTTGCCGTTGCCGTTGCCGTTGGGCGCGGGGGCATTGGTTGTTGCATCTGGGAACGACCGGAGGCGTCCTGCGTCGCAGGTTCTGTAACGGGGATGGTTGCCGGTGTGGCATTGGGAGTAGGTTGTGATGGTATTGCAAAAAGGTCATTGCTGCTGGGGTTGCTGTCAGATACCGCAGCGGGGGTGGACAATACCTTGTTTAAATTGGGCGGAGTATTGTCTTCACCTGCCTGTTGCGGTGTTTGGCTTTGGCTCCAGGGGGTGACGATTTGTGCCCTTTGTACAGTGGGGTGCGTTGGCGGTGTTATCGTTGGTTTGGTGATAACAGGTGCGGTTACGCTGCCCTTTGGTTCGGTTTGCGCCCTGTTATGTGCCGTTTGCGGTTTTGTCCAGGCCAATGCCGTTTTTGACGCGCCGGTTTCGGATGTCATGATAGAGGCCTGAATAACATCAGGGTTTTGCGCGGCGTGTCTTGTACCTGCCTTTTTTTGCGCCTTGCCTGTGCTGTGCCGATACTGGCTGGAAAGCCGAAAATCCGCAGTTTGAGAATCCGGTGTATTCGTGCGGGCCTGATAGGCCTGTCGATGCTGTTTTGCCAGTTCCAGCAAATCCAGCGGCCCGGAAGACGGGGCAGGCTGCCCCGTGATTGTGCGGGCACTGCCGGGCAGGTTGGTCGGAATGGCATTAATGCCACTAACCGTATCGTCATTGCTGTTCAGATCGGCATTTTGCGCCTGTGCTGTGCCTGTGGCGATCAGCAGAACCAATCCAAATGTCATTGCCGCAGAGGCCAAGGATGCCGCGCGCAGCCGGAGCCACCCCTGATCACAGAATGGATCAGGGGCAGGGGCTGGTTTGGTGGCGGTTTTGATCACAGCTGACATGGTTATTCCGACGTTATTCCGACCAGCCGGGATAGGCATGGCGTTCGCGCAACAACACATCGTTGCGGCGCAAGCGTTCAAGTGCCAGGCCAAAAACACTGTCTTTGGGGTAATTGCCATCGGCATGGTCGCCACAGGGTTTGCCCGTGAGGATTTCGATGGCATCACTTATACTGTCGATGGTCCAGATGTTGAATTTACCCTGGCGGATTGCCTGGACGACCTCGTCACGCAGAATGATGTTTTCGGCATTGGCCGCAGGCACGATCACACCCTGATCCCCGGTAAAGCCCTGATCGGCGCAAATGCGATAAAAGCCCTCGATTTTATGGGAAATGCCGCCCACGACCTGGGCTTCGCCAAACTGGTTCATGGACCCGGTGACGCCGATATTTTGTTTGATTGGCACATGGGAAATGGCGGAAATGATGGCGCATAATTCGGCCAGCGAGGCAGAATCGCCTTCGATACCGCCATAGTTTTGCTCGAACGTGACAGAACAGGCAAATGATAGCGGAAATTCCTGGGCAAAACGCGATTTCAGGAAGCCTTCGATCGTCATGACCGATTTTTGCTGCAGCGGGCCGGAAAGATCGACCATGCGTTCGATATTGAGAACCCCCAAATTGCCCACATAGCTGCGGGCCGTAACACGGGCGGGCAGGCCAAAGGCATGGTCGCCATAATCCAGCACGGTCAGCGCATTGACCTGACCAATCACGCTGCCAAAACTGTCAATCAGGACTTCACGGCGCTGTACACGTTCGTGGGATCGGTCCTCAAGGCGGCTGTTGCGGTGGCGGCGTTCTTCGATCGCGCGTTTGACATCGGCAGCGCGAATGGTGGTGCGGTCCGCCGTTTTTGCCAGTGCGCCTGCTTCAATGGCGACATCTTCTACCCGTTCGATCTGGGCGGAAAGTTTGTCGCGTTCACCCGCCCAGCGCGAAGCCTGGCCCAAAAGCTGGCGAATGGCACCGGTATCAATGGAAATACCGGCACGATCCTGCACCGATTGGGTCAAAAGCCCGGTATAGGTTTTGATGTTGGCAGCGACGGCGGGCATATCCGGGTCAATATCGGCCTTCACACGGAAATGGTTGCGAAAATCCACATCGAGCGAAAAGAACGTGTAGTAATATTTGGGCGCACCCACGATGACAATTTTGACATCCAGCGGAATGGCACGCGGTTCTGGTGCCCCTGCGGTGGGCGGCCCGGCTTTCTGGCGTTCTTCGATGCGGATTTCGCCATCGCGTAGCGCGGCCTTAAGGTAGCTCCAGCTTTCTTCATGTTCGACAAGTGATTCAGCACGTAGCACCAGCACCCCGCCATTGGCCCGGTGCAAGGCCCCCGGTGTGATCAGCGAGAAATGCGGGTGCATACCGCCTGCCATTGGCCGATACTGGATTTGCCCAAACAGATTATCGTAACTGGGCGAGGGTTCGAGCACCACATCGGGATGTTCATCGCGCGAATGGTCAATCAGCAGATTGACGGCATAGCGGTCCTCGACCGTTTCGGGCATTTTGCCATCGCCCGGGTCAATCGCGGGCTGGTCATCTGGTTCTTCAAAGGCATCGATATTATCAAGAATATCGGCTTCCAGTGCATCGAACCAGGCATTGAGGCCCGGTACGGTAAATTGTTCGCGCAGTTTTTCGATGCGGGGTTTTAACACCACACTGGCAGCCGATTTGCGCAAACTGTCCAGGGTTTCACCAATCTGGTCTTCAAGTTCGCGGGTTGCCATCAGGGTTTTGCGGGCTTCCTCGGCAACTTCCTCAAACACGGCATCGGCGTTATCGCGGCGTTCTTTGGTCAGTTTGTCCATTGCGACGGGTTCGCCCTCGTCATCGATGGCAACAATCATCACGCCTTTTTCGTTTTCCTGCACATCCAGGCCGCGTTCGCGGGCAAAATTGCGCAGGGTTTCGAATTTGTCGCGCACCTGGTGGCGGGCATCTTCGGTTTGGGCCTGGGTTTCCGTCAGATGTGCGGGGGCATTAAAGGCGGAGGCAAAGGCTTCGCGCAGATGCGAAATCAGGGTTTCCATCGCATCGGCCAGTTTGCGGCCATTGCCCGGTTCCAGGCTGTAGGGGCGGGGGCGGTTGCTGCGGGAAAAATTGTTAAGATAAACCCAGTCGGACGGGGCCGGGCGGTCGGCCATGGCCTTTTTCAAATAATCCAGCGTTGCAGTCATGCGGCCGGCACGATCCAGGCCCAACACAAAGACGTTAAAGCCCGGTTCCGACATGGACAGGCCAAATTTCAGGGCCTCTGCGGCGCGAAAATGCGATGTGAAATCGAATATTTCTGGTGTGGTGTCCTTTTGCGGACTGCGAATACGGAAATGCGGAAAGCAGCAATCGTCAGCATCAAGGCGGGAAATCGGCATGTTCGCTCTTTTGTAAGGGCCCCGGAAACCCGCGCCGATCCGAATGAAAGAACGCAGGTGCAAAATGATTTTGGAAGGAAGCCTATGTGATGGTCAAGCATTGCCTGTGCGAATTTTGGCCCAGGCTGGTTTTCGCGTAAAAATTGCCGGTTTTATGATACGGATATTGCTGAAAAATGATAAAACTGTATCATGAATTTGGGCCATGTGGCGCGACGCGGCCGGGTTAGAAAACAGGGGCGTTTACAGGTTTGGTTGTTATGCAAGATCAGGTGATGAACCGCAAGTCAAACCCGGCATTTCAACAGTTTGAACATATACGATCCGCGCTGGATTTAAGCAGTCGCACGGTTGTTATTACCTTTTTGTGTGATGTTTTGCGCCCACGGGGTGATTCTGTTTTGCTGGCCGATTTGATTGCGCTGTTATCACCCGTCGGCGTAAGCGAACGTGTGTTGCGCACTGCCGTTTTTCGCATGTCGCGCGATGGCTGGCTGGAACCCAACAGGGTGGGGCGCCAGGCGCTATATCGCGTAACAGACGAAGGCTGGCGACTGATCGACCCCGGATGCCGGCAGTTTTATACCGCGCCGATTGAGAAATGGGATGGTCAATGGACGTTGATCATATTTGATAATCACGCCACCACGGCAGAGCAACGACGGAATGTGGCCCGCCTCCTGGCGTGGCGGGGGTTTGGGGCGGTATCTGGCAATGTCTTTGCCCATCCGGGGATCAATATTGCCCTGACACGGCAAATTTTAACCGAAACCGGGCATGCGGCGTCGGCGATTTCGTTGCGGGCGGAAACCCAGGATATTGCAGAATCGGCATCCTTGCGCGATATGGTCGCCGCAACCTGGGATCTGGCGGGGTTGCAACAGCAATACCTGCAAAAACTGGCCTTGTTCGAGCCATTGTTGTCGCTGGATTTAGCCCGCCTGTGTTCGCCCGAACTTGCCTTTGCCTTGCGCATGGTGTTGATGCACGGGTTTAAACAGGTTGTGCTGCGCGACCCGGGCTTACCGGCCGAATTGCTGCCTGCGGACTGGGCCGGTCGCCATGCCAAGGCGGTTATAAGACGGCTTTACTGGCAATTGGTGCCCTTGTCCGAGCCGTTTGTTACCGGGATTTTTGGTCAAAGTGTTCATTCGCCACATGGATATGACGAACCGTCGTCGTGGTTTTTTAAACGGCTGGGTGGGCCTGAAACCGGCGACTAAATTGGAAAGCGGCATGTATCAGATGCCGCTTTTATTGTGCCTGACAAGGAATCAGATCGGTTCGGCCTGTGCCGTGTTGCGTTCGATATTGCGCAGATATTGCAGGATATAGGCGATCGCCATCATAAAGGCCCATTGCACCAGGCCGCCGACGGCAAACATCAGGCTGGGGAGATACAGCATGAAGGCGTATTGCCCGCGCATGCCATAGCCCATTTGGTGGGGCAAACTTGCCAAGGCCATAACCAGGCATGCGACAAGAAAAATGGCCGCTAGAACCTTGATTAGATTTTCCAGCCAATGGCTGGTTGAATCGCGCCCTGTTTTATGTGTTTCAGGCGTTGCATACCCGCCAACCCTGTCTTCGTTGCTTGTGTGCATGGTGTATCCCCCAATCAAGTTAGATGTGCTTGTGAATGCACATCTTTCTCCCTGATTGAAGGATCAAATGCAATATTTTGGTGTATTCCATTGGGAACACACTTTTTAATACTTAAAGGCGTCTGCGCAAATCGTGCTGTGTCTCTCCAACAGTCGCCTTACATTACATGGGCGTCGCTAAATTCGCTGGTTTGCAGCAGGCGCAGAATGGTGTTCACACCATGATGAATGCGTTCGGTCGAGCGTTCGGCGCCAAAAGCCAGGCGCAGGCCGCGCGGCGGGACGCCAACGGCAAATTGTTGTGCCGCTGTCAGCATAACGCCGGAATTGGCGGCATTCATGACCAGTTCGCTGGTTTCGATATGGTCGGGCAGGGCAAGCCAGATGTGATAGTTGGTGGGGTGAAACCGCACGTCATATCCTTTGAGGCTGCCAAGAATAATGCCCAGGCGGCGCGACGCTTCTTCGCGGTGCCAGTTTTCATATCGTTCGACCGTGCCATCATTGATAAGGCGTGTGGCCAGTTCCAGTCCAATGCCTGGCGTCATCATGCAGGTGGTGCGAATGCCGCTGGCAAGTTTGGCAATATACTGGATCGGCGCGTGAATGAAGCCGATGCGCAGGCCGCCACCAACACTTTTTGAAATGCCGTTCAGGTATACCGCCCGTTCGGGCACAAAACACGAAAGCGGCGGTGGGGCAGCGGTATCGAGGAAGCCATAAATGCCATCTTCGATCAAAATCAGGTTATGTTTGCGCAGTATTTCGGCAATCGCGATGCGGCGTTCGTGGCTCATAGTGCTGCAAAGCGGGTTGTGCAAAGTTGGCATCAGGTAAATCACGCGGGGGGACTGTGTCCGACAGAGATTGTCCAGTACGTCGGGCAGAATGCCTTCTTCGTCCATTGCAATGCCGCGCAGGCGAAACTGCATCATGGCGGCCAGGCTGCGCAGGTTGGGGTAGGTCAGTTCCTCGCATAAAACAAGGTCGCCAGGACGGATAAATGTCATCAGGGCAACGGTCATGGCATGTTGCACGCCTGCGGTGGGCAATACACGGTCCGGGTTGTCATCCAGGCCAAAACGCCCGGCCATTGTCGCCAGTGCCTGGCGATGATGGGGCATGCCATATTCGGTTTTATAAGTGATCAGGCTCTCAATCGGGCCGCTTTGGGCAATATCGATCAAGACCTGGTTGATATGGCTTTCCCGGGGTGGAAGCGGGCAGTTCATGCGAAAATTGATCGGCCCGTCTTCGATCTGTTCCGGATAATAATGGCGGGGTTCACGCTGGTTGGTAAAGGAAACATCCGCTGTGCCGAAATTGACCGGTGTGGTGTTTCCCGCCGATGCGGCATAGCCATTTGTTATTTCCTGCCTGGGGGTGCTGGCGATGTCGTTTGTTTCAGGCTGTTTTGTATCAGCATCAAAGGTCACGGGATGGCCGGGCAGTAGAAGCGGCGTATTAATATCCATCGGTACGCTGACATAGGTTCCCCGTCCCACTTCACCAATGGCAAGGCCCAGGCGTTCAGCCTCGCGATAGGCGCGCGTAACGGTGCCCACAGTAACACCCAGATGATAGGCCAGGTCTCGATGAGTCGGCAGGCGGTCCCCCGCCTGTAACTGCCCTTTTTCAACGGCATCGCCAATGGCGTGCGCGATACGGCGGTAAACCGGGCCGCTTCCGGATGAGATGTCGGGGATCCATATTGTCATGGTGACAATGTTTAGTTTGACATAGATACAATGTCAATGACAAAAGGAAATCGATACAATTTGGAAGCAGGAGGAAAACATGACGAATTGTAACGATACAATCCGGTTTCCTGCGACTCTCGCAAGCGCTGATATGCAGCATGGCCAGAGCGCAGGGGATGCGAATGCAACCCGCCAGGGTTTTGTGCGTACAGCGGTTATCCGTCTGTTTTCACTCCTGGTCTCCGCGCAGAAAAAACATCGTGATCGTAATAGTATACGTCACCTTGATGACAGGTTGCTGCGGGATATTGGTTTGCACCGGGCTGATGTTGAGCATTACGTTTCAGTGCCGGTAAATACTGATAAACACCCGCGCGGTTTTTAACTGCGCAGCGACCGGAACATTTTGCTCTTTCATGTTCCGGTCGTCACCCCCTTTTGGGGTACAATATTGTTTGCATGTGACACGCAATCCTGGATTGATATACCGTCACATTGTGAGGTAAGGGGGACAATATGTTTACTGTACGCGAACTAACCGAAGCAGCCGATTTTGTGCATGATTATGTCCCGCCAACCCCAACCATCCGATGGTCATTGATTGAACGTGCGACCGGACTTTCGATTTATGTGAAGCACGAAAACCATACGCGGCTTGGCGCCTTCAAGGTGCGTGGCGGATTAACCTTTTGTCGTTCCCTATCCCGATCCATGCAGGTCGTTAACGGGATTATCAGTGCGACACGCGGTAATCACGGCCAAAGCCTTGCTTTTGCTGCCAGTGTTTTTGGTTTGCGTGCCACCATCATTGTCCCGCATGGCAATTCGCGCGAGAAAAACGCCGCGATGCGTGCCCTTGGGGCCGACGTTATTGAACATGGGGACGATTTCCAGGATGCCGCCGATTTTGCCCGCCAAAAGGCGGCTGAGGACGATCTGATCATGGTGCCGCCGTTTCACCCGGAGCTGGTGCGCGGTGTGGCGTCTTATGCGATGGAGCTGTTTGGCGCAGTTGATAATCTGGACCGTGTTTATGTGCCGATTGGCATGGGGTCGGGCATTTGCAGCCTGATTACCGCGCGGGATGCCCTGGGCCTTAAAACCGAGATTATCGGTGTGGTGGCAACAGGGGCAGATGCGGTGCGCCAGTCTTTTTTATGCGGTGAAATATGCGAAACCGCCACGGCCAATACCTTTGCCGATGGCGTTGCCTGCCGCAAACCGGACCCGACGTCCTTCGAGATTATTAAAAAAGGTGCTGCCGATATTATTGCCGTAAGTGATGAGGACATCATGCAGGCGATGCGGCTTTATTTCAGTGCCACCCATAACGTTGCCGAAGGGGCGGGGGCCGCCGCCCTGGCCGGTTTGATGGCCGACCGTGCGCGCGCCATTGGCAAGAAAAACGCCGTTATTTTGAGCGGTGCGAATATAGACCGCGATATGTATGCCGAAATCCTGCAGGGAAGTAACCGTGATGAACCGGAAATTTGACGACCTTAATGAAATTGGCGACATCTTTGCCCTGACGGGTGATATCGCCCGCGACTATTTGTTGGCGGGCGAAGAAACATCTGTCGTTTGCGCTGATACCAGCGCCTTTGATCCGGCAGCCCCACTGCCGGCGCGCGGCGATGGCGCCGTTGCGGCCCTTGATGCCCTGAAAACCGAGATCCTCCCCTTCGTTGCCACCTCGACAGGGCCGCGTTATCTGGGATTTGTCACGGGCGGTGCAACACCTGCTTCCATCGCAGGTGACTGGATCGCCAGTGCCATTGACCAGAACGCTACCGGGCCGGACGGTACCGTCGCCGCCGCAGTTGAACAACTGGTCCTGAACTGGATTTGTGATATGGCAGGCATGCCGCGCGGTCGTTTTGATGGCGTGCTGACCACCGGTGCCACGGCATCGAACCTTTTGGCCGTGGTTGCGGCCCGACAATGGTGTGGTGAACAAATTGGCGTTGATGTTGACGCGGATGGGGCGATTGCCCTGCCGTCGTTTGAAGTCTTTTCCGCCACCCCGCATGCCAGCATGATCAAGGATTTGTCGGTGGCCGGGGTCGGGCGCAATAACGTCATTCGTGTTGCCACCGAACCGGGGACCGAGGCCATGCACGTTGGTGACCTCGCGGCAAAACTTGAAAGCAGCACCTCGAAGGCGAAAATGGTGATTGCCAGTGCCGGTACTGTCAATGCAACAGATTTTGATGACCTTGTCGCCATCGCCGATATGTGTGCCGCCTATGGGGCGTGGTTGCATGTCGATGCAGCCTTTGGGCTGTTTGCCGCCCTTGATGAAAGGCGGGCACATTTACTGGCCGGGATCGAACGGGCGGATTCCATTACGTCAGACGGGCATAAATGGCTGAACGTTCCGTATGACTGCGGCATTTTTCTGACCCGGCAGATTTCCGTTCTGGAAAAGTGTTTCCGTGCCTTTGCGCCCTATCTTGAAACCAAGGCCGAAGGGAACAGTTACATCAATC
The DNA here is from genome assembly GCF_001907695.1 of Thalassospira sp. TSL5-1. Lineage (NCBI taxonomy): Bacteria > Pseudomonadati > Pseudomonadota > Alphaproteobacteria > Rhodospirillales > Thalassospiraceae > Thalassospira > Thalassospira sp. TSL5-1. The sequence goes on from NZ_KV880637.1 coordinate 1,403,718, forward strand.
GTGGTGTTGAAAATTCCCGCAGGTTCCGCGCCCTGCCGTTATGGATGGCGATCAAGGCTTACGGCCGGGCAGGTTTTGCCGATATTATCCGTCGCAACTGTGACCAGGCGCGTGATCTGGCCCATTGGGTGGCGGACCATTCCAACCTGGTCTTGCTGCGTGATCCGCAACTGAATGTCGTGATGTTTTGCTGTCGTGGCAACGATGATGCCAATCGTGCGCTGCTTGAGCGCATCAACGCGACGGGCAAAGTGTTTTTAACGCCGACCATCTATAATGGCCGTTTTGGTTTTCGTGCGGCATTTAGCAATTGGCGCACCCGTGATCATGACCTTGAGATTATCAAGGCCGCGATTGAGAGTGTTCTGTAAGTCGCCATTGTGAGAATGGGCGCGTCGACATATGCAAAATGGCTTTGCCGCAGGAAAGACGCGCCCGTTTATTCGGGTTTAGGAAAATGGGGTGTGCCATATGACAACATTGCCAATTTATCAGCTTGATGCCTTTACCAGTCATTTGTTTGCCGGAAACCCGGCAGCTGTGGTGCCGTTGGAACAGTGGTTGCCAGATGAAACCATGCAATTGATCGCGCTGGAAAATAATTTGTCGGAAACGGCATTTTTTGTTCCGGTCGAAGGCGGGGATGCCGATTTTCATATTCGCTGGTTCACACCGACGGTCGAGGTGCCGCTATGTGGTCATGCGACCCTTGCCAGCGCCTTTACCATTTTTAACCAGCTTGGTTTTAACGGCGATGAAATTCGCCTGCAAAGCAAAAGTGGCATTTTAACCGCGCGGCGCGATGGCGAGGCAATTGTGCTGAATTTTCCGGTGCAGCCGATTGTGCCTGGCACCGTGCCAGACGAGTTTGCAGCTGCGCTGTCGCCGGAAAAACCGCAAGAGGTATTTAAGGTGGTCAGCCGCGATACCGATTTTGTTCTGGTTTATGGGAATGGTAAAACCATTCGCGATATGAAACCCGATATGTCGGTACTTGGCACATTGGCTGATCGCGGGGTAATTGTCACCGCACCTTCCGACAGTGATGATTGCGACATGGTATCGCGGTACTTTTTACCCGCCTTGGGCATTAATGAAGACCCGGTAACAGGTTATATGCACTGCGTTGTCGCACCTTATTGGGCCGGGAAAACCGGCAAGACCAACCTGATGGGCTATCAGGCATCGGCTCGGGGCGGCTTTATTGATTGCACGGTTGAAGGCGAGCGGGTGCACCTTAAGGGCCGGGCGGTCCTGTTTATGAAGGGCGAGATTTATCTGCCGTGATAGCGGCCTGAATTGATGGCGTGCGACCCTGTTTGGGCGACCGTAAATTTTGGGAAAACACCCCGGCAATATTTGGTATTGGCGGGGTGTTGTGCTTTATGCGGCATGGCGGGCAACATGGTGGTCAAAGTTAAAAGTGGTGCCGGTGATAAAGTCGGCATCCGGCCCGGCCAAAAACGAAAGGCCGCTGGTGATGTCGCCAACAAGCGAGGCATTGCCAAACGAAGCCGTCAAATTGCTGCGATCCAGAAAGTTTGATTGCAGGCGGTTGACCGTCACATGCTTTGAATAAAGCGATTTTGCACTGTTGGTGATCAGGTCATTCAGGGGGCTGTGCGTATTGTTGTTGTAAGCCTTAACAGTGCGCGGGTGGGCGGTAGAATTGCCAATGGTGATGATGCGTCCGCCATCACGGATGACCGGGGAAATCGCCTCAATTGCGGTTTTGCTATACAGGCGTTCGTCATCCTGCAAAACAAACGAAACATTGTTGATGACAAGAATATCAACCTGGCCAAAATCTTCGATGACCCGCGATATAAGGGCCTTGATGCCTGAAATGCGGTCGCAATTGATGGCATAGGCCCGGGCATTGACTCCGCGTGCTTCCAGCCCGGTAACGATACCGGCGGCATTCCAGGCATTTGCCGGATGGCTGATAATCACGTCGGCACCCTGATCGGCCAGGGTTTGGGCACTTAATGCGCCCATTCCATAATGTCCGTCGGTGACAATGGCAATTTTGCCCGTCAGTGGTTTGTTCATGACCATTCTCCTTAAAGCGGTCTTCGCTGTATGAACAAACCATAGAAAGCGGTGCTGATTTGGCATAGCCCCCGATGTTACGACTTACCGTTCACGATTTGGAACGCTGTTGGTGGCTTTGGGGTGTTGGTTTTACGCGCTGTAGCCGCCATCAACTGTCAGGACCGTGCCAGTGATATAGGATGCCGCCGGGCTGGCGAGAAAGGTGATAGCGGCGGCGACCTCTTCGGCCAGGGCGGGGCGGCCCAGGGGCACGGCTGTTTTGTAGGGGGTGGGGTATTTTGCCAGCGGGTCCATCAGCTCGTCATCGACAAAACCGGACTGCACAACATTGACTGTGATGTTGCGCGGGCCAAGGTCACGCGCGGCCCCCTTGGTATAGCCGACCATCGCCGCCTGGGTGGCGGTAAAATCGGCCAGGCCGCTGGTGCCGGCATGGGCACACAGGCAGGACCCCAGCGTGATGATGCGCCCGCCATCGCGCATCAGCGGGGCTGCTGTGCGAATGGTCGAGCTGGTTGCGCAAAAATTGACGGCATGCTGGCGTTTGATGCCGTGTATGTCGGCATCGGGATTGTCCACCTGGCCGCACACGGCAATGGATGCGGCATTTACCAGAATATCGAGCCTGCCGAAATGCGCGGCCGCGGTTTGCACCATCGCATTGACCTGAAGGGTATCGGCCGGATCGGCTTCAAAGGATTTCGCCTCAACCTTAAGGGCCTGAAGTTCCGCGATCATTTCCTTTGCGGCCTGACGGTTGCAGACATACCCGATGGCGATGTTTGCGCCTTGTTGGGCAAGCATACGTGCGGTTGCCGCACCAATCCCGAAAGATCCCCCTGTGACCAGGGCGACTTTGCCGCTTAGAAGTTTCGTCATGGTGGCTCCGGTTGAAGTTCCAAAAAGACCGATTCATCAATGATGGTCAGGAATTTAGAATTTGTAAGACATGGACAGAAGTCCCTTTTTGCGTCACCCTGCGTTCAGTATATGGAACAATGGGGCCAGTCATGCAGGACTTGAATGATCTTTTTTACTTTGCGCAGGTGGTGTCGTATGGCGGTTTTGCGCCGGCGGGCCGTGCGCTGAACCAGCCAAAGTCAAAATTAAGCAGGCGCGTAGCACAACTTGAAGACCGGCTGGGTGTCAAGTTGATTGAAAGATCCAGCCGCCGTTTCCGGGTGACGGAACTGGGCCAGGCCTTTTACGATCGCTGTGCCAATATCCTGAGCGAAGCCGAAGAGGCCGAAGCTATTGTGGCCGAGGCCAAAGGGGTGGAACAGGGGATTGTGCGCATCAGTGTGCCCCCGGCGATGCTGGAAACGGCCCTGGCCGAAGTGCTGGCCGATTTTAGCGAAAAATATCCCAAGGTGCAGTTGCGCGTTATGGCAACCAACCGCCGTGTTGATTTGATCGAGGATCGTGTTGATGTGGCGTTTCGGGTGCGTGATTCGCTGGATACCGATGCGACATTGATTGTCAAAACCCTGGGTCTTGCCGACGCGGTCATGGTTGCAAGCCCGTCACTGGTGAAAAAGCTGGGGCCGAATTTTACGGTTGATGATATCAACCGGTTCCCGACGCTCAGCATCAAGGGCGAGGATAGCGATAGCATTCGCTGGCAGCTTGTTGGCCCCAATGATGATACACGCATGCTTGATGTCACCCCGCGTTTGGCAACCAGCGATATTTCCATGATTCGCCAATGTGCCCTGCGTGGGCAGGGCATTGCCCTGTTACCCCGTTTCAGCACCCACCACGCCATTCAGGCGGGGCGTTTGGTGCAGGTTCTGCCCGAATGGCGCGCGGTTGGCGGTATTGTGCATATTCTGTTTAAGGCGCGGCGTGGTTTGCCGCCTGCGGTGCGGGCATTGATCGATCATTTAACCGAACGGGCGCGCGAACGCACCCTTTGGGAATGTGACGAAGCCCTGGAACGGTTGTGCCCGCATTATATTTGTGGTGAGGGCGCTGCCGAAAAAAGCCTGATAGCGGGTGTTTTTGCCGCCGAACCTGAACAAGTGGTTAGTGCCTGACCCCAGAAATGGCAGGCAGACAAAACGCAAAATCCGTGTAACCCTAACCGTTCCATATTGGTTGCGGAAATTTTCCCTGCCTCGGTTGGCTGGCAGAATAGATGTGTCTTTTTTGCTATTTGTCAGACCATCGCCGCGCGATTTTTATTGACCGCATGGCGGTGCTTTCGGCTAAGTATGGGTGATTTAATAAATGAGACTCCCCCGGCAAGACGGGGGACAGCCCGTATTGCGGGTTGTAAAAGGCGATTTGCGACAGGGGAAATTCAACGTGCTAGACAATGTCGTCGCCAGTAGTGCGACACCGTTGCAGATGTGGGTTGTGCTTGCGCTGGTCGCGGGTTCACTCGTGCTTTACGGCTGGGAACGCATCTCGCTTGAAATAACATCAATGGCGATCATTGCTGTTCTGCTGCTGTTTTTTAATATTTTCCCGCTCAACAATGCCGACGGCGATAACCTTTTGGGGCCTGACACCATCATGTCGGGTTTTGCCAACCCGGCCTTGCTGACAGTGCTGTCGTTGCTGGTGGTGGGGCAGGCGCTGGTTCTGACGGGCGGGGTCAGTTACATCGCCGGGCTGATTACTGAACATGGGGGCAAAAATGCCTCGCTGGCCATATTTGTCGGTTTGTTCGTGGTCATGCTGCTCTCGGCGTTTCTTAATAACACGCCGGTGGTGGTTATCTTTATTCCCATCATTCAGGCGCTGGCAGACCGTATCCAGCGATCTCCCAGTTCTCTAATGATCCCGCTTTCCTTTGCTGCCATTTTGGGGGGGATGACAACGCTGATCGGGTCGTCAACCAACCTTCTGGTGTCCAGTTCACTGATCGAACTGGGAATGGACCCGCTGGAATTTTTTGAATTCAGCATCGTTGGCAGTGTGTTGGCATTATCCGGTTTTGTGTATGTCCTGCTGGTTGCACCGCGTTTGTTGCCCGCCCTGGCCTCCATGAGCAGCCGCCTGACCAAGCCCGATGGCAGTGGCAAACAGTTTATTGCCCAAATTACGGTGGGTCCGGCGTCGAAAATGATTGGTACCAAGCCGGTGGCCGGGTTTTTCAAAAATCTGCCCAATGTCACGATCCAGATGATTGTGCGGCGCGAACATGCCGATTTGCCGCCCTTTGATGAACATATGGAAATTCAGCCCGGTGACGTGCTGGTGGTTGCCGCCACGCGCAAGGCCTTAACCGAGGCCCTGCAAAAAGACCCCGGGCTTTTGCATGCCGAGGCCGCAGCGGTGCATCAGGAACCGGGCAATGGCAACACGGAAACCAAATCCAGCCAGCTTTTGGCCGAGGTCATGCTGCCGCCTGGCTCGCGGCTGATTGGCTTTAACCTGGAGCAGATCGGTTTTCGGTATCAATACAAGTGCCTGGTGCTGGGCATTCAGCGGCGGTCGCGGATGATTCGCACGCAAATGACCGAAATCCGGCTGGAAGCTGGTGACGTGCTGCTGGTTCAGGGCCGGTCTGAGGATGTGGAGGCGCTGCGCACAATTCGCGATGTTGTGCTGCTGGAATGGTCCACCCGTGCGCTGCCGCGTCCGTTTCATGCCCGCCGGGCGGCTTTTATCTTTTTGGGTGTTATTGGCCTTGCCGCAACCGGTGTTGTGCCGATCATGATTTCCAGCTTTATTGGCGCGGGGCTTATGATTGCGTCGGGCGCGCTGAATATGCGGCAGGCTGCCCGGGCGATTGACCGGAAAATTGTGTTGTTGGTGGCAGCGGCCCTTGCATTGGGCAATGCGTTACAGGCCACCGGTGGTGCATCCTACGTTGCCGAAATATTGCTTAACGCGTTGCACGGGGCACCGGCACCGGTGATTTTGTCGGTGTTTTTCCTGATGGTGGCGGGTTTCACCAACGTTTTGTCAAATAATGCCTGTGCGGTGCTGTTTACCCCCATCGGTATTGGCATGGCCCAGCAGCTTGATGTGCCGCCGCATGTTTTTGCCATTGCGGTGGTGATGGCGGCAAACTGTTCTTTTGCATCCCCGGTCGGTTATCAAACCAACCTTCTGGTGATGGGGCCAGGGCATTACCGCTTTATCGATTTTCTTAAATCGGGCACCCCGTTGATCCTGCTGTTATGGATTGTGTTTAGCTTGTTTGCACCTTGGTATTACGGCCTTTCCTTCTGATCTGGTTGTTATGAACGCCGATACGAAAGCCGGTTCGCGATTATGCGGCCGGCTTTTTCCGTGAGGGTGGGGCGGCATACCCAAATCGGCAATAACCCTTGCGCCGAACGCGTTTGACTTTTAGCGCCAAGGCAATAGGATCGCGCTTCGCTTACCAATGTGCCGCAAATATGTGCCGGATTCCCCGGTTCTGCGGTGTTTTTCTGTCTGATCAGGAACAGCCTCATGGTCAATATTGCCGATTTTCCAAAACCTGCCAACCGTCCTGCAAGTGCCAATTTTTCGTCGGGTCCGTGCAAAAAACGCCCGGGTTGGTCCGCAGATAAACTGGAAACCGAGGTTTTGGGACGTTCGCATCGATCTCCGCTGGGCAAGGCACGGCTGGAAGAGGCCATTGATCGGACGCATGACCTGTTGCAGTTGCCCGAGGGGTATTTGGTGGGTGTTGTTCCCGCATCCGATACGGGGGCGGTTGAAATGGCACTGTGGTCGATGCTGGGCGCGCGTGGCGTGGATATGCTGGCTTGGGAAACCTTTGGGTCAACCTGGGTAACGGATGTGATCAAGCAATTGAAGCTTGATGATGTGCGGGTGTTCCAGGCCGATTACGGCAAATTGCCCGATTTGACACAGGTGGATTGTGATCGAGATGTCGTTTTTACCTGGAATGGAACCACCTCGGGGGTGCGCGTTCCCAATGGGGACTGGATCGCGGATGATCGTAAGGGCCTTACCTTTTGCGATGCGACCTCGGCCATTTTCGCCATGGAACTGCCGTGGGAGAAGCTCGATGTTATTACCTATAGCTGGCAAAAAGTGTTGGGCGGCGAGGGTGGACATGGTGTCATTATCCTGAGCCCGCGTGCCGTTGAACGCCTTGAAAGCCATGTTCCGGCCTGGCCGATGCCGAAAATTTTCCGCATGACCAAGGGCGGCAAGCTGATTGACGGTATCTTCCGGGGCGAAACCATCAATACTCCGTCGATGCTGGTGGTTGAAGACGCGATTGATGCCCTGAAATGGGCGGAGGATGTTGGCGGCCTGGCAGGCCTTTTGTCACGCACTAACGAAAATCGCCGGTTGCTGGATGAATGGCTTGTCAAAAGCGAGTGGGCGGCTGATTTGGCGGAAAAGCCCGAAACGGCGTCCAATACCTCAATGTGTATCAAAATCGTCGATCCGTGGGCGCTGGCCCAGGATTCAAAAACCCAGGCAAGCCTGCCCAAACGCATTTCCCAATTGCTGGAAGGCGAAAAAGTTGCCTATGACATTAATGGTTATCGTGATGCGCCTCCTGGCCTGCGAATTTGGGGGGGGGCGACTGTAGAATCCTGCGATATCAGTGCTTTGCTGCCGTGGCTTGATTGGGCCTACGCCGTTGCAAAGGCCGAAATTACCGCAGGCTGATTTTAAGGATTGCGATAATATTTGCGTTTTTCGGTTTTTCCGTTGCCCTGTGCCTCACAACGCGGTAGTAACCGCTACCGGATGCACAGGGCATGACGCATGCGAACCTTAAACCTTGCCCGAATTTGCACGCACAGTCCGGAAAGTCTGAACACATGACCGAACTCGCCAGGAAAGCCCTTCTCCCCGCCGGCTTGCAGGATGTCCTGCCGGTGGTTGCTGCACAGGAAGCTGAAATCCGCGAAAAGCTGATGGCGAGTTTCGCCCTGGCTGGCTATGACCGCGTAAAAACCCCGCTGGTCGAATTTGAAGAAAGCCTGCTTGAAGGCGCTTCTCCCGAACTTGCCAAACAAACCTTTCGTTTGATGGACCCGGTATCCCGTCGCATGATGGGGGTGCGTTCCGATATGACCCCGCAGGTGGGGCGTATTGCCGCGACCCGCCTGAAGGATGATCCGCGTCCGCTGCGCCTGGCTTATTCCGGCGATGTGTTGCGTATTCAGGGCACACAATTGCGCCCGGAACGCCAGTTTGCCCAGGTTGGCGCGGAACTGATTGGCGTTTCCAGTGCCGCTGCCGATACCGAAATTGTTTTGCTCGCCCTTGAGGCCCTGGACAATGTTGGTTTGCCCGACGTGTCGGTTGATTTGAACCTGCCAACATTGCCATCCCGCCTGTTCGAGGCCTTTTCCGTTGCCCCTGATGACCGCGAAAAACTGACCGAGGCGCTAGAGCGCCGCGATGTTGCCGCGATCAAGGCAGCAGATGGCCCGGTAACAGATGTGCTTGTGACCCTGCTGGAGGCAGCAGGCCCGGCGGCGACAGCATTGCCACGTCTTAAACGGCTGGAATTGCCGTTGGGGGCATCGGAGGATTTGCACCGCCTGGTCGAGGTGGCCGAACGTATTTTGGCATCTGACCTGGATGCCGCCCTGACAGTGGACCCGGTGGAAATGTCCGGTTTCCGGTATCAGACCGGTGTCAGCTTTACCATTTTTGGCAAGCATGTGCGTGGCGAACTGGGCCGTGGCGGCCGTTATCGTGCCGGGGGCGCTGGTGGCGAAGTTGCCACGGGCATGTCATTATTCATGGACACGGTTTTGCGTGGCCTTGAAAGCCCGAGCGCAACACCGCGGGTTTATCTGCCGTTGGGTGTGGCCCAGCATGAAGCACGCAAATTGCGTCGCGAAGGCCATGTGACCATTGCCGCCCTTGAAGGGGCGGCCGAAGCCAAAACAGCCGATGCCGCCCGCAAGGAAGCGGTAAGAATGGGCTGTGATTTTATTTATCTGGATGGGCGGGTCGAACCGCTGGACGCGTAGGTTTTTTCGCAAGAAAAGGCCGTTTTTTATCGCTCAAGGAGTTTTGCGATGACCAATGTTGCCGTGATCGGTTCCCAGTGGGGGGACGAAGGTAAAGGCAAGATCGTTGACTGGCTGTCGGAACGTGCCGATGTTGTCGTTCGGTTTCAGGGTGGTCACAATGCCGGTCATACGCTGGTCATTGATGGCAAGGTTTATAAACTGAGCCTGCTGCCATCAGGCATTGTGCGTGACAAGAAATTGTCCGTCATCGGCAATGGTGTTGTCGTGGATCCTTGGGCATTGCTGGCCGAAATTTCGCGCTTGCAGGAACAGGGGGTGACCATCACACCTGAAAACCTGCGTGTTGCCGAAAATGCCTGCCTGATCCTGCCTTTGCATGGCAACCTGGACAAGGCCCGCGAGGCCGCCGCAACCGGCAATAACAAAATTGGCACCACCGGCCGTGGCATCGGCCCGGCCTATGAAGACCGTGTAGGTCGTCGTGCCATTCGCGTTGGTGATCTGGCCGATGAAGAATTGCTGGCCGCCAAGGTTGAAAACCTGCTGACGCACCATAATGCCCTTTTGCGTGGCCTGGGCCAGCCGGAAGTGGATGGTGCCGAATTGCTGGCACAGCTTAAGGAAATCGCCCCCAAGATTCTGCCGTTTGCCGATACCGTTTGGAAATCGCTAAACCAGATCAAGGAAGCCGGTAAGCGTATCCTGTTTGAAGGTGCGCAGGGCACGATGCTTGATATTGACCACGGCACCTATCCCTTTGTCACCTCGTCGAACACCATTTCGGGGTCGGCTGCGGGTGGTTCGGGCATCGGCCCGTCGGGTGTGGGTTATGTTTTGGGGATTACCAAGGCTTACACCACCCGCGTTGGCGAGGGTCCGTTCCCGTCCGAACTGTTTGATGCCGATGGCGAACGCCTGGGCGAACGCGGCCATGAATTTGGCGTGGTTACCGGCCGCAAACGCCGTTGTGGCTGGTTTGATGCCGCCCTTGTCCGTCAGTCGGTCAAGGTCAATGGCATTCACGGCATCGCGCTGACCAAGCTGGACGTGCTGGATGGGTTTGATGAAATCAAAATCTGCACCGGTTACGACATCGACGGCGAGATTTACGATTACCTGCCAGCCAATCAGCGCCTGCAGGCCAAAGCCAAGCCGGTTTATGAAACCATTCCTGGCTGGTCTGAAACCACGATGGGCGCGCGTAGCTGGGCCGATCTTCCGGCAAGTGCCATTAAATATGTCCGCCGGATCGAAGAACTGATCGAGGCTCCGGTAGCGCTGCTGTCCACCAGCCCGGAACGTGATGATACCATTCTGGTTCACGATCCGTTCAGTGCCTGATCTAAAATTGGATATTGATGCGAAACCGCCCGCTTTGTCGGGCGGTTTTTGTATGGGGATGGTTATTCGCGTTCCACGATAACGTCTTGCCCGTAACGGTTAAGGGAAGTATCGTCTAGGGGATTTTACCCAGCGTGTTCATGAACTTTTAAATTGCGGGTCCGATGGCTGATAACGCAAAGATGCAGCCCGACGAAGCGTCATCCGGGCCAGATATGGACCTGGAAGGCGATGAAGCGGGACTTGGTCAGGAAGACCAGAAAGCACCGTCGTCAGATGTGCCGCCGCCTAAAACCGGCGGCAGCAGACATGTTGATGTTGGCAATTTCCGGGTTTTTCCTGATCTGAGGCTGCCCGAATTTGATAGTGGTCCGTCGCAAGCCTTTGTTGCCGAAGGTATCAAGCGCGATGATGGTGCCATTTTTGCGTTGGTTGCCGATCCGACTTTGCCCACCCGATCGGAATTGTTGCGCGTGCTGTCGGGCATGCGTATTGGCGGTCAGCTGGATCTGCTGGATTACGATATTGTTTATTGGCCGCCGCTGGATCGCTGCACAATTGTGTGTTTTTACTCCAAGCCCGGTGGCAGCAAGGTTTTTACCGATGGTGGAAAAAAGGCCGTTATTGACGAGCATGACCTGCCATCAATTGTCATTGTGCCACTGATCAATATCTTGACGGTTTTGTCAGATAAAAACCTGGCCCACCGTAATATCCGCGCGGATAATCTTTTCTTTGTCGATGAAAAACGCGCCAGCGTTATTGCCGGGGATTGTTCATCCTGTCCGGCGGGGTTTGCCCAACCCATTGTATATGAACCGATTGACCGCATGCTTGCCGAACCCGCCGGACGCGGGGCAGGGGCGCTTTCGGATGACATGTATGCCCTGGGCGTTACCCTTGCCGCTTTGGGCATTGGTCATACGCCGTTATACAAGTTTTCCGAAAAGGAAATTGTCGATATGAAACTGGCCCGTGGCTCGTTTCAGACACTTGCGGCACAGGAAAAACTGCCCTTAACCCTGATCGAGCCGATCCGGGGGCTCCTATGTGACGATTACGAGGAACGCTGGGGCCTGACAGAGCTGAATAACTGGCTGGATGGCCGCAGGGTCAAGCCGGTACAGGGGAATACCGAACGCCGGGCTGCCCGGGCGCAAAATATTGGTGGGCGCGATTATTATACCGCGCGCGGCCTTGCCAGTGGTATTTTTAGCAATTGGGCGGCTTCCCTTGCACCCCTGCGCGACGGTGTCATCGAAGTATGGTTGCGGCGCGGCATGAATGATGCCGACCGTTCCAAGGCCATGTCCGAAGCCATGCGGCAAATGGCGTGGTCGGGCAGTGACAAGCGCACGGCCGAAGATGTGCTGGTGTCGCGCGGTATTGCCATTCTTGATCCCAATGGGCCGGTGCGGCACAAAACCTTTTCCGCGATGCTCGACGGGTTGGGGCCGATGCTGTCTTATGATGTGCAGCATGGCAAGGGCGCGCAGGCTTTTTCCGAAGTTGTGGTGCGCGATTTGCCAACCTTCTGGTTTTCGCGCATTAGTGGTTTTCGCCCCGAAATTCAGTCCCAGCAGCAGGTTTACAAAGGCCTGCGTTATTACATGCAGCAGCAAAGCATGGGCTATGGTTATGAACGCTGCCTGTATGCGCTGGTCAAAAATCAGCATTGTCTAAGCCCGCTTGTGGAAAATGAATATGTTATTCACATCGCGCAGCTTTTGCCGGCACTGGAAAAAGTGGCATCCGTTACCCCGCATAGCAGTTGGCCGGTTGACCGGCATATTGCCGCCTTCATCGCCGTGCGTTTGCAAGATGACACCGAACCACAATTAACCGCCCTGCAAAACCCGGGGGACGAGGTGGAATTCAGCCGGTCGATTATCAGCCTTCTGGCGCTGGTGCAGTGGCGTCACGGGCCAGATAGTCTGCCCCATCTTGGCCTGTGGGTGGCCCGTTTGATGGAACCGGCGACCAAGGTTTTTCATAGTCGTGAGCGGCGTGAAAAGGTGGAACGTGAAATTCCCAAGCTGGCAAAACGTGGCAATCTGGTTGAGCTTTACAACCTGATCAATGACGAAAAGGAACGGCGCAAGGACCAGGACGAGTTCATTTCTGCGGTTGAAGAATATTCTGCCGCCGATAGCGAAGTGTTTGACCTGGAAACGTCTGGTCCGGCCCGCATGATCCTGGCCGAGCAGATTGGGCGACAGGTGGCGTCATTTGCCTCGACGATGATCGCACTACTGACCGTTTCGGCCCTGTTCATGATGACGGTGTGGTAAGGGGGCAGTCGCATGGCAAAGAAAAAAAAAGATAAGGCCGCAAAAACCGGTGCCAAAAAGTCCGGTGGATTGTCCTTTTTCGCCATTTTGGTGATGGGCGTTTTGCTGTTTATGGTCGCGCTGCCAACCTTTATCACATTGGTGGTCGGCCTGTTGCCGTCGGTTTTGGCTTTTTTCTGCGACCGGCATCACGGGCGTTATCTGGCCCGGTGTGTTTTTGGCTTAAACTTTTCAGGGGTGGCCCCTTATGTGATGGAGCTGTGGCATGATGGCGGCCAAAGTGTTTCCATCGCGACCCAGCAATTGCTTGACCCGATGACGATGGTCATCATGTATGGCGCGGCAGGACTGGGATGGTTGATGTATCTGGCTATGCCGCCGATTGTTGCCAATGTCCTGAACCTGACGGCCCAGCGGCGCACCGTCGAACTGCGCGAACAGCAGCGCGATCTGGTCAAGGTTTGGGGTGAAAACCTGATTTCCGAAATCGAAAAAGGCCAACGTTAAGCGGCTTTGTCTTGCGGGGCGCAAGACGCTAGATGTTTTTTGTGGTGGGTCTTATACAAACAGCAAGAACGGCCACAGGCCGTTCTTCAGCGCGGGCAAGAAACCATCAGTCTTGCCCGCCGCGCTGGAATATTGTTAACCCTGCATCTTCTGGCAGATTTTTTCAAAGGCGCGAACTTCGATTTGACGAATACGTTCGCGTGAAATGCCGTAGGTCATGCTAAGGTTTTCAAGCGTAACTGGTGTTTCGTAAAGGCGACGCTGGGTCAGAATGTCGCGTTCGCGTTCATTCAAGCCCGACATTGCGTCCTTGAGCAAGGACATGCGCTGAACAAACTCCTGGCGGCGACCCAGGCGGGATTCCTGGTCTTCCTCGTCGCTTTCAAGCCAGTCCAACCATTCGCCTTCGCCTTCAACCCGTACCGCTGCGTTCAGCGAGTGATCCGGGCCGGAGAGCCGGCGGTTCATCATCACGACATCATCTTCCGAGACATTCAGTTTCTCGGCAATGGTTTCGACCTGTTCGGGGGTCATGTCGCCTTCTTCAATCGCCTGCATCTGGTTTTTCAGCTTGCGCAGGTTAAAGAACAGCTTTTTCTGCGATGCTGTCGTACCGATTTTCACCAGCGACCAGGAATGCAGGATATATTCCTGAATGGCCGCGCGGATCCACCACATGGCGTAAGTTGCCAGGCGAAACCCTTTATCTGGGTCAAAGCGTTTGACGGCCTGAAGAAGACCAATATTGCCTTCGGAAATCAGCTCGTTAATCGGCAGGCCGTAACCGCGATAAGACATCGCGATTTTTGCAACCAGACGCAAATGACTGGTGATCAGTTTTTCGGCTGATTTATCGTCCTGGTGGTCCCGGTAGCGTTCCGCAAGGGCGGTTTCGATTTCTGGTGCCAACATCGGATACCGGCGGATACGCTGTAAATAGCCCGTCAAACCATCCGGCGAAATCGACAATTCTGCTGCATTACCCTGTTTCATTGGTGCCTCCCAATGCGCTCGTTAAACCGTGCGTGAAACCCCAAGCACTGATAACAAGGTATACAGAGGTATTAGTCGTCGTCAATATAAAATTAAGAGAAAAGTATACGTCACATGAAACTTAAGGATAGGTTTAGTGCCAAGTATATAGCTATGAGATCATCTGGAAGGGGGGCCTTGAAGCTGATGAACTCCCCGGTCCTAGGGTGCGCAAAGCCTAGGGTTTGTGCATGTAGGGCCTGTTTCCCGAAATTGGCGAGAACGGCCTGGGATGATGGTTTAAGGTGCCTAACCGGACGAGATTTACTGTAAACTGGATCACATACAAGTGAGTGTCCGATATGGGCCATATGTACCCGTATTTGGTGTGTCCGCCCGGTCGCAAGCTTGCATTTAACAACGGATGCCAAGGAGTCGGGCCGATTCTCTATCACCTTATAGTAGGTAAGTGCCGGTTTTCCCCCGGAGGCGAGAACGGCCATTTTTTTGCGGTTTCGCGGGCTGCGGCCAATATTGCCCGCGATTTTACCCTCGGTTGGGGATGGAACACCCCACACAATTGCAACATAGGTTCGTTCAATATTTTCCTTATCCTCGGCAAACAGCTTGGACAGGGCGCGATGGGCCATGTCATTTTTGGCAACCACCATTGCGCCGCTGGTGTCTTTGTCCAGACGATGGACAATGCCAGGCCGTTTAACCCCGCCAATACCCGACAGGCTGTCACCACAATGGGCCAAAAGGGCATTGACCAGCGTGCCGCTTTCATTGCCGGCAGCCGGGTGCACCACCATGCCCGCCGGTTTGTTGATGACCAGCAGGTCGTCGTCTTCATATAAGACATCCAGGGCGATGGTTTCGGCTTCGGGGATGGCTGGTTCGGCAGGCGGGATTTCCAGGGTCATGATTTGCCCGGCCCGCACCTTGACTGAAACACTGTCTTTGACAGTACCGTCAATTGTCAGATGCCCGTCGGTGATCAGGGCCTTTAACCGCGAGCGTGATTCCTGCGGCCATGCGCGGGCCAGGACCCGGTCCAGGCGTTCACCGGCATCTTCGGGCCGGGTAACATAAACCAGGTTGTTTTCATCATGAGTCGCATCGGACATGGAACAGCAATTTCATCACTAGGGGACGGTAAAATGGCACAGCCGCAAGACTGCGTCATCTTAGCAGTTTGCTCCTGGCTTGCCAGTCGGGCTGGCGCAACATAGCGAAAAAACAGTTATTTGCAATTGCCCAGCATCGTGGAGTGATATGTGTTTATTCGGGGCATCATGCGGGTAATGCCTTGGTTGAAGAAACGTCTTTCTGTATGGTGCAGGTTGTTGCTCTGTTTAGTATGCGGGAAAATATGCGCGTTATAAAAATACTTGTGGCCGTCATGGCGTTGTTGATCCTGGTCGGCATTGCGCTGGTGGTTTATGGTTTGCAGCGTGACAAGGCCGCCCGGCAGGCTGATAATTCCACGACACAGACCGTCAATCTGGAACCGCAGGCCCCGATTTCGGATGGTACGGGCAGCAACAATGTAGCCCCTGCTACCGGAAATAACGACGAACTTGAAGATCCGCTTGACGAGCCTTTTGGCACCATCAATGTCGATCTGGCGGCAGATGAAACGCTGCTGTCCTTCCGTATTGATGGTGACCGTGCCTTTTTGCATCTTACCGGGCCCAAGGGCGCACGCATTGTGGTTGTTTCCATGATTGACAAAAGTGTTCTGGGCCAGATTTTGCTGATGAAGCCAAACTGAGCATATTGGCTTTCCGCATAAAACTGCGCAGCGATTTGGCAGAGTGTGGTGATCGCGATGATGGTGGACCGGGTCGTCATTTCACAACAATTGTTAGATGAAATTCTGGATCATGCGGCGCAAAGCTGGCCAATGGAATGCTGTGGGTTGCTAATTGGCCGCCCAAATCGGCCAGAGCCCCCCAAGAAAAGCGACAAAATCGCGTGTGAAATGGTTATTTCGCGCATTGTGGTTTCGGGCAATGTTGCCGCAGACCCGGCCATGACGTTTGAAATTGATCCCGGATTACTGCTGCGGACCCATCGTGCCGTCCGGGATCGCGGCGAGGACATTATTGGCTGTTATCATTCCCATCCCAACGGCAACATCCTGCCATCCCGCACCGACCTTGAACGGGCAGAGCAGGCCGGGTTTTTATGGCTGATTGCCGGAAGTGCGCCGGAAGGGGTGACGGACTGGGCTTTGTATCGGCGCATACCATTGCAGGATAGCGATGCAGGGCCGCGTGGTTTTCGGCCCTGCCAGTGCATGGTTGTTTGACCTGGTTTATTTATTCGGGGCTAGCCTGCAACAAGCCGTTCCAGCGCCCCGGTCTGGCGGGCAAGGCAGTGCCCCAATTCGTAGCGGTTGCCAACGATTTGTCGGGCGGTTTGGCGTAACGCATTATAATGCTGTGGATGATCCAGCACATCACCGATCTGGTTTGCCAGGGCATCGCTATCCCAAAAATCAGTCAGCAGGCCGTTTTTGCCATGACGGATGACTTCTTCCACCGGTCCGGTTTGCGAGCCGATAACAAGCGCGCCGCATGCCATTGCTTCCAGTACTGACCAGGACAGAACAAACGGAAATGTCAGATAGACATGCACCCGGCTGATCTGAAACAGGGCAACCAGCTGTTCATGGGGGATTTGCCCCAAAAACACGATGCGTGACGGATCAATGGCGGTTTCTTCCATCATGATTTCGCGCCACGGGCGGCCATCGGGGGCGGGTACGCCATAGCTAACACCATCGCCCCCTGCCACCAGAAACAGGGCATCGGGGTGGGTTTTTGCCGTTTTGGCCGCTGCACGCATGAATTGGGGAAACCCGCGATAGGGTTCCAGGTCGCGCGCAACATAAGTGACAACCGGGGTGTTACGATCAATCACGTTGCCATCGGGCAGAGCGAATTTCACATTTGCATCGGGTTTGCATCGCTGCATGTCGATGCCATCGTGGCATACGCCAATTTTGCCGCGCAACAGTTTGGGGTAGGCAGCCTTTTGCCACTGTGTCGGGCTGATACCGGCATCGATTTGTTCCAGCGTCAAAAGCTGGCTGCTATTGCGCAGGCGCAACTGTTTGCGCTGATTAAGCGATACCTGTTCTTGTGGGTCAAACCCGACATCGCGTCCGCTGGCATGATAAAAATGTTCGCAATAGCCCAAAAGCGGCCTGTCGGGCAAAACATCGCGGGCAAACATCATGCTGCCCCAGCCGATATGGCCAAAGACAATGTCGGGTTTGCCTTCCCGGGCTACCAGGGCTGCCAGTGTATCGGCCGCCTGATGGCCGATTTCGGTATGCAAATCAAGGTGACTTGCCGGTTTGACATGGGCGGGCAGGGCATCGGGCGAACGATGTGTTAGGACACGAATGCCCGGCAATCTGACATTCATGCCTTCACACAAAAAGGATACCTGCCACCCGGCATTGGCCAGGTGACAGGCAAGATGTACAAATTGTCCCGGCCCACGACGATGGACAAAGACAATTTTCATCGGCGATTGCGTGCTTCGTTGCCTGTCATTGGTGCGGAGGCGGGAACACCGCCATACCGCAAGGTTTGCGTCCAGAATTCCTCCAGACGGCGCAGGGTATGCAGGGCATTTTCAAGCTCTGCTTCTCCACCCCGTCCATTGGCAAGGGCTTCGTGATATTCCTCGTGGAATTCACGCAAGGCATCGCACAGGGCATGGCCTTTGTCGGTCAGCTTGATCCGTGCGGACCGGCGGTCCCGGGCCATAACCTGACGTTCAATATAGCCTGATTCCACAAGCTGCTTGAGGTTATAGGACGCATTCGACCCCATATAGTGCCCCCGATCGAGCAGATCACGAACCGAGAGTTCGTCATCGCCGATATTGAATAGCAGGGCTACCTGGGCCGGGCTGATATCATCATTGCCCAGCCGGATCAGATCGACGCGCAACAGGTCGGCAAATCGCCGATAGATTCGTTCAACTGTGTTTGCAAGTTCAAGGTGAGTGACGGTCATGGCATTCGATCCGTTATCTGGTCCCAAGATTTAGTGGCCGTTATGCAGCTTGCACCGATAGCGACCAGAGAATTTAGGAAGACAACAGGACGTTGTTTTGTAACTGTTTCCAATCTGTCCAATCCTTCCTGTAGTTTGCTCAGAATTTTGAAGTATTTTCCAAGTTTTTACCCCCGGTATACTTCGTTTATTTGTGTTTTTACATTGTCCCATCATGAACATTAGATCGACATATTTCGATTTATTTTATTGCATCATGATTTCGCAACTATGTGAGCAGATTGCGGAAAAACTATGACTTTTTGCAAATTGGATGAGATTGGATGCAATTTCGGTCAAAAGGTGCGCAAAGCACCATGACAGCGCGGCTGGAAACACGCCCCGCTCTTGATGCGCCCACATTGATCCGCGAAGCCCGTTTTACGTTTGTGCGCGGCCTGACCTGGGCCGGGATCGTGAGTGGGTTTATCAATATCCTTCAACTGACCGTGCCGCTTTTCATGCTGCAGGTCCACGACCGGGTGATCAATAGCCAAAGCTTCGATACCCTGAAGCTTCTGCTGATCATCGCTGTAGGTGCCATCATTTTGTATGGCATTCTGGATTTCATTCGCGCCATGACCTTTCAGGAAATGGCAAAGTCATTGTTGCGGCGTCTGAACCTGCCAGCGATTGCCGCCGCCATGAGCGTCTCGATGGAGAAGGGCTCCACACCGGGCACCCAGGTCCTGCGGGATTTAGCCGATCTTCGGACTTTCATTAATGGCAATACGATTGGCGCGCCGCTTGAGGCTTTGTGGTCCCCGATTTTTTTGGGCGTGATGTTTGCCCTACATCCTTATTATGGTCTGGCCGGTGTGATTGGCGTGATCATGCTGATTGGTCTGAGTTTGCTGGGGGACCTTTTGTCCCGTCGCATTACTAAGGAAGCCAATAGCGCCAATTTGCGTAACATTGCCGATATTGGGTCGGCCATCCCCCATGCCGAAGCCATCGAGGGGATGGGCATGATGCCGGCCCTTGCCATGCGCTGGCGTTCCGCCCAGCATCACACCACCGAATTGCTTGATATTTCCAATGCACGCGGCAAGGGCATGTATTCGCTGACCCGGTCGCTGCGCTATGGTTTGCAGGTGGGGGTGCTGGCAATGGGGGCGGCCTTGGTCATCAAGGGCGAAACATCGCCGGGTGCGATGATTGGCGGCACCGTGATCATGGGGCGCTTGCTGCTGCCGTTTGACAATGTCACCCGCGACTGGCGCGGGTGGGTTAATGCCCTGTCGGCGTGGCAGCGCATTCGCGACATTCTGGAACAGCGCCAGTCCGAACGCGAAGTGGAACCAACCCCGCGTTGTGAAGGCCCGCTTGTGGTCGATAACCTTGTTTATGCTGTGGCGGGCAATAATGTGCCGGTGCTCAAAGGCATTTCGTTTGACATTAATCCCGGTGAAATTCTTGGCATTATCGGCCCGTCGGCCGCCGGGAAATCCACGTTGTCGCGTGTCCTGATCGGGGCGGCAAAGCCCACAGCAGGCGGGGTTTATCTGGATGGGCACAGCACCTATTTGTGGGAACGCGGTTCCTTTGGCGACATGGTGGGGTATCTGCCGCAATCAGTGTCGCTGTTAAATGGCACCATTCGCGAAAATATTGGCCGGATGCGCGAAGCCGACCCGCGCAAGGTTATTGACGCCGCCCGTGCGGCCGGTGTGCATGAAATGATTGGTCGTTTGCCGCTGGGCTATGACACGCCCATTGGTTCGGGCCGCTATACGCTGTCGGGCGGGCAAAAACAGCGCATTGCGCTGGCCCGCGCCCTGTATGGCTGGCCGCGCTTGCTGGTTCTTGATGAACCCAATGCCAACCTTGATGCCGAAGGCGAAGCATCCCTGATCCGGGCCATTCGGGCCGCATCGGAAAACGGGGCGATGGTGGTGCTGATTGCCCATCGTCAATCCATCATGCGTTATGCCCATAAATTGCTGGTGTTGCAGGAAGGCCGTGTCAAACAGTTCGGTGAACGGACAGATGTGGTGCAGGCCCTTAGCGAACCCGCCACTGATGTTAAATCCCTGCCGGAGGCTAACCGCAAATATGTCGCCAATGGCGGCAAGCTGGAAAACGGAGGTGCGGCATGAACCGTTTAATCAACCTTGATGAACGGGGTAATGTTATTAACCCTGACGCCCCGCAACCGGTTTGGCACGAAGTATTGGCCGAGGAACGGGCAGCTTCCAAACAAAGCCTGCGCAAGCCGATCATGGCTGGCGCCCTGGTTATTCTGGTGGGCTTCGGCGGTTTTTTGCTGTGGGGTTTTAATGCCCGGCTGGATAGTGCTGCTGTTGCATCGGGCTCGGTAATTGTCGATTCGCGCAAGAAGACGGTTAATCATCTTGAAGGTGGTATTCTTAAAAAGCTGCTGGTCGATGAAGGTGAGCATGTGCGTGCAGGGCAGCCGCTTGCCTTGCTGGATGGTACCCGTACCCAGTCGGAACTGGAGCAATTGCGCGGTGAAAAATACGGCTTGCAGGCCAAGCTGGCCCGCCTGCGGGCGGAACAGAAAGGCGATAAGGCCATAACCTTTCCCGATACCCTGTTATCGTCAAAGGAGCCGTATGTGGCCGATATTCTGAATGATGAAAAACGCCTGTTTGACAAGCGTAAAGAGGTTTACCTGGCCAAGCGTGACGCCCAGGAAAAACAGATACGCCAGTTTTCCGCCGAGGCGGATGCACTGGATTCCCAGATCAAGGCCCGCGACCACCAGCAAAAACTGGTGAAAGAACAGCTTGATGGTGTACGTGAATTGGCCTCCAAGGGGTATGCGACCCGGACCCAGCTTGTGGAAATTGAAAATAGCTGGAGCGATCTGGTTGGGGATGCCGGCGAGTTCAAGGCCCAGCGGGCCGCAGCCGAACAGCAAAAAGCCGGTGCCGAAATTGCGCTGGCATCCATTGAAATGGAATGGCAGAGCGACATTGCCAAATCCATTCAGGAAACCCAATTGGCGGTAAATGATGTTAATCAGCGCATCACGGCCAAGAATGACGTGTTAAGTCGCCTGGAAATTCGTTCGCCCCAGGATGGCATTGTTAGCAACATCCAGATCAGAACGCCAGGTGGCGTCATCAGCCCGGCCCAGCCGATTATGGATGTGGTGCCCGACCAGGAACCGCTGGAGATCGAGGCGATGATCAACCGCCGTGATATTGATGCGGTTCATATGGGCGCGGATGCCCAGGTCCGCTTGACGGCTTATAATCAGCGTCGTCTGGCACCGATCAAGGCTAAAATAAGCTATATCGATGCCGATCAGACCGTCGATGAAAAACGCGATTCATCCTATTATGTCGTGCGCGCCAAAATTGACCCCAGCGAATTGGCCAACCACCCCGATGTTAAATTGCGGGCAGGGATGCCAGCCGATATTCTGGTGCTCAATACCCCACGCACCGCGATCGACTATCTGCTTGACCCGATCATTGAAAGCATGGATCGCGCCTTCCGCGAGGATTAATCAGCGTTATCAAAGTACAGGTTGGGGCAGGGGCCGTTTTGTACCAAATAACCCCAACCTGTTAAAATGACGCGATTTTTCGGCAATTTTGCCACGATCAAAGACCGGCCCTTCAAAGGCTGGTCTTTTTTTGTTTGTTAATGGTTTAAATTTTAAATCAAATATAGATCAAATGTATTGTAATAATAAAAACAAGAATCCAAGTAAAAATGTGTAAAAATTTCCTCTCTACATAATATCGCCACAATAATACCTTGATAATAACTTCCTATAAGAAAGCAAAAGAATATAGGGTTCGTGTGTGGCCGGTTTCCGGGCGATACATGAACCTGAGGGAACGGCCAGCCTCTAGTCACACCGAAACCCGAAATGGGACAACAAGGAGGATATGATGGCAACTCTCGAAGGCGGTGCATATGACGATACGCTTCTCGGGTCACGCTTTAGCGATGTGATTTTTGGTCGCGGCGGTGACGATACCCTGTTCGGACACGGGCAGAATGATGTTCTGTTCGGTGAAGAAGGCGATGATCACCTGTTTGGCGGGTCGGGCGACGACGTGTTGCTTGGTGGTGCCGGCCGCGATCTTTTGTTTGGCGGTTCGGGCGATGATCAATTGCTGGGCGATAGCGGCAATGACATGCTGTTTGGTGGACATGGTGACGACCAGCTTTTCGGTGGAGCTGGCGACGACCTGCTGACAGGTGGTCAGGGCAATGACCTGCTTGATGGTGGCGATGGCAACGATCTGATGCAGGGCGGTTCTGGCAGTGACATCATGTATGGCGGTGCCGGTGACGACATCATGCTGGGTGGTTCCGGCGATGACCTGATGCAGGGTGGTGACGGCAATGACGTCATGCTTGGCGGATCGGGTGACGATGTGATGAATGGCGGTGCCGGTAACGACCTGATCATGGGTGGTTCCGGTAACGATGTCATCAATGGCGGTGCTGGCGACGATGTTCTTGTCGGTGGTGCCGGTCAGGATAACTTTGTCTTCTCTGGCGGTGGTGGCAACGATGTTGTCCTCGACTTCCAGGTGGGTGAAGACATGCTCTCGATTTCCAAGGGCATTAACGACACCGATATTTCCTCGGCCGATGATGTTGCCGCACGGGCAACCCAGGATGGTGCCAATACGGTTATTGACCTTGGTAATGGTGATTCCATCACCCTTAACAATGTTGATGCACAGGAAGTCCAGGATCATCCGGACCACTTCTTCAACGTTCAGTAACGATACCGGGATGTTCGCAGTGCTCGCTGCGGGCATCCCATTTTTTTCGTTTCATCTGTAAGGGTACAGGCGCCAAATGCTTGAACTTGCCACGTCTGATGACAGCCCGTTGTCCGGCGATATGCCGGAGGTCTGCCGACTGACCCCCGATACGCTGATTTTGGTCTGGAACCTGCCGACCCGTTTGTGGACTGTCCCCAAACTGGAAGCACGTGACGGGCAGAAAATTTCCCCGCAGGCAACCTTGCGTTTGCCGCTGGGGAGCGGTGGAACACGGCTTTTGCGTGTGATCCCCCAACCCAAAGATCACCCGCTGTCCCTGGTGGCTGAAACCGGCACGTTGGGGCGGCAGGAGGAAATTACCATTGCGCCTGATGGGCAGTTTGACCCCATCGATGCCTATGTGCTGCTCGATGATGTGACGCCAGCGGGGCGTTTATCTCTTCTTTCAGCCATGCTCGGCGCCTGGGCCAGCATGTTTCGCATGCGGCGCAGCCGCAGCTATACCCAGGTTTTAAACCGCTTGGTGGCGCGGATTGTCGAAGACCCGCAGCGTGCCCAGCCGGTCGCCCGCCTGAGCGAACGGCAAATGCTGATCGCAACTACACTGCCCGTCGCCTTTGGCGGGATTGAAGCCACCTATGTGGTGTCGCCCACCGGGTTTTGGCGCTTGCCGCAAACGGCCCATCATGGCCGAGAAACCCCAAATGGGGCGAAACAGACATTCTTTATCGCTGATCGCAATGGCCTGGAAGCCGGGGCCTATCTGGTGATTACCGGCAGCCGTGCGCTTGCCATTCGCCACCTTGAAGGCAAGGCAAATTTGCCGTCCTTGTCGCGCTGGTGGCTGGCACAGGGCAAGGCCGATGCCGATTTGCGCGAATATGCCATTGATGCCCTGGCGCGCGGCGATGCCACATCGCGCAAGGCCGCCCTTGAATTTCAGTTGCGCTGCCCGCTTTCCGCCCAGCGCGTAACCGGTGGTGGTGGCCTGCCATCGGGCGAGGTGGACCTTGCCGTAACCACGGCACGCGGCACCCTGATTGGGGGCTGGTATCGTGATCCGGTTGAAATGGTGGGCGGGGTGGATGTGCTGGACCATACCGGCACTGAACACGGCTTTGAAAATCATTTCTATCGTTATGCCGGGTCGGTGGTGGAGGACGAAAAAACCGTGCCTGCCACCGGGTTTGTCGGCTTTCATCCGGAAATTAAAAGCCAGGTGCCGATTTTACAGCCGCGCAGCATTTTGCGGCTTACATCGGGCAGTCGCCATTTGATGGTGCCAACCGCCCAACCTGCCGACCCGGCGGAGGCCCGTGCACGTATTTTACGTGCCGTGCCGCCGCAGCACCTGAATGACGATATCATGGAAAACTGCCTTGCGCCGGTGATTGGGGATGTGCAGCAAAAACTGCTGGGCAGTATTGGTGGCCCGACCGTGATCGACATTGGTGAACAGCGTAACGATCCGTCGGTATCGATTATCGTGCCGCTTTACCGGGTATTGGATTTCCTGCGCGCACAAGTGGGCGCCTTTGCCTGCGACCCCTGGATTTCGCAGCATTGCGAACTGATTTACGTGCTTGATAGCCCCGAACAGGCCGAACAAACCGAACATCTTTTGCGTGGTCTTTATCAGTTGTATGGCGTGCCGTTGCGCCTGGTCATTATGGCGCGCAATGGCGGGTATGCCCGGGCGTGCAATAGCGGGGCTGCCGTTGCCCGGGCCGATTTGCTGGCGATGCTGAATTCCGACATTATCCCGCATCGCACCGGCTGGCTGGGCACGATGGCAACCCGCATGGGCGGCGATAAGGATGTTGCAGCTGTGGGTCCCAAATTGCTGTTCGAGGATGGATCACTTCAACATGCCGGGATGTATTTTGCGCGCAATGAACGCGGCCAGTGGTTGAACCATCATTATTACAAGGGCATGCCGGGCGGGTATCGCGATGCCTGTGTTGAACGGTCGGTGCCGGCGGTAACAGGGGCCTGCATGCTGCTGCATCGTGGCGTGTTCGAGGATGTCGATGGCTTTAGCGAGGATTACGTCATTGGCGATTACGAAGACAGTGATCTGTGCCTGAAAATCCGCGCCCAGGGCTTTGACATTCGTTATGTCCCCGATGCCGAACTTTATCATTTTGAACGCAAATCCATCTCGACCCATGCCGATTATATGCGCGGTGTTGCGACGCAATATAACGCCTGGCTTCACGCCCGCCGCTGGAATGATCAGATGACCGAACTTTCCACTTACGGTGTTGCGCCACAAGCTGGCGACGTTTTGACGGGGGAACGCCTATTATGAACAGTATTCTTGCCATTCCGGGGCATCGCCCGCAAAAAACCGAGGCCGATGCCGGGGCCGAGACAAAAACGTCGGAATATCCATCAATACGCATCATGCGGGATCCGGCGGAAAAGCGCATGAATGCCAAAGACAGCTCTGGGGATACTGCAAATACCTCCGGGCCAGGTTCCGCGCCACAAGATCGCGCGGCCGCGGCGGCGGCGCAAATGTCCGATGTTGCCCCTATCGGGCCGCCCGCCGCCAAGGAGGGTGCCGTTGCAAGCGACGCCGATAGTGGCCTGTTAATCCCCGATACATCTCTGGGTGAAACGGTGGATGGCGACGACGATACCCCAACCGAAAAAACCGCCAGGGGCCGCGCCGGACGCAAAACATCGTCCTTTGCCAATTTAACGCCGCGTCAGGAAGTGTATTTGGGGGCCATTTGTCGCCAGATCGCCCAAAACCGTTTTCTGCCAAGCCCGGCAAAGGACGAGGTCTTTGTTGGTGATGGCGATTACCTTGCTATCGGCGCTGAATTTTTAGGCCATTTTGTCCGGCTGGGCGGTTTGAAGCCGACCGAAAGTGTTTTGGATATTGGTTGCGGGATTGGCCGCATGGCGGTGCCGTTAACCCAATATTTGGTCCCGGGCAAAACCCGTTATCTGGGCATTGATCCGGTCGCGGACGGGGTGAAATGGTGCCAGCAAACCATTAGCCCGGTTTACAGGGATTTTCGTTTTCAAACTGTCGATCTTGCCAACGCGCTTTATAACCCGGACGGCAAGGTGGCTGGTGAAAGCTGGAAATTGCCCGCCCAGGATGGGGAATTTGATTTTGCCACGATGGTTTCGGTGGCAACCCATCTTCCCCCGGCCGAGGTTGAACGGTATTGCCAGGAAATTTTTCGGGTTTTGCGGCCCGGTGGTCGCCTTTTTATTACGGCCTTTATCATTCGCAGTGCCGAGGAACTGGCAGCCCCGAAATGTGACCCGCGCTTAAGTGGCCTTGTGCGCGAAAAGGACAAACCCTGCTGGCATTTGCGCGGTGAAAACCCGATGGCCGCTGTTGGTTTTGACGAAGGCTATTTGGAAAAGCTGCTGGCCAGGGCCGGGTTTGCCCTGCTGCGCAAAAGTTTTGGCGCCTGGCATGGCGATAAATCCCCGCATTATCAGGATATTCTGGTGGCCCAGAAACCGCGCAGGAGCAACACATGAACCCGCGTATTCTGGTATTGGCCCATAATCACCCGGACCTGCATCCCGGCGGGACCGAAATTTTCGCCCACGACCTGTTTAATGCCTATAAACGGGCCGGGTGCGAGGCCCTGTTTGTTGGCGCGACGAATGATGTGCATCGCACACGTCGCCCTGGCACAAGCTTTCAGGCGGTCAATGACAGCGACGATGAATTACTGTTCTGGGCGGGTCATTTTGACCGTTTCAACATGTCCCAGACCGACCTTTATGCCGTTGTGCCTGCCATAACCGAACTTCTGGAAAATTTCCGGCCAGATGTGGTTCATATTCATCATTTGGTGTTGTTTGGTATCGAATTGCCGATGTTGATCCGCCGGGTTTTGCCGGATTGCAAAATTGTCATGACGCTGCATGATTATTACCAGATCTGCCCGCATGACGGCCTGATGATCCATCGTGAAACCCGGAAGCGATATCAGTCGCTGGATGTATCGGGCGAAAAATGCGGCCTTGCGGGGATCACCCCGGACCAGTTTGCCATGCGGGCAGTCAATATTCGCAATCATTTGCGCGCTGTTGACCTGTTTTTGTCACCCAGCCGGTTTTTGCGGGAACGTTATATTGAATGGGGCCTTGATCCCCATAAAATCGAGGTGATCCATAATGGTCGCCCGGCGGTGCGTTCCGTGCGCCGTCGTGATCATGGCACGGGCGGCATGCCCAATGTGTTTGGCTATTTTGGCAATCTTAACCCCTGGAAGGGGGCGGATGTGTTGCTGGAGGCTGCCCGCAGGCTGATTGCGGAGGATGTTGATTTTGAACTGCGCATTCATGGCGGTGCACCGTTCCAGACAGCGGCCTTTAATGAAAAAATTGACCGCCTGTTTGAACAGACCAGCAGCCGGGTTGTCCGCCTTGGTGCTTATGACCGTGATGATATTCCCGAACTGATGGCCGCCGTGGATTGGGTGGTTGCCCCGTCTATCTGGTGGGAAAACGCCCCGTTGGTCATTCAGGAGGCCTTTCAGCATAACCGTCCGGTGATTACTAGCAATATTGGCGGCATGGCCGAAATGGTGCGTGACGGCATGGATGGCTTGCATGTGCGCCCCGATGACCCGGCTGCCCTTGCCCGCACAATGGCCGATTGCGCCATCAACCCGAAACTGTGGAAGAAACTTTCGGGCAATGTGCGCGCCCCGGCCAATATTGATGATGTCGCCCAAACCCATCTTTCGCGTTTTCGTAACCTGATCCGGCCCGACTTTGTTGCGGCCTGACAAAGGAGATTTTCATGGCAGTTGCACAGGAAAAGACCAAGGATACGACTGATACGACCCCGCCAGCCGCCAATCCGTCGGTGCAGGCACAAAAGGCGGCACCGGCACAAAGTGGTGCCGCACAAAATGCCAAGCCCGCCCAACAGGCGGAGGGACCCTTGGTGCTGGAAGGCAATGTCGATGCGATTGACCGTGAACGCCTGTTTGGCTGGGTGTGGTGCCCGCAGCGGCCCGATGCACAAATTGATGTAATCGTTCGCCTGAACGGTCATACCCTGTTGAAGGTCAAGGCGGATCGGGAACGGATTGATTTGCGTCGCAACGGCATTGGCAATGGCAAACATGCCTTTGAAATCGAA
Organism: Thalassospira sp. TSL5-1; assembly: GCF_001907695.1. NCBI lineage: Bacteria > Pseudomonadati > Pseudomonadota > Alphaproteobacteria > Rhodospirillales > Thalassospiraceae > Thalassospira > Thalassospira sp. TSL5-1. The sequence goes on from NZ_KV880637.1 coordinate 1,431,732, forward strand.
CTGCCCGAAGCCGCCCTTGCCGCTGCCGATAGCCTGAGCGTTGTGGCAATTACCCCGGAAACCGGGGCCGAAACCGCCTTGCGCATTCCCTCGCAAACCGAACAGGCGGCCCATTCGGCGATGAATGCACCGCTGGGCAAAATTCTGGACCGGCTGGACCGCTTGCTTGCAGCCCAGCATATTTTGCAAAACGGTCAGCGCGAAGCGGCCAAGCGCCTGATTGATTCCTCCAAACGCATGGATGAATTGGCATCGGCCGACGATGGCATCGAGGCCGGTGTGCGCCTAGTACGCAATGGACAGGAAGAACTCGCCAGCCGGGTTGAGCAATTGGAAGTATTCTTGGTGCGGTTCGACAAATCGCTGGGCGGTTTTGATGAACGCCTTGCCGTCCTGAATGACAAGCACCGCAATGATTTGCGAACCCCGCTTTTGTTGCTGGCGGTTTTGGTGGGGCTGGTCGGTGGTTTGTCGCTTGGCGCAATTGTGTGGTGAGGTGGGCAAAATGACAATGAACCCGTTAAACGCCATTTTCGAACTGCCGGTTCGCAAATATGTCCTGTTATTGGGCGCGGGCGGCCAATTGGGGCAGGAATGCGCCGCACAATTGGCAGAGCAGGGCATTTCCCTGTTTGCGCCGCCCCGCCATGATCTTGATCTGGTCGAACTGTCGCCAATGTTACACGCGATAAAAGCACATCCCCCGGCGGTGGTGGTGAATGCGGCAGCATTTACCGATGTTGACGGGGCGGAAACCCTTCGGACAGAGGCACGCCAGATCAATGCGGAAGTGCCGGGCCTTTTGGCCGAAGTCGTGGCTGACATGGGTGTGCGCCTGATCCATGTATCGACCGATTTTGTTTTTTCAGGTGAGGGTTCCAGCCCTTATTTTGAAAGTGACAGGACCGGACCAGTCAATTGGTATGGTGCGACAAAACGGGCAGGGGAGCGTGCGGTGCGTATGTCGGCCCCTGAGACAGTGATTTTGCGAACTGCGTGGTTACATGGCCGTCATCGTCGGTGTTTTGTTCAGGCAATGGCCGAAAAGCTGGCGCGCGGTGAACAAATTTCCGCTGTGAATGACCGGTTTGGTTCGCCCACCTCGGCGGTGATGCTGGCCTCCCACATTATCCGCCTGTGCCAGCGCATTATTGCGGGTGACGCCATTGAAGCCGGGATCTTCCATTGTGCCGGGATTGGCGGGGCCAGCCCCTATGACATCGCATTGGAAATTGCCGATCATGTCGGGGCGGATCGTGGTTTGGTTGCGCCAGTTTCGGCGGCAAACCGCAATGAAATCGCCGCCCGCCCGCCATTTGCCGTGCTCGATTGCAGCAAAATCGCCCGTCATTTGCAGTTGCCCTGCCAACCCTGGCCGCAGGGGTTGGCTCAAACCCTGACGCAATCGGGCATTCCAGAGGGGAAAATCGCATGAAGGGCATCATTCTGGCCGGCGGCACCGGCAGCAGGCTGTGGCCGATCACCCATGCGACCAACAAGCAATTGTTGCCTGTCTGGGACAAACCCATGATTTTTTATCCCCTAAGCACCCTGATGCTGGCGGGTATTCGCGACATTTTGATCATCACCGCTGCCGGTCAATCCGGCGCGTTCATGTCGCTTTTGGGTGATGGCAGCCAGTTTGGCGTACAGCTTTCCTATGCCGAGCAGCAGAAGCCCAACGGCATTGCCGAGGCGCTGCTGATTGGCCGGGATTTTCTGGATGGGGATTCTTGTGCGCTGATTTTGGGCGATAACCTGTTTCATGGCGATAATTTGGGCGCGCGCCTGCAAGCCGCCACCCGCCGCCATGACGGGGCCACGGTATTTGTCCATGCCGTGCGCGACCCGGAACGTTATGGCGTTATGGCATTTGATGGCGATGGCAAGCCATTGGATATTATTGAAAAACCATCCCATCCGCCGTCCAACCTGGCGGTAACGGGCCTGTATTTTTTTGATGCAACCGCGCCGGAACGCGCAAGCGCCCTTCACCCCTCCGGCCGGGGCGAACTGGAAATTACCGACCTTAACCGGGCCTATCTTGAGGATGGCATGCTGAATGTTGAAATGCTGGGCCGGGGATGTGCCTGGCTTGATACCGGCACACCGGCCAGCCTGTTGCAGGCCGCCCAGTTTGTGTGTTCGGTCGAGGAACGCCAGGGCCTGAAAATTGGCAGCCCCGAGGAAACCGCCTGGCGGCTGGGCTGGATTGCGCGTGACGAAATGACGCGCAGTGCGGGCTTTAACGCCAACAGCGAATATGGCCGCTACCTTGCGGATATGGCCCAGGCAGATGACCGCAACGCCATTGGCCTTGAGGTGGAAGGCCTGGGCGCGTTTGGCTTTGTGACCGCACATGAAAAACAGTCATTTTACAGTTCATCACATAACAGGAGAGCAGGGCATGAGTGAGCCTTCAGGCCTGCCATTGGACGGGGCAACCGTCATGGCCACACTGGTGGACGAAGGATTGGCCCTCATGGCCGGGGTGGGCAGTGCCATGCCCGCCACGATTGATGTTTACCTTAACGGGTCGCCCGATGCCAAGGTGCAGGCTTCCCTGATCAGTTGGCGTCGTAATGACAGTTCGGCTGATTCCGCCTTTGGTTTTATCGCCTTGCTGCCGCTGGTCAATGTTAGTGGGGGCCGCCTTAAAAAGGTGGTGTTCCGTCGCCCCGGCCAACCGGCTGAATATGCCATTGAAAGCCGGGGGCAGGGCCTGGAGGCGATATTGTCTGCCGTGGCGGAACAGTCCGGTGCGTCCTTTGCCGGGGTGATGGATGGCGTGATCGAGGCGCTGTTGGCCGGTAAAACCAACAAAAAACGCTTGCGCACGGTGGCCGCACTGGTCCGCATCGCAGCGAGCAGCAACGGCTTTGTCGAAGTCCTGGGTGGGCTTGAAGATAACGAACTTTATATTCAGGGCTGGTCCAGCAACTTTCCGCATGGCCGCACCCGTGTGATCGCGATTGAGGATGGCCCGGTACTGGCCGAATTGACCAGTGCGGAATTCCAGCGTGATGATCTGGGCGAAGATGCCGCCGGGGTTATTGGCTTGCTTGAGACCGAACGGGTGGTTAAACCGGAAAAATTGCAGCGCATTTATTTCCGGGGCAAGGATGGCTGGTACGGGATCGAGGTCTATCAGCAGCGTGTGCTGGTCGCCCCGCGTGATGTCCCGGCGCATATCCGGTCTGTCTTGGGCCGGGTCAAGGCATCGGATCATATCCTGGAGCAAATGCAGCTTGCCGCCCATCGCTTTGATGGCCGTGATACGGTCTCCGACCTTGACCGTCCCATTCGTGTCGGCATCGACTTTGCGTTGGTGATTGAAGGCAGTGGTATTCTGGTTTCCGGCTGGATGCTGGACCCGGACCGTGGGGTCAATGAAATCAACCTGCGTGTGGGCCAGGACAGCATTCGCATTGACGATAGCTGGACCCGCCAGACCCGCCCGGATGTGACCGAAGCCTTCATCAATGATCCGATGTTTTCCGGCATGAATTCGGCGCGCAACAGCCACGGTTTTTTGGTGTTCTGCCCGCTGGCCGATACCCCGGCATCTGATCAGCCGATTTATCTGGAATTCAACATTACTGACAGTTTCCCTGCCTATTGTCCGCTTAATCCGACCCGGGCATCGGCACGTCAGGCCCTTTCACGTGTTTTGCCGTCGCTGGACCCGCGATCTGTTACGGCATCAAGCAGCATTGAACGCCAGTTTGGCCCGATGCTGCAAAATATGACGGCGCAAAGCCCGTTTGCCATTGATGTGCATGACATTGGCAATTTTGATGAAAATGCCCCCGTCACCCTGATTGTTGGCGCGGATGACACGATTGGCGATATGGGTGTGACCATCGCGCTTTTGGGCCTGGACCCGGAAACGCGCAAATTGCCCATCGTTATTGCTGGTCCGGCGGAAAGTTTTGATCAGGTTGGTAGCGACATGTTGCGCCTGGCAGCCTTTTACAAACTGAATGTGCGTTTCGTTTTTGCCGAAGGTGTCGAGGATTATTGCGATGCGCTGGAAGTCGGTGTGAAAGCCACCAAATCCGATGCCGTTTGTTTGATGTCTGTGCATGTATTGCCGCGCGAAAAGGGCTGGTTTGGCCCGCTTTTGAATGCCTATCGCAAGCGCGGCAGCAAGGGGGCGGTTTGCCCGACCATTTTGTTTGAAGATGATTCCGTGCGCTGGGCCGGCACCTGGATCGAGGAAGGGCCGGAAGGCAAATATCTGGCAGATCGTTATGTGGGTTATCCGCGTGCGGTGTTAACCGATGCCGAACCCTGCGAGGTCAGTGCCGGGACGGTGGAATGCTGCATTTTGCCGCGTGCGGCCTTTCTGGATGTAAAGGGATTTACCCGTGGATATATCGGCCCGTCGGAAAAGGGCCTGGATATTGCGCTGAAATTGCGCATGGCCGGAACGCCATCCTACTGGCTGCCGGAAGTTGAATTATTGGGCAGTGAACAATCCATAACGTCCACGCCCGCCTGGGAGGAACTTTCGCATCGTTTGGACCGCTGGGCGTTTGATCGCCGCTGGTCTTTGGTCGTTTCAAATTTGCGGAGCCACAATCATGCCGTCGACTGATTTGCGTGTGCTGGTCATCTCCCACGGTCATCCCAGTCTGTCGCTGGGCGGGGCCGAAGTCGGGTCTTATAACCTGCATAAGGGACTGAACGAACTCGACGGTGTCGAGAGCTTTTATCTGGCACGGGTGGGGCATCCGGTGCCGCGCCACGGGGCATCCGCTCTGATGAGCCTGCGCCAGAAAGACAATGAAATTCTTTATCACGCGGAAAATTATGATCATTTTTTGCTATCAAACCGCAGCACCGGCGAAATTGACCGCGACCTTTTGCGGTTTGTGAAGGATTACAACCCCGATGTGGTGCATTTTCACCATGTGTTGGGGCTGGGCATGGAAACGATCTATGCGGTGCGCGAAGCCCTGCCGGATGCTGCGATTTTCTTTACCTTCCACGAATTTCTGACCATGTGCCACAATCACGGCCAGATGGTTAAAAGTGGCGGGCACAAACTGTGTAACCGGGCCAGCCCGATTGATTGCAATGGCTGTTTCGCCAATATTTCCCCGGCATCCTTCCTGCGGCGTGAACGCTTTATCAAATCCATGCTGGACCTGGCCGACCATTATGTATCGCCCAGCCAGTTTTTGGCGGACCGTTTCATCGATTGGGGCCTGGATGCCGATAAAATGTCGGTCATTGAAAATGGCCTGGATATTGACAAACAGGCCGCCCTTCGCCCGCTGACCAAGGCGCAACCGCGTCGTTCCCGCTTTGCCTATTTTGGTCAGTTAACGATGTTCAAGGGTGCCGATGTGCTGCTCGATGCGGTGGGGCGTGTGCCGGAATCCATCTGGGGCGATGATGCCCGTTTGATGATCTTTGGTGGCAACCTTGATCGCCAACCCCTTGATTATCAGGAAAAAGTCAAAGACCTGATCGAAAAGGCGGGCGAGCGGGTGCGGTTTTATGGCGCCTATCAAAACACCGAAATGCCGCGCCTGATGGAAATGGCCGACTGGACCATTATCCCGTCCATCTGGTGGGAAAATTCACCGATTGTTATTCAGGAAGCCTTCTTTCACGGGCGCCCCATGATCGCCAGTAACATTGGCGGCATGGCCGAAAAAATCGAAGACGGGGTAAACGGCCTGCATTTCCGTGTTGGCAGTGCCGAAGACCTGGCCGACCGTTTGATAGAATGTCTGACAGACCAGACCTTGTGGGACCGGATGCACAACGGGATTCGTCGTGCGCCGACCTATATCGAATGCGCAGAACAGCATCTTGCGCAATATCGGGGGGTTCTCGAAAACCGCCCGTCCGCTGTCGCACCCGCTGCGACACCACACCAATCCGTGGTCGGGGCGTGACGGCTTTGCCTGTCACATCTTGAAGCGACCGGAACGTTAACCACGCCATAGCGCGAAAGAGTGTTGGCGAACGGAAAAAACAGCCCTCACTCATCAACTGCAAGGAGAAAGAACATGGCGCGCGTCCTCGTAATGATTCCCTCGGGCGAAGTCTACGACCATGATTGTGTCCGCTGGTATAATTATCGCGATGTCCAGAAAAGCATTAACCACTATCACAATATTGGTGATGCCTTCGTGTTTGATTCATCACTCAAGCTGATGAACTTTGACAAGCTGGGTGTGTTGCCCATTGCCGATCCGAAAATGGAAGATATTGATCGCCTGCGCGAAGAATATGATTACGTCTTCCTGCGCGGTTCAAATTATATCCATTCCCATATGGACTGGCGCAATACGGTGGCGGTTCTTAAACGTCTGAAGCTGCCGGTTCTGGGCTTTGGCATTGGGGCACAGGCTCCGGTCAAGGGCAAGCTGGAGCTTTCCGAACAGACCAAAACCGTTTTGCATATGATGGCGGATTCAACCACCTCCATCGGGGTACGCGGGGCCTATACCGCACAGGTTCTGTGGGACCTTGGCATTACCAATGTGCGTATTGTTGGCTGCCCGACAGCATTCCGTGCCAATAACCCCAACATGCGTATCAAACTGCCCGCATTGGAGGACGTTAAAAATGTGGGTGTGACGCTGCGTCGCGAAGTATCGCCCGCCTATGCACAGGATATTAAACGTTACCTGACCTTCCATCGGGACCTGGTCAAGGAACTGGCAAACCGGTTTGATGTGACCCTGATGGCCCAGGGCGAACCGGAGGAAAAGAAACTGGTTTTCGGCACGGACGTTCAAAAACAGGAAGCCATGCAGGCCCTGAAGGACAATGACTGGGTCAAGAACTGGTATCTTGATGATACGATGGAAAAGCTTTACCGGGAAAAGCTGTTCTATTCCGATGTGGTGTCGGATTACGAGGATTTGGTTCGTACGAAGGATTGCGTGCTGGGTTACCGTTTGCACGGCAACCTTATGGCATTGTCCAACGGTGTTCCATCCGTTTACTTCACCTATGACAGCCGCACCGTCGAATTTGCCGAAACCTATCAAATCCCCAGCTATGACGTTTTCTCGCAAAAGGATTTCGTGCTGGAAGATTACTGGGACCAGTCCCTGTTTGACAAATTCAACCGCGCCTGGTTCCAGACCTATCGCGAAATGCAAACCTTCCTGAGCGAAAACAACATCGATCACAAGATGACCGATGTGATGGCATCGCAAAACCAGCCGCAGCGCAAAGTGGCCTGAATTTAAAAACCTCTGCATTGCCGCCAGCAAACAGGCGGGCGGCAATGCCCCTTATTTGCGGTTCATGGTCAAATTTACCCCGACCCCGACATGAACCGCCCTTGCAAGGAGGCAATAAAATGACAGTACTTGTTACCGGTGGCGCAGGTTATATTGGCAGTCACGCCGCACTGGCTTTGCTTGATGCGGGGCGCAAGGTTGTAATCTTGGATAATCTCAGCCAGGGCCATCGCTGGGCGGTGCCCGCCGGGGCCGCCTTTGTCGAAGGCGATTGCGGCGACCTTGATCTGGTCTCGCGCGTTATTCGCGAACATGGTGTCACTGCCATCATGCACTTTGCCGGTTCCATCATTGTGCCGGAATCCGTGGTTTATCCGCTGGATTATTATTACAACAACACGGTCAATTCCCGGGCCCTGGCCCAGGCGGCGGTTGATAACAATGTCCGTCATTTTATCTTTTCATCTACAGCAGGTGTGTACGGCGAACCGGCCAAAACCCCGATTTTGGAAGATTTCCCCTCCAAACCGATTTCGCCCTATGGCACGTCAAAAATGATGACGGAAAAAATGCTGCAGGATGCTGCCGTGGCCTATGACTTCCGCTTTGTGGCCCTGCGTTATTTCAACGTTGCTGGGGCCGACCCGCAAGGCCGGGCCGGACAAACCTCGCGCAAGGCCACCCATCTGATCAAAATCGCCAGCCAGGCCGCCAGCGGTGTGCGCAGCCATTTGGATGTTTATGGTGATGATTATCCGACCGAGGATGGCACCTGTGTGCGCGATTACATTCATGTCAGCGACCTTGCCAATGCCCATGTGCTGGCCCTGGAATATCTGGAAAAGGGTGGCGAAAGCGATGTGATGAATTGCGGTTATGGCCGTGGTTTCTCGGTTTATGAGGTGATTGATGCGGTTAAGCGTGTGTCGGGCAGTGATTTTACGGTGAACCTTGCCGAACGTCGTGCGGGCGACCCGGCAGCGTTGATTGCCGGGGCGGACCGCATTCGCGAGAAGCTTGGCTGGGAACCCAAATATGATGACCTTGATACCATCGTGACCCATGCGCTTGCCTGGGAAGAAAGCCTGAAACAGCGCCAGGCCAACGCCGCCTGACATGGCAAAAACGGGGTGAAAACACCCTGACAAAACGCAAAAAATAAACGAGCAAATTGCCGAAATATGCACCGCATAGCGTGCATATTTCGGCCCCGAGCAGGAGTTTCCAGATGGTTGAAAATATCAAGCCGGGCCGCAAGCCCCGGATCGGCGTGCTTATGCCTGCGGGCAAGGTGGTTGATGGCCACGGTGTTGTCACCCACACCTTTGGTGCACCGCAGCGCGCAACCGAACTGTTTACCAATATTGGCGACTGTTTTGTCTATGACAGTTCACTGCGCATCCTTGATTATGCCGAACTTTACCCGATTTACGGCCAAAGCAGCGGCGGGCTGAGCCAGGAGCAGATCGAAAAGATCAATACCCTTGATTACATCTTTTTGCGCGGTTCGAACTACATTAACACCAATGGGCAGTGGGATGAAATCACGGCTGTTTTGGAAAAAACCAAGGTGCCGGTTATGGCCTTTGGCATTGGTGTCCAGGTGCCCGATAATTCCGACGAATATGTCAATGAATCAACCAAACGCTTCCTGCAACTGGTGGCGGACCGGTCCAAAACCATTGGCGTGCGTGGGGCCTTGTCGCGCAAGGCGCTGAATTCGATTGGCATTAAAAATGTGCGTATTTTTGGCTGCCCGACGGCGTTTCGCCATTGCAAACCGGAACTAAGCCTGCCGCGCCTTAAGGCCAGCGAGATTAAAAATCTTGGCTTTACTCTGCGCCGTAAAACGCATGGCTTTGCCATGTTGCAGCGTTACATGCTGCGCACATTGGCGGAAAATTACCGTACCGAAATTTTATGTGCGGGCGAGCTGGAAGAAAAAGCCATTTTCTATGCCCGCAGCAATCAGGTGAACAATCCCAAGCACGTCATGGAAAAGGCCGTTGCTAGCCTGATCAAGGAAAAATGGCTCTATGGCGAGAATGATCCGCTGCTGGATCTGTATCGTTCGTCGCTGAGCGTTTTTGAAACCGTCAGTGATTTTGAAGATGCCGAATGCCGCCAGGATGCCGTTACCGGTTTCCGCCTGCATGGCAACCTTCTGGCTTTGGCAAACGAGGTTCCGGCCCTTTACATCACCTACGATACCCGGACCCGCGAATTCGTCAAAACACTGGGCATTCCGCATGTTGACGGGCGCTATATCGACCGTTTCTCGTTCGAGGAAGCCTGGGACAACGCCGATTTTGATCTGTTTGAAAAAACCTATGCCGAACGGTTCAAGGATTTGACCAAATTCCTTGATGAAAATGGCATGGCACATCGCCTGAGCCAGAACCCGACCCCAAACCTGAGCAAGGCGGCGTAACCATGCCAACGGAATGTGCAGGGACCCTCCACGCCCTGCACATTCCGGCCCTTTTGTTGGCGACAATAGCGCGGATATGAAAAGTGCATAGAAACGCGATTATCGGATTTTTGGGAAGTGCCATTCTGGCCGTAACGGCCGCCTGGCTTGTTCAATCGCCAAAGGCGCAGGAGCTGGATGTAAAGCTTGCCGGGCGCGATAGCGTTTTGTTTGATACAGCAATCAATGCCTGTGATGATTCCCATTTACCGGATGCCCCGGCACGCGCCTTTCGCGATGGGGAAGGGCGCATGGTGCTGTTTGCGCCCAATTTTCGCAATCGTGCCTTTGTCGGCCAAAACCTTGAAAACCTGCATAAGGATTGCAACAGCCGGTTTAAGGCCGCAGGCAAGGCCGACCCGGGCCTGCTGGATGACCGCACCTGGCTTCATGCCATTTATACCGACGATGGTGAAACGGTTTATGCCCTGGGCAGTGCCAGTTTCATGCCCTATCGCCATGACATGCCCTGCAAGGATGCCACCCAGCGCACCGATTGCTGGATCAACGGGCTTGTTACTCTGAAATCAACCGATGGCGGGCGGCATTTTACCTATCAGGCGCAACCGCCGCATCATGCCCCGTTTCCGCCGCCAATGGCTTATCGCGATGACCGCAAACATGCGCCAAGCTATGTGACGGCCACCAATATCGTGCGCTGGAAGGATTATCTTTATACTATCCTGTGGCGACGTGGGGTGGATTTCAAATCATCGCGCAATTGTTTGGCCCGTGCCCATGTCGATGACCCGCGAAGCTGGCAATTGTGGAATGGCAAAAAGTTCGTCGATGCCGCGCGCCTGACGCCCCATAACGGGTGGGAAGTGTATCAAACCGATTGCGCCCGTGTTGGCCCCTATGGGCTGACATCGATCAGGGGCATTGTACGCCATGAAGCCAGCAACACTTTTATCGCAGTGTATAAACACCGCCGTAAACACAAAGACGGCAGTTCTGAACACGGCATTTATTATTCAACGTCAAAGGACATGATCACCTGGTCCATGCCCCGTCTTTTGCTCCCGGCGGACCTAAAGCCCGATGCCGGGCCGGGCGACAGCTATGTGGCCTATCCATCCATCATTGATGAAGACAGCAAAGACCGCATTTTTGGCACGGTGGATGATCAGGCCAGCCTGCTTTACGTCAAATTCGTGCCGGTAAAGCGCAACGGCAAATGGGGCATGACCCGCCAGCTTATGCGCCAGCCCATCCGCTTTACCAATGACGAAAAGTAGGGTGCAAATCCCCAAACTCCAATCAAGGAACCAAATTCATGCAGTTTGACCGATTTGACATAGAAGGACCGCTGCTTTTTGTTCCCAATCAGCACCGTGATCCGCGCGGCATTTTTGCCGAAACCTTTCGCGAGGACGAATTTGCTGCCGCCATCGGCGATACCAAACTGGTGCAGGAAAACCAGTCCATCAGTGGGCCGGTGAATACCATTCGCGGCCTGCATTTTCAGGTTAATCCGCATGCCCAGGGCAAACTGGTGCGGGTGACACACGGGGCGATTCTGGATGTGGCTGTCGATATCCGGCCCGATAGCCCGACCTTTGGCAAACATATCCGCATCGAGCTTTCCGATCAGAACTGGTATCAGCTATGGGTGCCGCCAGGATTTGCGCATGGGTTCCGCACCCTGGTGCCCGATACCACGGTGGTTTACAAGGTCAGCGATTATTACAGCCCCGAACATGATCGTGGCATCGCCTGGAATGACCCGGACCTGGCAATTGACTGGCAACTGGGCCGCATGGAGCCGGTGATTTCGGAAAAGGATGAACGTCATGCTTCCTTTGCCGATTGGAAAATGTGCCATGAAAGCCGGGGTTTTCTAATGGATGAAGTCGCCATTCCGCAGCATCATCCCATTGCGTCCGAGATGTGGGACTATCAACCCATGCAGGCGTCTTAAGCTGCTTTGCAATGGGAGATTATGCGTCGATCAGGCGGCGAGGGCGGCAATCACCTGATCTTTGCTAAGCGTGCCAATGCGTTGTTGTTTGTGGTTGACCACATTCATGCCCGCCGGGCAGGCAATGGCAATGGGTAAAATATCTTCAAGGCGCATGTCGGCGGCAATTTCCGGCCAGTTGCCAGATTCTGCCTGTGGTGTGTTATCATCAATCGGCATCATCAGGGTTTTGGCGCGCAGTACGCGCGAACGGTTTATATCGCGGGTGAAGGCGCGTACATAATCATCGGCGGGTTTCATCACAATTTCTTCCGGTCGCCCCACTTGGATCAGGGCACCATCTTTTAAAATCGCAATCCGGTCGCCCAGCTTCAGGGCCTCGTCCAAATCATGGGTGATGAAAACAATGGTTTTATGAAGCTCGCTTTGCAGCTTCATCAATTCGTCCTGCATGTCACTGCGGATCAACGGGTCCAGCGCGGAAAATGCTTCATCCATCAGCAAGACTTCCGGGTTGGTCGTTAAGGCACGGGCAAGCCCTACACGCTGTTGCATTCCGCCCGAAAGTTCGTCGGGAAAACTGTCTTCGTATCCGGCAAGGCCAACCCGTTCGATCCATTTACGGGCGGCATTTTGGCGTTTTTGCCGGTCGGTTTTCTGAATTTTCAGGCCATAGGCGACGTTATCGAGCACATTGCAATGGGGTAGCAGGCCAAAACGCTGAAACACCATGCCCAGCTTTGCCCGGCGAAAGGCATTTAGGCGTGCCGTCGTCATGTTCAGGATATTCTCCCCGCCAAACAGGATTTCCCCTGCCGTCGGGTCAATCAGGCGGTTCAAATGCCGGATCAGGGTTGATTTGCCCGAGCCCGAAAGCCCCATCACCACAAATGTCTCGCCCTGTTCAATCGACAGCGACACATTGTTTAACCCCACCGTATGGCCGGTTTGTGCAAGGATGTCGTCCTTGTTTGCGCCTTTTCGCGCAAGTTCCAGCGCCTTTTGCGGATGGGGGCCGAATATTTTGTAAATATTGCGAATATCGATATAGCTCATGCCCCGTCTCCTGCCTTGGAGGTATGGCGGGATTTCTTGCCATAGGATTGCCCAATGCGGTCAAACACCACGGCCAGCAACACAATGGCAATGCCTGCCTCCACACCTTGCCCTACATCCAGGCGCTGAATACCGGTCAAAACCTGTTCGCCCAGGCCCCGCGCGCCAATCATGGAGGCAATCACCACCATCGAAATCGACATCATGGTGGTCTGGTTAATACCCGCCATGATGTTGGGCAGGGCCAGGGGCAGTTGTACCCCCCACAAAATTTGTGCCCGGCTGGCCCCAAAGGAGCGCGATGCCTCCAGCACTTCCTTATCGACCAGGCGAATGCCCAAATCGGTCAGGCGGATCACGGGTGGAGCAGCATAAATGACGGTTGCCAAAATCGCAGGGACCTTGCCCAAACCAAACAGCATCAAAGCCGGGATCAAATACACAAAGCTGGGCATGGTTTGCATCATATCGAGCAATGGCACCATCACGGCGCGTAGTTTGTTCGACATTGCCATGCCAATGCCCACCGGAATGCCGATAATGACCGAAAGGCCGGTTGCAATAATCATCAGGGCCAGGGTCTGCATGGCCTTGTTCCACAGGCCCAGCGTACCAATGGCGACCATCGCCAGCGCCAGGCCCAAAGTGGTTTTCCAACTGCGGCTGGCATGAAAGGCAATGGCGGCGATAATCGCGATGACAAGCCACCAGGGGGTGGCGCGCAGCAGATGTTCCAGCCACACCAATACGGTCAACAGGGCATCGGCAAAGGCCTCAAAGGCATCGCCGTAATTTACCACCAGCCAGTCCACCAGCGCATTGACCGATTTGCCAAGGGGGATATTCAGCTTTTCAGGAAACATGAACCTGTTTTCCGTTTTTTTAAGGGCAGGGCGTTTTCCTGAAACCTAACAATGATGGGTCGATAACTCACTCTTTAATCGGTTTTTCCGCGTCAGCAGATGTCAGGAGAACCGTTGCCAATGTCACAGAACGCACGGATCAAACATAATGTTCCGCGTAATTAAATTACGCGGGTGGGGATTGATGCCGCAATTTTCAAGGAAATTCCGACGGATTTTAGGAAATATCTTTTGTTGAATTTTTCCTTCCTCTCCCAACGTTTGACTAAGGAAAGGCACTGTTTGCCGGTGCCTGTTTTGGGGCTGTCGATTTATCGGCAATTCGGAGGATGGATATATGACACTAAAAACGAAGATGCTGGCGATATTTGTTGTCGCACCACTGGCCCTGGTTGGCAGCATGACCTTGGCAAATGCCAACGAATTTGAAGGGCAATTGCGCAATTACTCCCAGGATGTGAAAGCATGGCTGTCAGACCCAGTTGTGATTGATGCCGTGAAGGCCCAAAACGCCGAAAATGCCAACCTGACACAACAGGATATCGACAATCTGGACAAGCAATGGCGGGCCGAAACCGCCGCCACGGACAAACCCCTGATTGACAAGGTTCTGGCGCGGCCGCTGTCGAATTTTTTGCGCGAGAAGGCTGACGCGGCCCAAGGGCTGATTACGGAAATCTTTGTGATGGATAACAAAGGGCTGAATGTCGGGCAAAGTGATGTCACCAGCGATTATTGGCAGGGTGACGAAGCCAAATGGCAAAAAACATTCCTTGTCGGGCCGGGCGCCATTCACATGAGCGACGTTGAGCTTGATGAATCGACCCAAACCTACCAGTCGCAGTTAAGCCTGCCCGTGGTTGATAGCGACGGTAAAACCGTCATTGGTGCGGTTACGGTCGGGGTCAATGTGGAATTGCTGGAATAACAATGCCTGGTTTCAGCCAGTCGTCGTGGCCTGGATCACGGATAATTAAGAAAAACGAAGTGTCCTTCGGGGCAGGGAATGTGGGAAAATGAACATGGAAAATGGTGTAAAAGATGGTGGATCAGCCATTCCGCCGTTTGTCCGCAGTGGGTGGTCCATTCGCAGCAAACTGATTTTTGGTGTTGCCGCAACAGTTGTTATCGCTTTCATCGCAACGATCTATGTTGGCATCATTTTTTCAATTGATTCAGCAAAGGCCCGGCTGACGGACAGCAATGCCATCGTCACCTCGTTGATCGCGTCGCAAAATGGCGGGGCGGTAAAATTCCACAAGGCCGACGTGATCGAGGCCTCTTTTCAGAATCTGATATCGGATGAGCGCGAAGCACTGGCATCTGTTCTGGCAATCGATGTGGAAGGCAAGGCGATTACAAACTTTGCAGCGCCGGGCGTGGCACCGGCGCTGGCTGCACAGCTAAACGAATTGGGACAGGCGGCCATTCAGGCCGCCGCACGCCAGGAAACCCGAATTGGCGACATGCAGGTGATTGCCGAACCGGCAATCTTTGGCAAAAATCAGGATGTCGTTGGTTCGATTGTCATGGCGTGGTCTTTTGCCTCGCTTAAGGCTGAAACAGTGAAGAACGCCATTGATCAAACCGTGATCGCCATTGTGTTGCTGACGGCTTGTCTGGCGTTTCTGTTTTTACTGATCCATAAAATCGTGGCATCTCCCCTTAAATCCATGACCGGTGCCATGACACAAATCGCCGATGGCAATTTTGATGTTGTTGTGCCTGCCGGGATGCGACAGGATGAAATGGGCGAAATGGCACATGCCCTGAATGTATTTAAGGAAAATGGTCAGCGCATCGCCCGCCTGCGTGAAGAACGAAAGGAACTTGATGCCCGAAATGCTGCTGAAAATACCCGCCGTCTTGATGAAACCGCAAAGTCGTTTCGCGGGACGGTTGGCAGTATTGTCGAGGCGGTTTTAAGTTCTGCCAATGGTTTATCGGATAACGCCCGCATTTTGGCTTCAGCCACCGATACCTCGCGGCAAAAAACGGATCGGGTGTTAAAAAGCGTTGCCGAAGCCTCAGACGGGGTGGAGCAGGTTGCAACCGCCGCCGATAGATTGCGCAGCGCCCTGCACGAGGTCTCCCAGCAAATGACGCAATCGCGTACCGCCATCGAAGAAGCGGTTTCGCAAACCCGCCATACCGACGAAACAGTTGCCAATTTGTCAGACGAGGCGCGCAAGATTGGCGATGTGGTGAAACTTATTCAGGATATTGCGGCCCAAACCAACCTGTTGGCGCTGAATGCCACAATCGAAGCCGCACGGGCAGGTGATGCCGGCAAAGGGTTTGCCGTGGTTGCCAACGAGGTTAAGGCCCTTGCCAACCAAACTGCTCGCGCTACCGAGGAAATCACCAAACAGATTTCAGCCGTGCAACATATTTCCGAGGACGCCGCCGGCGCGATTGGACAAATTGGCGAGCGGATCAGCCAGGTGCATGCTGTGTCGCTTAATATTGAAAATGCGGTTGAAGACCAATCAAATGCAGCGAACGACATTACCCGCACCATCGATCAGACCGGCCACGCCATTACCAATATGAATGACGATATCCACGATGTGGTCGGTTCCATCCATGAAGCCGGCGAGGCAACCGGACATGTCCGGCGCTCCTCTGCCGAATTGGAGGAAGAGGCTCACAATTTACAGAAAAATGCCAATCTGTTTTTGGAATCCATTCGCAAATAGGCGGGATACAGGCGGTTTTAACGGGTGCTACGGAAAACAAAACAGCCCGCAGGCGTGAACCTGCGGGCTGTTTTTAAATGTCGGTGGTCAGAGAGTGGTCTGACGAAACGTCGCGAACTTATTCCGCTGCGGCGCGGGCTTCTTTGAGCCAGCCGTCAAACTTGCTCTGGTTGGCCTTGATCCAGGCATCTGCATGACGCGAGATGTCCTCGGCTGATTTTTGACCGTCGCGCATCAGCAGGTTTTCAGCACTGATGTCATTTGCCGAAATCTGCATGATCGAGAACAGCTTGGCAGCTGCCGGGTTTGCTTCTGCCCATTTCTTGTTGGCAATGATCTGCTGGTTGTTCACCTGGAAACCATAGTTGCTGCCATCGGGCAGGGCGGTGTCGGCATCCTTGTTTTCACCCGGAAGGGATGAGAACGGAACCTGCAGCCACACGGTGTCTTTACCCGGGACCAGAACGCCCGATACCCAATACGGGGTCCAGGTGTAATACAGGATCGGATCACCCTGTTTGTAACGGGTAATGGTATCGGCGATAATGGCCGAATAGGAACCCTGGTTATGCTCGACCGTATCGCGCAGACCATAGGAATCCAGGTGATGTTCGATCACCTTTTCACAGCCCCAACCCGGATTACAGCCAGCTAGGTCGGCTTTGCCGTCGCCATTGACGTCAAAAATCTTGGCAATTTTCGGGTCTTTAAGCTGTTCGATGTTGGTGATGTTGTATTTTTCGGCGGTTTTTTTGTCGATCAGGTAACCCTGAAGCGCACCCGGCGAATACACCCCCTCGCGATAGATTTTTTCATCGCCGCCTGCATTTTTATAGAAATCGGCATGCAGCGGGTTCCAGAAGTCCGCCATAAAGGTGCCATCGCCATTGGCAATGGCAACAATACCGGTGGCATATTCGATTTCCTGGATGTCTTTGACGTTATAGCCAAGTTCTTCCAGTGCCTTCATCACGATCTGGGTCTGGAAGGTTTCTTCGGCGATCGAGCTTTTCAGCGGTTGAACGTCAACACCTTCGCCCGGCTTCATATTGTCGGCAAATGCGGTGCCTGCCAGCAGCATGCTGCTTGTGACAGCAATCGCTGCACCGGTGGAAATTTTTTTCAGGATGGTCATTGGCTTCTCCTTGTTATGTGGTTTGGGCCGTTGATTCAGCCTTTATTGCAACCGCCTGGCGGTTATTTCTTGCCCATAAGGGAACGGACGAGGCCAACCGGACCGGTTTGATACCAGTGACGGGAGCCCTTGCTGCGCATGTCCTGACCAAGGGCCTGGGTCATGCGGTCCAATACAATTGCGAGTAACACGATGCCGATGCCGCCCACAGTGGCGAGGCCCATATCCAGGCGGCCAATGCCGCGCAACACCATCTGACCAAGGCCACCCACGGCAATCATGGAGGCAATCACCACCATCGACAGCGCAAGCATCAGGGTCTGGTTGACACCGGCCATGATGGTCGGCATGGCAAGGGGCAACTGCACACGAAACAGAAGCTGTTTCGGGCTGGCACCAAAGGAACGGGCGGCTTCCACCAGATCAGCCGGGACCTGGCGAATACCCAAAATGGTCAGGCGGATCAGCGGGGGCAGGGCGAAAATAATGGTCACGACCACACCAGGCACGTTGCCAATGCCAAACAGCATCACGATTGGCACCAGATAAACGAATGCCGGTGTGGTTTGCATGGCATCAAGGATTGGCCGTGTAATGCGCGAGGCCTTGTCATTACGTGCCAGCCAGATACCGGTAGGCAGGCCAATAATAACGCAGAACAGAACCGAGGTGATGACCAGGGCCAGCGTGATCATGGCTTCCGACCAGGCGCCAATCAGGCCAATGGCAACCAGCGACAAAAATGTGCCGATTGCCAGCCTGCGTCCTGCCACCTGCCAGGCCAGCAAGGCCATAACGACAATCACGATCAGGGCGGGGGTTGCTTGCAGGCCGGTTTGAACGCCGGTCAGAACGGCATCAATCGGCCAGCGCACGGCCTGAAAGAAGCTGCGGAAATTATCAACGACCCAGTCAAGGCCATTATTCACCCAGATATCAACCGGGAAGGCGGCATCGCGAAAGGGATGGACGATGCTAAAATGATGTTCCGGTGCCGGGGCGGTATTTGCCAGCCAGTCGCCTGAGGTATCAGAAACGCCGCTGCCGGCAGACGGGTCCGGGGTGCCCCAGGGGTTGGATGCTGCCGACGAGGCAGCGTCCCCGCCGCCCGATGTGGCGGTATCGGCGGCACCTGATTGTCCGCTACTTGCCCACGGATTGCTGTTATCAGCCATTGGTCAAATCTCCTTCCGGGTCAAGCGTTGCAAGCAATTTCGCTTTTCTGATCACGCCGGTATATCGCCCATTGTCGGTCACAATCGGGACACCGCACGGGGCATGGGCAACCTTGCCGATCAGTTCGGAAAGCTGTGTGTCTTCGGTCACGGGCTCAATATCGGGCAGGAACGCCGCCGAAAGCTTTTCAGCCCCGGCCTTGATGGCGCGTTCAACGCTTTCCTGCGAAATCACGCCATGAAATTCCATGTTGCTGCCAACGATATAGCCAAATTCGCGGTTTTCGGTTTCAAGGCGGCGCTGTGCGGTTTTAAGGCCAACACCCTCGCGCTCGATCACCGTGGTTTCGCGTTTGGAAACAATATCTTTTGCGGACAGAATGGTGGAAACATCCACTCCGCGAAAGAATGATTTGACGTAATCGTTTGCCGGGTTGTTGAGGATTTCCTCCGGTGTGCCAACCTGAACCACAATCCCGCCTTCCATGATGGCAATGCGGTCGCCAATGCGCATGGCTTCATCCAGATCGTGCGAAATAAAGATGATGGTACGCTTGTGTTCGCGCTGCAAAATCAGCAATTCGTCCTGCATTTCGGCGCGAATAAGCGGGTCAAGGGCGGAAAAGGCTTCGTCCATCAGCATCACGGCTGGGTCATTGGCAAGCGCACGGGCCAGCCCGACACGCTGCTGCATGCCACCGGAAAGTTCGTCGGGGTAGGAATCTGCCTGGGCGCGCAGGCCAACCTGCTCAAGCGCATTTAGCGCGCGCTGCTGGCGTTCTTCCAGGGCAACACCGGCAAGTTCCAGGCCAAAGGCGGCATTATCGACAACGGAAAGATGCGGCATCAGGGCAAAGGACTGAAACACCATCGACATATCGCGACGGCGCAAATCCATCAGTTCCTGCGCATTCATTGCTGCAATATCGACCCCGTCATACAACACCTGCCCGGCGGTGGGTTCGATCAAACGGTTGAGCAAACGGACAAGCGTGGATTTACCAGAACCCGAAAGCCCCATCACCACGAATATTTCGCCTTCGCGAACGGTGAAATTTGCACCGCAGACGCCAACTGTCTGGCCCGTTTTTTCAAAGATTTCTGCTTTGTCGATACCCTCATTCACCATTTTCATGGCCTGGTCGGGGTGGTCGCCAAAGACTTTATACAGGTCTTTTACAACAATTTTATCTGTCATGGTCCCCTGTCGGTTTTTGGAACGAGCATCTTGCCCCGCCCGGTTTATTCCGGAGGTTCAAGATCGTTCGTTTTGTGTTTGGCCAGTCTGACTGGTCGTGGCCAGTGCGATCGCTTCCCCGAGCACCGTCACATTCAATACCAAAGATAGTTACAATTCAAAACATTTGATGTCAAATTATATTTGAGATAAGTTGTCGGTGTTTTGGGAATTTTGAAAGTGTTTTGATGACGTCAGAACAGCAAAAACGACGCGACTCACTCGATGTTCTGGTTGCTCTGCGCCAGATCATTCGGGCATCCGATCTGCATTCAAAACATGTGATGAAGGTTTGTGGGCTAACCGTACCGCAACTTGTGGTGTTGCTCGCCAT
The DNA here is from genome assembly GCF_001907695.1 of Thalassospira sp. TSL5-1. Classification (NCBI taxonomy): domain Bacteria; kingdom Pseudomonadati; phylum Pseudomonadota; class Alphaproteobacteria; order Rhodospirillales; family Thalassospiraceae; genus Thalassospira; species Thalassospira sp. TSL5-1. The sequence goes on from NZ_KV880637.1 coordinate 1,451,836, forward strand.
CCAGGAGCTTGGTGATGTAACGGTAAAGGAAATTTCGCGCCATGTCTCGTTAAGTCAGGCAACGGTGACGACCATCCTTAACCGTTTGGAGGAGCGAAACTTCGTGCGTCGTGTGCGTAATGCAACCGACAAGCGTGTGGTGAATAGCTGTCTGACCCAAAAGGGGTCGGATATGATCCGTAATACGCCACCTTTGCTGGATGATGATTTCATGGATCGCTTTGAAGGCTTAAAAGAAAACGAGCGCGGACGGATTGTTACATCACTAAAGAAAATTGCGATGCTGATGGAGGGGGATGACGTGGATTTGCGTCCGCCAACGAAGCCTCGTCATAAAGAGGAAAGTTGTTGATCCGATGTTTGTTTTAAGCTGGCTTTTATGCCGCGATTTTTTGATAACGCCCGTTTTGGGGTTTTGTTGCACGATAAATAAAAAATTGGGGCAGCGCATGACTGCCCCCAGGGTGGTTTCACGATCTGCATACGGTAGGCGACAATGATTGTCGCTGCATAAAGACCCTTTTAAAGGCTGTCTTTTATTCGCTGGGCAACATCCGCCGGGACCCATTTTGTCCAGATATTCTGTTTTTCCTTTAGAAAATATTCGGCGGCTTCTTCAGTTTTTTCACCTTCATCCTGCATATAGGCCAGCATTTCCGAAACCAGCGCGCTGCTGGTGTGATAGTGCGATAAGAATTCCGTCAGTGTCGGGGCGGCTTTCATGAAGCCGGTATTCACACCGACCGTGACCGTACTTTGAGGATAGGCAGTTGCCTGGCTGACATCGCTGCCATCTTTCAGCTTGTCGAAAATTTCCTTGTTATAGGCCGGTTCTTCCAGCTTGACGCTGTCATAAAGGCCCATCACCCAGGTCGGCCCCCAATAATAATACAGGATCGGCTCGCCCCGTTTATTGGCCGATGCAATGGCGGCTGACAGGGCCGCCCCCGTGCCAGGACGGAAATTGGTGTAGCTGTCTTCAAGGCCATAGGCCTTAAGCTTGTTGCTATTGACCTTTTCACAGACCCAGCCGGACGGGCAGTTGTAAAAACGGCCTTTGCCCGGTTCTTCGGCATCTTCAAACAGTTTGGTGTATTTTGGAAGGTCCGAAACTGATTTCAGGTCGGGCGCCATTGGCTTGATACCGCGCTTTTCGTCCCCCTCAATTACAAAACTGGGCACGAACCAGCCTTCGACCGCATCGTCAAAGTTAACGCCAATCTGTTTAACGGTTCCGGCTTCTTCGGCCTTTTTCCAGGCGTCTGCCACATTGTCACGCCAGATTTCCATCACAACATCAATGTCACCTTTGCCTGCCCCCGTGAGCAGCGGAATGGTCTCGCCGGGCAGGGCATCGGTTTGGCAGCCGTAACCTTTTTCCATGATGTAACGGGCAACTGCATTATGAAACAGGGCACTGTCATAATTAAGCCCGGCAAACATCACCGGGCGGTCAATCTCGCAGGATGCGTCGGCAGCACGGGCAGGGGTTGTATTAAGTTGCAGGGAAAGGCCGATACCTATGGCCATCAACGTTGTAGCTCCGGCGGGCAGGAATTTCATGTTCAGGGTTCCTCGACATTTTTTGACAGTCCGGAAGCGCATCATGTGCCAGCCGGCTTGTTATGATACGAACCAAAAAGGATATGGTTCCCTCATGCCTGTTTCTGGCGGTCCGATACAGTTTGGTGAAAAGTGTACCTGTCGTGTTTCGGGTCGTGCAACCTCTGATCCTGATGCAATTGACAGGATGTGTCAGCAGGTTGAGGGAACGGGCGGGCCGGTCATCAATATGGCAGCAGACGTCTCTCGCTTCAGGATCATGTCTGTTAATGCCGGTGCGTTCGGGTATATGGTCGCTCCATGTCCGCCTGCGTCCCCTAACAGGATTGAAATCTGCCATGCACGACAGTTTGTTTGTTTTTGATATTGAAACGGTGCCCGATACCGATGTTTTGCCCAACCTGACCGGTGAAACCGCACCGGACCCGGAAACCGGACGCAAAATGCTGGAGCAATATCATCTTGATATTACCGACGGGCGCAACGGTTTTGCCCGCCAGCCCTTTCACAAGGTGGTTGCGATCAGTTTTCTGCGGGCCACCATTCAGCGTGACGGCAATCTTGAAACCTACGAGATCGAGGAATTGCGATCCGGCGGAGATTTGACCAGCGAAGAAAAAGACCTTGTTGCCGGTTTCTTTGCCTATTGCGGCAAGCTCTATCCCCGGTTGGTGAGTTTTAACGGGCGTGGTTTTGATTTGCCGGTTTTAAAATATCGGGCCATGAAGCATGGGGTTTCGGCGCGCTGGCTGCATCAGTCGGCTAATAAATGGGAAAATTACACGTCGCGTTACGCGCCCAACTGGCATTGCGACCTGGCCGAGGTTTTGTCGGACTATGGTGCATCGGCACGGACTAAAATGAACGAGGTGTGTGCAGCACTTGATTTGCCCGGCAAAACCGGCGTTGATGGCAGCAAAGTTGCCGACATGTTTGACGCGGGCGAAATTGACGGCATTCGCCGTTATTGCGAAACCGATGTTTTAAACACCTATCTTCTATATCTTCGCTATGTCCTTCATACCGGCCTGTCGGACCATGATGGTTATAACCACGCCATCAATTTAACCGTGGCCTGGCTGGAAGAACGGGCAGGGGATATCCCTGCTTATCAGGAGTTTCTCGAAGCCTGGCGGGTTTCCAGCAAGGGAAGTTTCAACATTTTGTGATCGGATTTTGGGGCAGGTTTGCCGGGCTGCGTGATGTGTTTCACAGCGGCGGCGGATATTTGCGCATTCAGTTTGGAGTGCGAGCCATTTGCAGGTAACGTTCTTGCGGCTGAAAACCATTCGCAATTTCATTTGCGATGTTACCACGTAAATCTGGAAAGGAACGCCCCGTTGAAGATCAAAAAAGTAATGACTGGTATTGCATTTGGTGCATTGGCACTGGGGTCGGCAACGGCCACTGCATCAGCGCAGGAGGTCAATGTCTATTCGCTCCGTCAGGCGTTTTTGGTTGAGCCGCTGTTTGCAAAATTTACCGAACAGACCGGTGTTAAGGTGAATGTGATTTTCGCCGAAAAGGGACTGGTCGAACGGATCAAACAGGAAGGGGTTAACAGCCCGGCGGATGTGTTGATGACGGTTGATATCAGCCGTATTTCCGATGCTGTGGCCGCCGGTGTGACCGAAAGTGTTGACAGTGATGTTTTGCAAAACAGCATTCCGGCCCATTTGCGCGATGAAGACGGGCACTGGTTTGCCTTAACCCAGCGCGGTCGCGCCATTTATGCTTCCAAGGAGCGGGTAGCAGAAGGCGAAATCACCAGTTATGAAGACCTGGCCGACCCGAAATGGGAAGGACGGGTTTGTACCCGGTCCGGCACGCACGATTACAATATCGCCCTGTTTGCATCCATGATTGCCCATCACGGGGCAGAGGATGCCAAGACCTGGCTGGAAGGTTTGAAATCCAATCTGGCCCGTAAACCGCAGGGCAATGACCGTGGGCAGGTCAAGGCAATCAAGGAAGGCGAATGTGATATCGCCATCGGCAACACCTATTATTTCGGGAAAATGATGGACAACCCCGACCAGCGGAACTGGGCCGAAGCGGTCAATATCGTATTCCCCAATCAGGCTGATCGTGGCATGTCGATGAATATTTCCGGTATGACCCTTATTAAGGGCGCACCGCATAAGGAAAATGCCATCAAGCTGATGGAATTCCTGGTCAGCGATGAGGCCCAGCAAATCTATGCCGAAGTGAACTATGAATATCCGGTCAAACCGGGTGTTGAATGGGCTGAAAACGTAAAATCCTGGGGGACTTTCAAGGCCGACGCATTGCCGTTGTCCGAAATTGCCCGCCTGCGCGCTGATGCCGTGCGGATGGTTGATCAGGTTGGTTATAACGAATAAGCCCGTATCGCCGGGTTTAGCAGGATAGTTGCATTGCGCCTGGGGCAAGGTTTTGCCTCAGGCACTTTTTTTTTAGCATGCAACAAAAATATTTTGCTTTTAAATCTTTTTAAAACAGGGCTTTGTTTCGTGATCTTAATGGCAATTTCAGACCGGTTTTGCATATGAAGTTGTTGAGAGAGGCGATATTGCTGTGATCGTTGTGATTGAGCCTTGCCAACTTGGTTCATGAAACGTTAATTTCGCGCCCTGCGAATGTTTTTCATTCCCATTGTCATTATTGGAACGATCAGGAGAGCCTTCATGAACCTGCGAAAAATTATTCTTGGACTGGCGATAGCAACTGTTTCATGCTCCGTCGCCCAGGCCGCGCAGGAAGTGAATGTCTATTCGCTGCGTCAGCCGTTCCTGATCAAGCCGATGTTTAAAAAATTCACCGAAGAAACCGGCATTCGCGTTAATACCCTGTTTTCGCAAAGCGGGCTGGTGGAACGTGTGAAACATGAAGGGCGCAACAGCCCGGCGGATTTGCTGTTAACCGTTGATATTGGCCGCATTCAGGATGCGGTCGATGCCGATATCACTCAATCCCTGACCAGCGACGTGATCGAACAGAATATCCCCGCGCAATATCGTGACAAGGATGCCCAGTGGGTTGGCCTGACCACCCGTGCGCGTGTTATCTACACGTCGCTTGACCGGCTGGAGCCGGATGCCCTTAAAACTTATGAAGAACTGGCCGATCCCAAATGGAAAGGCCGCATCTGCATTCGTTCGGGCATGCACGTTTATAATATTGCCCTGGTGGCCTCGATGATTGCCCATCATGGCCCGGAAAAGGCCAAGGAATGGCTGGTCGGGTTAAAGGATAATCTGGCCCGCAAACCGCAGGGTGCAGATATTGACCAGATCGAGGCCGTATCGCAGGGCGTATGTGACGTTGCGATTGGCAATTCCTATTATTACGGCAAAATGCTGGATGATCCGAACAAGGCCGATGCAGCCAAACAGGTCCGCATCGTATTCCCCAATCAGGAGGGTCGCGGCACCCATGTGAATATTTCCGGCGTTGCACTGATGAAAAACGCGCCGAACAAAGAAAACGCCATCAAGCTGGTGGAATTCCTGTCGGGTGATGAAGCCCAGCATATGTATGCCGAAGTCAATTTTGAATATCCGGTAAAGCCCGGCGTTGAATGGTCGAAAATGGTGGCGTCCTGGGGCCGGTTTGATGCCGATACCCTGCCACTGAACGAAGTGGCGGATTTGCGGGGCGATGCCATTCGCATGATCGACGAAGTCGGCTTTAACGAATAAAGATATCGGTGCATTTTGGCAACTCATCCGGATTATCGCTCGTCCGCCACCAGCGAGACCTTTGACCCGCTTAAACATCGTCCGCTGGTGCGTTCCATGCGCTGGTGGCCACAGGGGCAATCTTCCTGGTGGCTGGGTGGGGCAATGGTTATTGCCTTGCTGGTGGCCGCGCCGATTGTGGCTGTTGTTTATCTGGCCCTGTTCCCTACCGAAAATATCTGGCCGCATCTGGCCTCCACGATGTTGCCGCGTTATTTGTCCAACACCTTTATCCTGATGATCGGGGTGGGCATTGGTGTGACGCTGATGGGCGTTTCGTCCGCCTGGGTGGTGACAATGTGTCGCTTGCCGGGCAAGCGATTTTTTGAATGGGCGATGCTGCTGCCAATGGCTGTTCCGGCCTATATCGTGGCCTATGTTTATACCGACCTTCTGGAATATGCCGGGCCGGTGCAGGGCACCATTCGGGCCTGGTTTGGTTTTCAAAGTGCGCGGGATTACTGGTTTCCTGATATCCGCACCAAGGGCGGCGCGATTATCGTGCTGAGCTTGACACTTTATCCCTACGTTTACATGCTGGCTCGGGCGGCGTTCTTGTCACAATCGGTTTGTGTGCTCGAAGCGGCACGGGTGCTGGGCCGTGGCCCCTGGAATGCCTTTGTCACCGTGGCCCTGCCATTGGCCCGCCCGGCGATTGTGGTGGGCGTGATCATCGCGCTGATGGAAACCCTGAATGATTTTGGCACCATCGATTTCTTTGCCGTTCACACCCTGACTGCCGGTATTTTCAATGTTTGGCTGGGAATGGGCAATGCCGGTGGGGCGGCGCAAATTGCGCTGACCATGCTGGTGGTTGTTGTGGTGCTGATTTTGGCAGAGCGTTATTCCCGCCGCCGCCAGCGTTTTCACGATACCACATCACGCTTTCAGGAACTGCCGGGCTATGAACTGGGGCTGGGGGCAAAAACGGCGGCCTTGCTGGTTTGTACATTGCCGATTGTGCTGGGCTTTGTCATTCCGGCCTGGGTGCTGATTTATTATTCGATTGGCTATTTTGACCAGTCCTGGACCAGCGACTTTTTTGAATTTGCCGGTAACAGTTTGCTGGTGTCGGGCCTTGCCACCTTGATGGCGGTCGGGGCGGCATTGTTCTTGGCCTATGCCCTGCGCCTGTTTCCCAAACCGGCCCTGCGGGCCTGTATCCGGTTGGCATCGGTTGGTTATGCGGTGCCAGGGGCCGTGCTGGCAATTGGCGTTTTGGTGCCCTTTGCCGGGCTGGATAATGCCGTTGATGCCTTTATGCGCGATCATTTTGGTGTATCAACCGGCTTGTTATTAAGCGGTACCATTTTCGCCATCGTTTTTGCTTATAGTGTGCGGTTCATGGCGGTGTCTTATGGCTCGATCGAGGCGGCCCTGGGCAAGGTCCGCCCCAGTATGGATGATGCGGCCCGCACCCTGGGCGAAACACCATTTGGCACCTTGAAACGCATTCATTTCCCCCTGGTGCGCGGCGGCATTTTGGCCGCCTGTGTGCTGGTTTTTGTCGATTCAATGAAGGAACTGCCCGCAACCCTGATTTTGCGACCCTTCAATTTCGACACCCTGGCAACCCATGTTTACCAATATGCCAAGGATGAAATGATCGAACAGGCCGCCCTTGGGGCCTTAACCATTGTACTGGTTGGGGTTATTCCCGTGGTAATGTTAAGCCGTGCTATTTCGCGATCCCGGCCCGGACATCGTAATTGACTGGTTTTGCTGGAACATTTCGCCATCTGCCTTGTTTTCTCTGGCGTAATCGCGCTATTAGATAGCGGGATTTTCTTTCCACAGTGAGGATGGCGACATGGCAGAAAAATCGGCGAATTCAGGGGCTGACAAAAATTCCGTCGCCGATATTGGTCGTCAGCCGGGTTTAACGCCGCTGGATGTTGCCTTGCGGCTGGCGTGTGAACAGGTGCCTGTCTCCGACCTGATCGAAACCCGTGACCTGATGGACTGTTACGGTGCCATCCTGCGCGAAGATGTTCTTGCCTCGGTCAATGTGCCATCGGTCGATAATTCGGCGATGGATGGTTATGCGCTTCGGGTGGCGGATTTGGCCGCATTGCCCAAAACCGGGCCGATCACCTTGCCGGTTGCCGGTGCCGCGCTGGCGGGGCATCCGTTTGTCGGGGATGTTCCGGTGGGTCGTGCCGTTCGCATTGCCACGGGGGCGGCCATCCCGCAAGGGGCGGATGCGGTGATCATTCAGGAAAATGTCGCAGCCAACGAGGATGAAAGCGAAATCCGCATCGAACGGGTGGCGATTGACCGTATTCGCCATGGCGACAATATCCGGCGTGCTGGCGAAGATGTAAAAAAGGGAACGGTTGTTTTACCGGCAGGCAAACGGCTGCGCCCGCAGGATGTTGCCGTTGCGGCCGGGCAGGGGCGGGCGCATTTGGTGGTGGCACGCCCGTTGCGGGTGGCCGTTTTTTCCACCGGCGATGAATTAGCCGCACCGGGGGGCGACCTGCCGCCGGGCGGCATTTATGACAGCAACCGTTTTGCCATGATCGGCATGATGCGTGCCATTGGCTGTGATGTTACCGATCTTGGCCTGCTGCGCGATGATTTTTCGGTGTTGCTAGCCGCCTTAAGCGAAGCCGCACAAAACCACGACGTGATTTTAACCTCTGGCGGGGTCTCGGTTGGCAAGGCGGACCTGTTAAAGCCTGTTGTTGATTCCATCGGTGACATTCATGCCTGGAAACTGGCAATCAAGCCAGGCAAGCCCCTGATGCGGGGGCGGATTGGTAATTGTCTGGTGTTGGGGTTGCCGGGTAACCCGGTTTCGGTGATGGTTTCCGGCTTGTTATATGCTGTGCCGTTGCTGCTGCATATGATGGGCATCAGATCCGAAGACCGTGCAGCCGTTCGGTTCCCGGTTCCTGCCGGTTTTAACCTGAAACGGGGAACGGGGCGGCGCGAATGGTTGCGCGCGCGCCTGCATCGTAACGGTAATGGTCAAATGGTGGCTTTGCCGTTTCATTCCAGCAGTTCCGGGGTTTTATCATCAATGGTGTGGGCCGACGGCCTGATCGAACTGGCAGAAAACCGTGCCAGCGTAGAGCAAGGCGCGATTGTTGATTACATTCCATTTGCCGGTTTGCAGGCATTTTAGAGTGATGAATTATTGGATGTTTTTCGCCAATAATTCTTGTGACTGATCCATATCATGGAGCCATCTTCCTCGCGCGCTCATTGTAAGTTTCAGGTGGGCGATGCGTGAGGAGGCTTTGATGACACTTTCAGTTACATTTTGTGGCGCGGCAGGTGGTGTGACCGGGTCCTGTTACCTGTTACGCACACCGGTTGGTAATTTCCTGATCGATTGTGGCATGTTTCAGGGCAACAAAACGGTCAAGGAACTGAATTATGGCCCTTTTCCCTTTGATGCTAGCGACATTCGCGCCGTTTTGCTGACTCACGCCCATATCGACCATTCCGGCCTGATTCCCAAGCTGGTCAAGGCCGGTTTTATCGGTGTGGTTTTTGCCACCCAGCCAACCTGTGATTTGCTGACCTATATGTTGCCTGATTCCGGCTATATCCAGGAAACTGAAGTGGATCGCCTTAATCGTCGCAATGCCCGCCGGGGGAAGCCAGCCGTAGACCCCATTTATACGCGCGAGGACGCCGAAAAGGCCCTGAAACGGTTGCGTCCGGTTGAATATCATGAATGGGTCGAAATTGTTCCCGGTTTCGAGGTGCGCTATTGGGATGCAGGGCATATTCTGGGCTCGGCCTCTATCGAGATTAAAATAGATGGGGAAGCCGGTCAGAAACCCAGGCATTTGCTGTTTTCAGGCGATATTGGGACAGGCGAAGCCGTGTTTAACGAGGCCCCCGAAGGCCCGGCCGATGTCGATTATCTGTTTGTTGAAACCACCTATGGCGACCGGGAACGGGTGGATATGTCGGCGAATGAACGCCGGGGACAGCTGGCCAGCGAAGTGCGGGCCGCCCTGGAGGCCGGTGGAAATTTGGTGATCCCCAGCTTTGCTGTTGCCCGCACCCAGGAATTGCTGGTGGACCTGGCAGCATTGTTTAACAGTGGCACATTGCCCAAGGCTGATGTGTTTATCGATAGTCCGCTGGCCCAGCGCGCAACCGGGGTTTTCGCCCGCTACCTGCCGCCCGAAGATGCCCACGCCCTGACACATCCCAATTTTCATATGGTGCCCGATGTCGAGGCCAGCATTCAGCTTGCCCGCATCAAAAAGGGGGCGATTATTTTGTCGGCCAGTGGCATGTGTGATGCAGGGCGTGTGCGCTATCATTTGAAAAACAATTTGTGGCGGGCGGAATGTACTGTGTTGCTGGTCGGGTTTCAGGCTGCCGGGTCATTGGGGCGTATTTTGCTGTCGGGGGCAAAATCGGTTCGTATTCACGGCGATGAAATTCAGGTGCGGGCGCGTATTCGCAACCTCGATATTTATTCCGGCCATGCTGATCAAAAAACGTTGTTAGACTGGGTGAAGGGGCGTTTGCCGGTTCATAAAAAGATTTTCCTGACCCACGGCGAAAATGCCGCGCGGGCAACGTTTCAGGATGTGTTGCTGGCAAATGACATTGCGCCCAAACTTCTGTCCTGTCCGACACTCGATGAAACGGTCCTGTTGCAGCGCGGGCAGGAACTACAGGCACCGATTGCCAAACGGGGCGGTGCCGATGCCATGTCGCGCGAAGACTGGCACAATGATTATGCCCGCACCCTTACCGCACTTTCGGAAAAACTGGCCGGTCTTGGCACCAATCGCGAACGCGAAAAATTACTGGCGAAACTGGCAGGGATGATCAACCGGGCATGACGATATGACGGTTTCTAGAAGCGAACTTTTGGTGTGAAAGCCCAAAAACGGCTGAGGTGTCATTCTTTTGGGTTGCTGTGTTTAACGGTTCATCAACCCAGAAATGTCGGGGGATAATTTTATTGCAGCCGCGAAAATGGCGTTGTTGCTGTAATTCGGCCGATTTTATGACTTTCTGATATCTGCACGGGCGTTTCTGATGGTTGCATCTCACTGAAATCTGCTAACTATTGGAACGGATTTTCTTGTCATTATCCAAATTCCTGTCACTTTTATAAAAAAAGGCGATGGGGAGGTTCAATGGGACATGGACGACGGAATGGCAGCAAGGTATTTGCTGGTAAGACAACCATGTCTTTAGGGACACCCGAATTGCGGACGGTATTATGTCTTTAAAGGGCGCACGCGGCTATCGTGTTTTGATCTATAGTCACGACACATTTGGCCTGGGTCATTTGCGGCGTTGCCGCACCATTGCGCATGCTTTGGTCGATAACAGGGATGATGTTTCGGTGTTGATCCTGTCGGGATCACCGATCATTGGCAGCTTTGAATTTCGATCCCGTGTCGATTTTGTACGCATTCCTGGCGTGATCAAGCTTTCCAATGGCGAATATACGTCGCTGAACCTGGATATCGATGTCGAACAGATGCTGGCGATGCGTGAATCGATCATTCAGCACACCGCCGATGCCTTTGACCCCGACCTGTTTATTGTCGACAAGGAACCGCTGGGTCTGCGTGGTGAGGTGGAACCGACCTTAAAAATGCTCAAGGAACGTCATACGCGCCTGGTGCTTGGCCTGCGTGATGTTATGGACGACCCTGAAACCCTGCGCGAAGAATGGCAGCGCAAAAACTGCGCGCCCGCCCTTGCCAATTATTATGACGATATCTGGGTTTATGGCCTGCGCGAAATCTGCAATCCGTTGCAGGGCATCGATCTTCTGCCTGGTGTCGAAGAGAAAATGACCTATACCGGCTATCTGCCGCGTACCGCGACCCGCAAACCTGCCCCTGAACACGGCTCATTGGGCCTTGATGATCCCTATTTCCTCGTGACCACAGGTGGTGGTGGCGATGGTGTTAATCTGGTGGATTGGGTGATTAGTGCCTATGAGGCTGATCCTGACATTCCCATGCCTTCGCTGGTGGTTCTGGGGCCGTTTATGGCCCCGGCGGAACAGCAGAAATTTATGGAACGGGCCGAAAATATCGACAAACTTTCGGTCATCACCTTTGATGCCAATGTTGAAATGCTGATGGCAAAATCGGCCGGTGTGATTGCGATGGGCGGGTATAATACCTTCTGCGAAATCCTGTCATTCGATAAACCCTCTATTATCGTGCCGCGCACCGTGCCCCGGCTGGAGCAATATGTGCGGGCATCGCAAGCCGAAAAGCTGGGCCTGGTTCGAATGTTAACCGAAGAGGGCGGACGCCCGCCGCTTGAAATGGCGGAGGCTTTGCGTGGCCTTGCTGCTCAACCAGCCCCCTCAAGTGTGACAGTGCCGGGGCTTATGGGCGGGTTGGAAACGGTGTCATCGATGGTGGAGCAATGGTTGCCCCGTACTGGTGGCCTGCCTGAACCCGAGTATGCGACGGCATGATTTCTGCCCCGATGGAAGGTGTTGATCATATTGCCATTGTGGTAAAGGGCTATCCGCGCCTGTCGGAAACCTTTATTGCCCAGGAAATATTGGGTATTCAGCAGGCCGGTATTCCCTACCGTATTGTTTCGCTGCGTCATCCGACCGATAAAAAACGCCATCCCATTCATCATCGTATTACCGGTTCGGTCGATTATTTGCCGGAATATTTGCATGACGAACCCTTGCGCGTATTGGCCGGCTGGTGGAAGGCACGCCGTATGCCGGGCTATCGCGCGGCCATGCGGGCCTGGTGGCGCGATTTCAGGCGCGATGCTACCCGCAACCGCATTCGTCGCATGGGCCAGGCGATGGTGATGGCCGCTGAACTGCCCGCTGACATTACCCGCATTTACGCCCATTTCCTGCATACCCCGGCATCTGTTGCGCGCTATGGCGCGATGATACGGCGATTGCCGTGGTCCTGTTCGGCCCATGCCAAGGATATTTACACCAGCCCCGATTGGGAAATGCGCGAAAAACTGGCCGATATGGACTGGCTGGTCACATGTACCCGCGCCAATGTGGATCATTTAAAGGCATTGGCGGACGACCCAGCCAAGGTGAATTTGCTGTATCACGGCCTCGATTTTTCCCGCTTTCCCGAAGAATTACCTAATCGCCCGTTACGTGATGGCAGTAATGAAAATGATCCGGTGATCATTTTATCTGTCGGGCGGCTGGTCGGTAAAAAGGGCTATGACGACCTGTTGCGTGCCCTGGCAAAATTGCCAACCGGCCTGCATTGGCGCTTTGTCCATATCGGCGGCGGCAAAGGCGAAAAATACCAGGCTCTGGCGCGGGAATTGGGCATTGCCGATAAATGCGACTGGCAAGGCCCGCGTGACCAGGCCGAAGTGATTGCCGCCTGCCAAAAGGCCGATTTGTTTGTTCTCGCCAGCCGGATCGAAAAAGACGGGGACCGTGATGGGCTGCCCAATGTGCTGATGGAGGCACAGCTTTGTGGTCTTGCCGCGGTCTCCACATGTATTTCCGCCATCCCGGAATTAATTCGCGATGGGGAAAATGGCCTGCTGGTGCCCGAACGCGATGAAACCGCCCTTGCGATTGCCTTGCAGGATATGATTGGTGATCCGGCAAAGCGTATTCGTATGGGGCAGGCGGGCAATGATATTGTGCGTCGCGATTTTTCCTTTCATGCCGGAATGCGCGAACTGGGCCGCCGGTTTGGCATTGTTCCTGCCGAAAAACCTGAAATTGCGGGTACAGATGACGCACTTGCCACCGTGCGGGAGTAACCGCCATGCGAATTGCGTTTTACGCCCCGCTAAAGCCGCTTGATCATCCGGTGCCATCCGGTGATCGTTTGATGGCCCGGTTGCTGGTGGCAGCCTTAAAACGCGCCGGGCATGATGTGGATATTGCAGCCCGTTTGCGAAGCCGGGTAGGCGATGGCAACGCCCTGCGCCAACTACAACTGGCTGAACTGGGCGGCAAACTGGCTCGCCGGTTGCTGCGCCGTTATGAAACCGGTTTTTTGCCCCGGCCTGATATCTGGTTTACCTATCATCTTTATTACAAGGCACCGGACTGGATTGGTCCGCTGGTCGCAGCCGAGTTGGGCATTCCCTATATCCTGTGCGAGGCATCCCATGCCCCAAAACGGGCAACCGGCCTCTGGGCGGCCAGCCACCGGGCAGTTGAGCAGGCGTTAAAACAGGCCCGTGCGGTTTTGTGCCCTAACCGGGCCGATATGGCATGCCTGGCCCCGGTTACTGGGGGACAGAAACTTCATTTTTTACCGCCTTTCACCGATATTGGCGTGTGGCAGGGGGCGGACAGTCTATCTGCATCACAAAAGGATGCGGCGGTAAATTCGGGGCCGGTCGAAATGATCACCGTTGCCATGATGCGCCCGGGCGACAAGTTTCAATCCTTTGTTCTGCTGGCCAAAGCGCTGGCCGCCCTGCCACCGGATTTGCAGCAAGGCTGGCGGCTGACGATCGTCGGCGATGGCCCGGCGCGAAAGGATGTTGCCGGGCTATTTGGGCGGTTTGCAGCAGACCAGGTGGTTTTTGCCGGGCAGTGCGATACCGAAAAAACACGGGATTATCTGGCCCGCGCCGATTTATGCGTTTGGCCCGCCATTAACGAGGCCTATGGCATGGCCCTGCTGGAGGCACAGGCCGCAGGCCTGCCGGTGCTGGCCGGTGACTATGGTGGTGTTGGTGGTATTGTGCGCGATGGCGAAACGGGGTGGCTGGTCCCGGCGGGTGATCCGGCAGCATTTTCCCGCCAATTGGCACACTGCCTTGCCAATCGTGCGGTATTAAAACCCGTTGGGCAAAAGGCGGCACAAAATGCCTTGGCCCATCACGATATTTCAGCGGCAGCAAGGGTGCTGGACTGCGTGATTAGGGATGTTATTGATCAGCGGGGCACCCCATGACGCAGGCTGATTTTTCATTTGCCGTTTTGCGACATGGTGCCACATCCTGGAACCGCGACGGACGTATTCAGGGACATAGCGATATTGGCCTGTTGCCCGAAACCCGCGATCAGTTGTGTCGGTTGCGTATCCCCGGCGAATGGGCCGATCAGCCCTGGTATACAAGTCCGTTAAAACGCACGGGCGAAACGATTTCGGCACTGGGTATTGACGCGGTTGGTGCATTGCCTGCTGTCATCGAAATGGATTGGGGGCAGTGGGAAGGCCGAAAATTGGCCGATATTCGCGCCGAGCTGGGCGATGCCATGCAACAAAACGAGGATCGCGGCTGGGATTTCCGCCCCGAGGGTGGTGAAAGCCCACGCGAGGTTTTGCGGCGTGTGTTGGCATTTTTGCGGCAATGGCCGGATGGTGACTTTGGCGTGACAACCCACAAAGGCGTTATTCGTGCCCTGTATGCACATGCGCGGGGCTGGAACATGCTGGGCAAAAGCCCCGATAAACTGCACTGGGATGCCTTGCATGTTTTTCGCTGGTCGGCGGCGGATGGTTTGTCCGTCGCGCAATTGAATGTGCCCCTGATCCCGAGAAAAGGACGGCCCCAATGACCGATGTAATGATTTATGTGCAGCATTTGCTGGGAATTGGTCATGTCCGCCGTACCGCCTTGCTGGTGGCCGAAATGCGCAAACTGGGCCTGACGGTGGGTGTTGTCAGCGGTGGCATCCCCGATGATGCAATTGATTTTGGGGCCGATTGCATCATTCAATTGCCCGCGTGTCGCAGTGCCGATCATGGTTTTTCCGGTCTGGTCGATCAGGATGGAAAACCGGTGGACGATGCCTGGAAGGATGGTCGCAAAAACGCATTGCTGGCGGCTTATCAAAAACTGTCGCCGCGCCTGTTGTTGGTGGAAATGTTCCCCTTTGGCCGCCGGGCCTTTCGGTTTGAATTATTGCCACTTCTCGAACAGGCCGGGCAGGAAGGGGTGAAGCGGGTATGCTCGGTGCGTGATTTGCTGGTGCGCAAAAATGATATCAGCAAGGAACGCTGGATGCGGGACGTGGCGTTATCGCATTTTGACCGGGTGCTCGTACATGGCGACCCGGCGGTTTTTGGCTTTGACCGCAGTTTTCCCTTTGCTGCCGATCTGGATGATATGCTGGACTATACAGGCTATGTTGCCGCCAATGTGAAACGCGATAACAGCGTATCTCGTGCAGGCGTGGTGGTATCGGCCGGTGGGGGGGCTGTTGGCGCGGATCTGATCCAGGCCGCAATTGCTGCGCGCCCATTATCGGCCAAATATGCAAAGGCCCGTTGGGATATTATTACCGGCCCGCATTTCCCTGCTGATACTTTTGCCCATCTGGCGGTCAATGTGCCTGACGGGATAACGCTGCATCGCTTTTTACCCGATTTTCGCGACAGGTTGGCGCGGGCCGAAGTTTCGGTATCCCAGGCAGGCTATAATACTCTGATGGATGTGCTGGCCGCTGGCGTGCCGTCGGTGATGGTGCCCTTTGCCGAAGGCGGGGAAAGCGAACAGAGCGAACGGGCCGCGATTTTTGCCGATAAAGGCATTATTTCGCTACTGCCAGCCAGTCAACTTTGCCCGGATGAACTGGCGCGCGTGATTGATAATGCAGATTTTCCCAAAGAATTTGAATTATTGCTGGACGGGGCGCGTATAGGTGCGGCTAAAATCAGGGCAATAATAATGGGGAAAGATCATGGGCACCTGGGATGACCTTCGCACCGAGCTTGATTGCTGGGCGCAGGCCGGACAACAAGCGACGATGTGGTGGCGGGACGACGATGCCGTTTCCGTAACCCCGCAGCTTGAGGAAATCCTGTCCTGCGAGCGCAGTTATCATGTGCCTTTGGCGTTGGCTGTTGTTCCTGGAACGCTTGAAAATGACCTGCCTGAACGCCTTGTTGAAACGGTCGATACCCGTATTTTGCAGCATGGCTGGCGGCATCAAAGCCACACCCCGGCGGACCGTAAAAAGCAGGAACTCGATGATGTGCGCCCGGTCGAATCCGTCCTGGCGGAGGTTCAATCGGGCTTTGATATCCTCACCACGCGATTTGCAAGCCGTTTTTTACCCGTTATGGTTCCACCCTGGAACAGAATTGCCCCTGCCGTTTTGCAGGGCCTGCCTAAAATAGGCATCCGTGCGGTTTCAACATTTGGGGCGCGCAAAGCCAGCCAGCCGATTGACGGGTTATTGCAGGTGAATACCCATATTGATGTGATCGACTGGCGTGGAACCCGTGGATTTGTGGGGGAAAGCCCGTGCCTGGCGGCGATGATTGATCATTTGCAGGGCCGCCGTACCGGCACATATGACCCGGAAGAGACTACCGGTCTTTTAACCCATCATCTGGTGCATGATGCGCCGACAACCACCTTTTTGCATGATCTGTTTTCGTTTGAGCATCCCGCTCTGCAATGGCAGGCCATTCCCGGGGTGTTTCCGTGGCAATAGCGGTGGACCAGTTTTTAAAAGACAGCCCGGTGATAACGGGTGGATTAGGTGATACAAAAGTGAATATCAGTGAAGCAGACCTGAACAACAGCCCCGTGGTACCGGAAGGCCAGGACAGCCGTAACACCGATATCACGGTGATGCAGTATCCGCGCCGTGTGGTGATGCCCGATTTGATCCGGTCGGTGCTGGGGATTGTGCTGTGTGCCGGTATCGCATTTACCCCTGATGTGATCGAGTTGCTGCGCTGGATCGCCGGGGCGCTGATTTTGCTGTTTCTGGGTTATCTGTTACGTACCCTTTTTCGGTTGGGAGCGCGTATTCATGTATCGGACTATGGGGTGCGGCAAAGCGGCGTGATGTCGGGCTCGGCTTTTGGCTGGTCGGAACTAACCGGTTTTCGCCTGCGTTATTTTAGCACCTGTCGCGATGGCAAAAAGGGCTGGTTTGAAATGACCCTGGAGGCGGCAGGGACCAAACTGGTTGCGGAATCAACCCTGAACGGGTTTGGACGTCTTCTGGAACTGGCACGCGATGCCGCAAACGAAAACCAGATTATGATCGACGACGTGACACGCACAAATTTGTTGCGCATGGACGAGGCGGATAATCTTGTCAAGGCGCAGATCAGCGGGCGTGGCGGGGTAATGGGCGAGGGGCAATGACCGATATTCTGCGTATCCGGGATCTTGAGGTCGAATTCGTAACACCGCATATGCGGACGCGGGCCGTTGACAAGGTCAGCTTTCGGATCGGGGCGCAGCAGACGGTTGCTTTGGTTGGGGAATCCGGGTCTGGCAAAACCACCATATCCCAGGCGATTATGGGCATTCTGCCCGAGGCCGCACAAATTACCGGCGGTAGCATTATTTTTGCCGACCCGAAAAAGCCTGGTACCCGGGTCGATATTGCCATGCTGTCGGCCAATAGCACCGAAATGCGGGCCATTCGCGGCGGCAGCATTTCAATGATTTTTCAGGAACCCATGAGTTCCCTTTCCCCCATTCATACCGTGGGCGACCAGATTACCGAGGCGGTACGCCTGCATCAGAATGTTGGTGCGAGCGAGGCACGCGACCTTGCGCGCGAGATGCTGGAACTGGTGGGATTTCCCAATGCAAAGTCTGCCTTGCGCACCTATCCGTTTGAACTTTCCGGCGGGTTGCGCCAGCGCGCCATGATCGCAATGGCGCTGGTATGTCGCCCGGCATTGCTGGTGGCCGATGAACCGACAACCGCCCTGGATGTGACCATTCAGGCGCAAACTTTGCGTTTAATCAAGGATTTGCAGAAGAGCCTTAAGATGTCGGTTTTGCTGATTACCCATGATTTGGGGGTTGTTGCCAACATGGCCGACCATACCGTGGTGGTTTATAATGGCCGGGTGGTTGAACGCGGGCGCACCGACGATATTTTCATTAATCCCGGCCATGCCTATACACGGTCGCTGCTACAGGCGGTGCCGCATTTTGATATGGGACCGGATGAAAGGTTAAAGCCCCTGCGCGAAATTAAACCGCGCACTGATGGTTTGCTTACCCTGACCGACAAGTTTGACCGCAAAATGGCCCGCCTGAAAGAACATGCGGCCTCTGGCAACGGGCGGGGCGAAAAAGACGACACCGCGTTGGCACATAATCAAACTGGCAGGGACGGTACAAATCCTGACAGTACAGCGCACCAGCCTGCCGGTCTTGGCGCTGTGATGACAGGTGAGGGTGCAAACGCCCAGCCAAACCAGCGTTTGTCGGGCGTGGCCAGGGGCGAGGCGGTGTTGTCGGTTACGCATTTGAATAAAAGTTTCCCGGTGCGTAAAAGCGGCTGGTTTGGTGTTGATGAACGGCGCATTCAGGCCGTAAGCGATGTGTCGTTAACGGTGGGTCGTGGGGAATGTGTGGGGCTGGTTGGCGAAAGTGGCTGTGGCAAGACCACCCTTTCCAAGCTGATTATGCGGGCAATGGCACCCGATAGCGGCAGCATTCTGTTTCGCGGCGAAAGCGGCCAGATGACGGATCTGGTCGGCCTGGATGAAGAACGGTTAAAACCCTATCGCAAGCGCATACAGTTTGTGTTTCAGGACCCGTTTTCATCGTTGAACCCCCGCATGACAGTGCAGGACCTGATTAGCGAACCGATGCTGATTCATGGGGTCGGCACATCGGAATACCGGCGCAAAATGGTGCTGGAACTAATGGAAGTTGTCGGGCTTGATCCGCGCTTTTTAAACCGCTATCCGCACAGTTTTTCAGGTGGGCAGCGCCAGCGTATTGGCATTGCCAGGGCGCTGTGCCTCAGGCCGGATTTATTGATCCTTGATGAGCCGACTTCCGCCCTCGATGTGTCGGTTCAGGCGCAAATTCTTAACCTTCTAAAGGATTTGCAGCGCGACCTTAACCTGACTTATTTGTTTATTTCGCATAACCTTGCCGTGATTGACTATATGGCAGACCGTATTGCGGTGATGTGCGCCGGGCGTATTGTGGAATCCGCACCGCGTTCCAGCCTGTTTAAAAATCCGGCCCATCCCTACACCCGTGCGCTATTAAATGCCGTGCCCTATGCCGACCTGGATCATCCGCTGGATTTTTCCAAAATCATGGATGGAAAATGTTCTGACCCGTCGGCCTGGCCTGCCCCCTTTACGGTTGACCGTCAGTCAAACCCGCCAATGGTGCAATTGGCCGAAGACCATTTTGTGCGCATGAGTCGACCCGATTATCAGGAGATTGCTGTTTGATGTTTTCTTTTGCCAGTTTTCCCACCGTGCCGCATGCACAAAAACACAAGGTGGCATTCGCATCGGGCGCGATGGCTTTTTTGCTGGGCTGTACGCTGTTTGCAGGCAGTGCCTGGGCCGAGATCCCCTATTTTGCCGATAAGGTAAAATCTGGCGTGTTGCCAGCAATGGAGCAGCGTTTGCCCGAACATCCCCTGAAACTGGATTTCGCTGCCGAAGGTAAGGAAATTGGCAAATATGGTGGCGATATGGTCACAATCATGGGGCGGTCCAAGGACATCCGCATGGCGGTGGTTTATGGCTATACCCACCTGATCGGTTATGACCAGAACCTGGAGCTGAAGCCCGATATCCTTGAAAGCCTGGATGTGAACGAGGATGGCAGCGTTTTTACCCTGCGTCTGCGCAAAGGGCATAAATGGTCGGACGGGGCCCCATTTACGGCCGAGGATTTCCGTTTTTACTGGGAAGATGTGGTTAATAACGAGGAATTGTTCCCGGTTGGGCCGCCGCGCTTTTTGCTGGTGGATGGTGAACCCCCGAAATTCGAGGTGCTCGATAAATATACCGTGCGCTATAGCTGGTCGCAACCAAACCCGTTTTTCCTGCCGGAACTGGCTGCCACGCGGCCGCCCTTTATTTACCGGCCCGCGCATTATTTAAAACAGTTCCACGAAAAATATCAGGACCCGCAAAAGCTTGCGGCGATGGTGAAGGAACGGGGCCTGCGCAATTGGGCGGTTTTGGAAACCGATATGGACCGGCCCTATAAACTGGAAAATATTGACCTGCCAACATTGCAGCCCTGGGTTATCCGTACCCAGGAACCGTCGGACCGGTTTATCTTTGAACGTAATCCATATTTTCACCGGGTAGACCCGGATGGGAACCAGTTGCCCTATATTGACCGGATGATTTTTAATATCTCGAATGCCAAGCTGGTTCCGGCCAAGGTCGGTGCAGGCGAGGTGGATATTCAAAGCCGTATTCTGACCTTGAAGGACTATACGTTCCTGAAACAGGCGGAAAAGGACAAGTCCTTTCATGTACGTTTGTGGGATGTGGGCTATGGCAACTATGCCACTCTTTATCCGAACCTGACGGTGTCGGACCCGGTATGGCGCAGATTGCTGCGCGATTTGCGCTTCCGCAAGGCATTGTCGCTGGCGATTAACCGGACAGAGTTAAACCGGGTACTGTTTTTTGGACTGGCCACACCACGCAACAATACGATTTTGCCCAAAAGCCCGTTATTCAAAAAGGAATATGCGACCGAGAATATCGGGTTTGACCTGAATAAGGCCAATGCGCTGTTAGATGACATGGGCCTTACCAAACGCAATGACGATGGTATTCGCCTGATGCCCGATGGCAGGCCGCTGGAAATTATCGTCGAAACGGCCGGGGAAAACCCGGAATATGATGACATTCTCGCCCTGATTGGTGATAGCTGGCAAAAGGCGGGCATCAAGCTTTATGTCAAGGCGTTGCAACGCGAAGTGATGCGCACCCGTGCCTATAGCGGGGATACGGTGATGTCGCTTTTTACCGGCATTGACAATGGTCTTGCTGTGCCATCATCGGTACCGTCGGAATTTGTCCCGGTTAATCAGGATAGTTTGCAATGGCCCAAATGGGGCCAGTATTACCAAACCGGCGGGGAAGCAGGCGAAAAACCCGATATGCCCGCTGCTGAAGAATTGATGAAGCTTTATGATCAGTGGCGCATCGGCGGGCCGGGACAGCAGAAAAAGGCATGGGAACATATCCTTGATATTAATGCCGAAAATCTGTTTTCTATTGGGCTGGTCGGAAATGTGCCGCATCCGGTTGTGGTGGCTGACGGTTTAATGAATGTGCCGGAAAAGGGTATTCACAGCTGGGAACCGGGCGGATTTTTTGGCATCTATCATCCCGATACCTTTTGGTGGGATCGTTAAGTAAAAATATTTGGCGCACGGCAGGGGAGTGGTGCGCTAAAGCCCGTTACGGGGGAACATCTTGGGGAAGAGCACGCATGCTAACATATGTGGCGAGAAGGCTGCTGGTTATGATACCGACACTGTTTATGATCAGTGTGCTGGTCTTCATTGTCATTCAGCTGCCCCCGGGTGATTTTTTAACCACCTATATGAACGAGCTCAAGGCCCAGGGGGAAGCGGTTGATCCTTCAAAAATTGCTTTCCTGCGGGCGCAATATGGCCTTGATGACCCCCTTTACATTCAATATTTCCATTGGGCGTGGGGGCTTTTGCACGGCAATCTTGGTTTCAGTTTTGAATATAATTTGCCCGTGACCGAGGTGGTCGGTGACCGTTTGTGGCTTTCGATGGTGCTGAATTTCAGTACCATCCTGTTTATTTACGTGGTCAGTTTCCCCATCGGCATTTATTCCGCTACACGGCAATATAGCTGGGGCGATTATGGCATTACGCTGTTGGGCTTTTTGGGCCTTGCCATGCCCAATTTCCTGTTTGCGCTGATCCTGCTTTATTATGCCAATGTGGTGTTTGGCACCTCGATTGGCGGGTTGATGGACCCGCAATTTATCAATGCCGGTTGGTCATGGCCCAAGGTCATTTCGATTATCGAACATTTATGGGCACCGGTTTTGGTGATTGGCACGTCGGGCACAGCGGCGATGATACGGCGGTTGCGCGCCAATTTGCTTGATGAACTGGGCAGGCAATATGTCGTGACGGCACGCGCCAAGGGCTTGTCGCCGATGAAGGTTTTGTTCAAATATCCGCTGCGTATGTCTTTGAACCCGTTCATTTCCGATATTGGCAATATCCTGCCGCAGGTGGTTTCGGGGTCGGTTCTGGTGTCTGTGGTGATGTCTTTGCCAACAACCGGGCCAATGCTGTTATCGGCGCTGCAAAGCCAGGATATGTATCTTGCCGGGTCATTTTTGATGTTCCTGGCATTGCTCACGGTGGTGGGCATGTTCGTTTCGGATTTGCTGCTGGCCTGGCTTGATCCGCGTATTCGCCTGCAGGGGAGCATTTCCCAATGAGCCGCCATACACAGGACCGCGCCGACGAGCATTTTGTCGATACCCAGCCTTTCGATCCATGGGATAAAGAAGAGCTTTCGCCCGAGCAGGAACGCTATTTCCTGGCGTCACAATGGAAGCTGATCTGGTGGCGGTTAAAAAAGCATAAACTGGCTTGTGTTTCGCTGATCATTCTTGCCGTGATGTATGCCGCCATTTTCATTGTCGAGTTCCTGGCACCCTATGCCCAGGAATCGCGTGATAGCCAAAATATCCATCATCCGCCGCAGGGCATTCACCTGTTTAACGACGGGTCATTTGTTGGTCCGTTCACCTATGGCACCGACTTTTCCATCGATATGGATACCCTAAAGCCGATTTATAAACCCAACCCGGACAAGATCGACAGGCTGCGGTTTTTCTGTGCGGGCGACCCTTATGAATTTTGGGGCCTGTTTAAGGCGGATGTGCATCTGGTGTGCCCGGCCAGGGATGGCACGCTGTTTTTGCTGGGAACCGACCGTTTGGGCCGCGACATGTTTTCGCGCATTATTTATGGCGCACGCATTTCGCTGACCATTGGTCTGGTTGGTATTGCCGTTAGTTTTGTGCTGGGCGTTCTGATTGGCGGGATAGCCGGATATTTTGGCGGCTGGGTGGACAGCTGTGTGCAGCGCGTGATCGAGGTGATCCGCTCCCTGCCGGAAATTCCGCTCTGGATGGCGCTTTCGGCGGCCTTGCCCGTCACCTGGAGCCCGGTTTTAATCTATTTTGGCATTACCATCATTTTGGGGCTGATTGACTGGACGGGGCTTGCCCGTGCGGTGCGGTCCAAATTCCTGGCCCTGCGCGAGGAGGACTATGCCCTTGCGGCACGCCTGACCGGGGCGACCCCAAAACGCATCATTGCCCGCCATTTGCTGCCCAATTTTGCCAGCCATCTGATTGCATCGGTAACGTTGTCGATCCCGAATATGATTTTGGGTGAAACAGCACTTAGTTTCCTGGGGCTTGGCCTGCGCCCACCGGTGACAAGCTGGGGCGTGTTACTTAACGAGGCGCAAAACATCAATGCCGTGGCGGTTTATCCGTGGTTGATGCTGCCGGTTGTACCGGTGATTATCGTGGTACTGGCCTTCAACTTTTTGGGCGATGGCCTGCGTGATGCGGCCGATCCCTATAAAAACTGATCGGGCTGGTGGCGCAACGGATGGCTATTTCTTGCGCAGCCACAGACTGGTTTCGATGCTGCCTTCGACCAGGGGCAGGTCATTGGCGATGGAGGCGGTGACCGTGTCCTTCATGAAGCTGTTGGCATAGGCTGATGACCACATGATGTCAAAGCCATTGCCCGACAGCAGGGCGGCAACGCCCTGTTGTTCGTTATAACCGCGCCACTGCCAGACTGACGGATAATCGCCAGGCAGGCAAATATCGTGGATATGAATGATCACCCCGGATGGCAGCATTGGCAGCACGTTTGAAAACAGCATATCCACATCGGTACCGGGCATCAGGATGTGGCTGCTGTCAATCGACAGAATATCCCCCGCCGACAGGTCGGCGAAAACTGACATCGGCACCTGTTGGACGATTGTTTGGTGGAGGGTGATGGGCAGCTGGGCAATATCGGCGCGCGGGGCCGGGTCGATAGCGGAAATAAGGGTATCAAGCCTTTCATCCAGCACAGCACGATAGAAAAAACGGGTGCTGTGCCCTGATCCCACCTCGACAATGCGCTGCGGGCGCAATTCGCGGGTAATGACATAGGCCATCATGCCATCCATGCCGGGAAACCAGCCCTGTTCCCAGCGCGGGTCAGGCGGCGTTGCCTGTTTAAACCCGACCAGAGCATCGCGATAAAGCTCTGCCTTTAACAACCAGGATTTGAAGTCCTCGCGGTATTTTGTAAACTGTTTTTCCAGTGTTGTGTAATGCGGGCGGCCAACCGTCTGTGCGGTTTGTGCTGCATACCGATAGGGGATGAAATACCCGGCTGGTTCCTTCCCGAACAGGGTTTTTAGGCCCAGTTTCCAGCGGCGGATTTTTTTGGCAAAGGGAAGGTTGGTCATTATCATCCTTTATATCGGCCCGATCGGGCAATATTCCTAGGTTCCTGCCCGCTATCTACCCGGTTTTGGCCGGAAAGGTAAGGGGCATAAATACCTGATATGTTGTGTGTTCAGGGAATTGCATTAAAGGTTGGAAGTGATTGCCGTTAAATGGGAATGGTGTTGCCTTCCTGCCAGCGCCGGCGGAGCCATAGCGAGAAGAAAAGCGAGATTGCCGCAAAGATGACCATCAGGAAATAGGTTTGTGAACCGAAATGCTCAAAAAGCGGGCCGGACATCCAGATCGAGCCACCCAAAAACAACCCCATCGAGAGTGTTGCCATCAGGCTTTGTGCTGATGTTGCAATTTGGGCGGGAACCGCCCGGGCAATAAAACCAATGGCGCCCAAATGCGCAATGCCGAATGTCAGTGCGTGCAGGGGCTGGACCAGCAGGATCAGCCAGAAATTATCCGTCATGCCCAAAACCGTCCAGCGGACGATGCCGCCAATCGCCCCGATGGCGAATAACAGGCCCGGATGATAAGACCGCATATATTTCCCGGCCAGCGCAAACAGAACGATTTCGGCCATCACACCGGTTGACCAGAAAAGACCGATCTGATCATGGGAAAAACCCACATTTTCCCAATGGACCGAGGCAAAACCGTAATAGGTGCCGTGACTGGCCTGGGAAAAGCAGATACAGCCCAGATAGATCAGGAAAACCGGCGATTTAATCAGATACAGGATCGAGGACCCACTGCGCAACGGACGGTCGGTTTGCGGGTTCGGCATTTGGGTGATGATGGCAAAATTGACAATGCCAGCGGCACAGATCATCCAGATAATCGCGTCATTGCCGGTAGCATCCAATACCCAGCCTGCCCCATAGGAGGCGGCAATAAAGGCCAGTGACCCCCACAGGCGAATACGGCCATAATCAAGGTCGCGCTGTTTGCATTCATGCACCGTGATGGTGGTGCCAAGGGGCAAAAGCGGCGCATAGGTAAAGCCAATGATGGCCGAAAGCCCCAACAGGAACCAGAACTGGTCGGCAAAGGAAAAGGCGATGATGGTCAGGATATAAATCCCGGCCAGAATGATCATGGGCGTTTTGCGATTGCCGGAGCGATCCGCCTGTTGGGCGATCAGCGGGTCGGCAAAGATGCGGATCCAGTTGGGTAAAGACAGCAAAATGCCAATTTCGCCCCCCGACAGCCCGTGTCCCTTAAGCCATACCGGCCAATAAGGCAAAAACACGCCCTGGATCAAAAACAGGCCAACAAAAAACAGCGCCAGAATAATGGCCGTCTGGCGGCGGGTGGCATTAGCGGGGCGTGTCATGGGTGACGTCTCATGGGGTGATTTCTCTGGGGGCGATAAGTCCGCGTTTGATGGCGCGAACAATATAACGTGCCGGATGCACGGCTTCTTGTACAGGGTTTGCCAGCGGGTGAGACTGGCCGGTGATGTGGCTGGCAATAAGTTCGGCGGCAAGCGGCGCGCCAATCATGCCGCGCGCGCCAAAGCCTGTACAGACATACATGTTTTTGTGGTAAGGCGCACGGCAATATCGCGCATAATGCCGCCCCTTATCAAGGTCGGGATAGGCCTCCAGATAAGCCTGATAATCAGGGGCAGGGCCAATCAGGGGCAGGTGGTCTGGCGTGGTGGTGCGCAGGCCCGCGCGACCGGTTAAATGCGCTGGTGACAGGCGTTGTGCCAGTTCAGGCAGGGCAAGGCCCAGTTGGGCGATATTGGCTGCGTGGTCGCTATCAAACACATCGGTATGGCTGGCATGGCGGTCAAATGTTGCGCCAAAAACATGTTGTCCGTTGCGTTCCGGTGTCAGATAGCCCTTGTGGCTTAGAACACAATTTACCTTTAAATCATCCAATATATCCTTGGAAAAACAGGATATTTGTCCGCGCAGCGCCACCAGGTAATCCTGCATCCAGGATGTTTGGGCAAAGGCGGCTGTTTCCATTGCCCCGGCAATGATGACAGCGGCAAAATCGCCTAAAACGGCCCCATCATGCCCGCGTAGCTGCACACCACCTGTCGGGTGCGACATGATTTGCGTTATCTTTTGCCTGGTCTGTCGAACGGATTTTTCGGCCAGAACATTGCAAACAGACGGCGGATTAACCCAGCCTGCATCGCGGTAAAACAACCCGCCGACGGGGACGGGCATGCCAAGGACGTCGCTGGCATCAGCAACAGAGAGATATTGAACCCCTACCGCATTATTATCGTCTGGCGCGGTTGCGGACTGTTTTTCCAAAATGGCGTGCTGGCGGGTGTCATCACGCGGTGTGGCGGGCAGGGAGAGCACACCACAAAAGGCCGCCTCGATGGCAGCTCCGCCATTCAGCTTTTCCCGCACAAGAGCGCTGCTATGGCGAAAGCCAGCCTCGTAAAAGCGCCCGGCAAGGCTGTTATCGGCGGTAATATAGGGCTCCAACATGCCAATCGGGTTGCCCGAAGCCTCGTTTGCCAGGCGGGCATGGCGTTCAAATAATGTGGTGCCAATACCTTGCTGATTTAGCGCGTGGCAGCAGGATGTCCCCGCAATGCCGCCGCCAATCACGGCAACATCATTGGTGTGGAGGGGGCTGCGTATAAAGGGCGCTGTCGGGGCAAACCACGGCTTGTCGGCCAGTTTGTAAACCGTTTTGTCACTGACATTGGTATTGGCATTGGCCCTGTCGTCGCCCGGCGGGATCGTCATGCACTGGCTTCGTCGGGTTGTTCGGCCACCAGGGCCAGGGCCTCGCGCACCACATTGGCATCAGCACCTTTGCGATGGGCGTTTTCACTGATGTAACGGCGCCATTGTTTGGCCCCGCGCAGGCCCTGAAACAGGCCCAGCATATGCCGCGTCACATGGCCCAGCATGGCGTGGGGTTCCTCAAGGTGGGCTTCGATATAGGGCAGCATAGCCTCCACCACCTGATGGCGGGTGCGCGGGGTGGTGTCGTCATCGTAAAAACGCGCATCCACATCGGCCAGCACATAGGGGTTCTGATAGGCTTCCCGCCCGATCATGACACCGTCGACCTGTGCCAGGTGGGTTTCGGTTTCATCAAGTGTCTTGATGCCGCCATTAATGATGATTTCAAGCTCCGGCAGTTCCTGCTTTAACTGATAAACCAGATCATATTTCAGCGGTGGAACTTCGCGGTTTTCCTTGGGGCTAAGACCGTTTAGCCACGCCTTGCGGGCATGGACGATAAAGGTTTTGCACCCGGCATCGGCCACGGTTTCAACAAAGCGTTTTAGCGACGGGTAATCTTCCTGATCATCAATGCCAATGCGGTTTTTAACCGTGATGGGGGCATCAGATGCCGCAATCATGGAACGTACACAATTGGCGACAATATCGGGCGTTGCCATCAGGCAGGCGCCAAAGGCCCCGTTTTGCACCCGGTCGGACGGGCAACCGCAATTCAGGTTGATTTCATCGTAGCCATAGCCATTGGCAATGTCGCAGGCGCGTGCCAGGTCTTCGGGGTTGCTGCCGCCAAGCTGCAGGGCAACGGGATGTTCCGCATCATTATAGTGCAAATGCCGGTGGGCATCGCCGTAAATGATGGCACCGGTTGTCACCATTTCGGTGTAAAGCAGGGCATGCTGGCTGATCAGCCGAAGAAAATAGCGATCATGCCTGTCTGTCCAGTCCATCATCGGGGCAATAGAAATACGCCGGTTGACAGTCATGCCATCCTGTTCCTGAAATGGGTTGCATCCTTGGGGTTGCCGTATCGTTGGCGCGGTCTTTATATAGTGTCTTGGATTTTGGTGCAAATGCCTGCAACCCGATGGTTGGCATGGCTGCTTTGCGCGTGTCTGGCAAACAGGATGTTTTTATGATTACGGTTTACGGTATCAAGAATTGCGACACGGTGCGCAAATCGCTGAAATGGTTTGAGGCACAGGGTGTAGAAACCAAATTCCACGATTTTCGCGTTGACGGGTTGGAACCCGCGCTGGTGGTGATGTGGCTGGGTGAAGTGGGCGGCAAGGTGCTGGTTAATAAACGCGGGCCCAGCTATCGCAACCTTTCTGATAGTGATAAGGCCGCCTTGGAAACCGATGATCTGGCAGCGGCAAAGGTGCTGGCGGCAAATCCAACCGTGATCAAACGCCCGGTGGTGGATTTTGGAAGCGTGCGTACTGTTGGTTATGATGAAAACCGCTGGAAAGGTCTGGTGACGGCATAATGGATCAGGTTGTAGTAAAGCCGAAAATTGGTGCCGTGCTGTTTGATTGTGACGGGGTGCTGGTTGATACCGAAAATCTTGGTAATGCCGTTCTGGTCAAGCTGCTAAATGAATATGGCTGCCCTGTGACCGAAGACATGACGCATCGGCTGTTTGTGGGCGGGACGCTGTCCATGATCGGCCCGAAAATGACGGAAATGTATGGTGTTACCCTGCCGGATAACTGGACAGATGAATGTTATGCCCGCACCTTCGAGGCGCTGCGCAATGACATGGAACCGTTTGATTATGTCGACGATATTCTTGACCTGCTAGACGGGGCCAATATCCCCTTTGCCATTGGCAGCAACGGTCCGCACGACAAAATGGACATTTCGCTGGGCAAGGTGAATATTTTAAACCGTTTTACCGGGCGCATTTGTTCCGCTCGCGATGTGCCTCATGCCAAACCCGCGCCGGATGTTTATCACCTTGCTGCCAGCCGGGTGGAGGTTGATATTCATGACTGTATCGTCATTGACGACAGCGTGAGCGGTGTACGCGCCGGTGTTGCTAGCGGGGCCACCACGATCGGTTTGGTTGGCGCGACACCGGGCAATTTGTTGCTGGAAAATGGGGCGCATTACCTTGCCAATGACCATCGTGAGCTTTACGAGATGCTAAAGGGCTGGTTGTCCTGAGACGATATATCTGGACCAAAAAACGGGCCCCTGAAGGCCCGTTTTTCGTATCCGCTTTATGATTTGGTGATTGTCTATTGGCCGACCACAATGCCTTCACGGCGTGGATCGGCCCCGCCGGTCAGGCCATCAGGGCCGATCTTGATGATATGCAGGCCTGAATTAAGGTCGCGGATATCGGTTTTAAATCCGGCGGCTGTGAGGGCTGGTGCCAGTTCTGTTGCCTTGGTGCCTTCTTCGATATCAAAGGTACCAAAACGGTTGACCAGATGCGGCATGGCGGCGGCCTGTTGCGGGTCCATGCCCCAATCGATCATGGCGATGATGGATTGCGCGACATAGCCAATGATGCGGCTGCCGCCTGGCGAGCCTGCGGCAATGACGGGTTTGTCACCCTGCATGACAATGGTGGGCGACATGGATGAACGCGGGCGTTTGCCCGGTTCTACACGGTTGGCAACCGGGTTGCCATTGGCATCGGTGGGTTTGAAGGAAAAATCGGTCAGTTCGTTGTTCAGCAAAAAGCCGTTTGTCATCAGGCGCGAACCAAAGCCGTTTTCAATGGTGGTGGTCATGGAAACAACATTGCCCCACGAATCCACAATCGAGAAATGGCTGGTGCAGGGGAATTCGATGGCATTGTCATCGGCCCAGTTCGACGCATGGATTTGCGGCGGATTACCCGGTTTGACGGCATCGGCGGGCAGGGCCATGCCGCGGTCGAGCAGGCGGGAGCGTTCTGCCAGATAACCTTCATCCAGCAGGCCCTTGGTGTTCATCGGCACAAAATCGCTATCTGCCATATAGCGCCCGCGATCGGCAAAGGCCAGACGCGAGGCATCGCCAATCAGCCGCCAGCTGGTGGCGGAATAAGGGCCATATTTGGCAATGTCATAGGGTTCGATCATGCCCAGAATTTGCCCGACCGTCAGTGCGCCGGACGAGGGTGGGCCCATGCCGCATACATCGTAGCTGCGGTAAAAGGCGCAAACCGGGTCGCGTTCCTTCACGTCATAGGCCGACAGGTCTTCCTGCGAGAGCAGGCCGGGATTCCAGCTTGCTCCACGGACTTTGTTTACAATCGCATCGGCAATCGGGCCGTGATAAAAGGCATCCGCGCCGCCCTGGGCCAGCGTGCGCAGGGTATTGGCATAGGCCGGGTTTTTAAGCAGTTTGCCAGCGGGCAGTGGTTCGCCCTTGGCATCAAGAAAATAGGCCGCAGCTTCGGGGTCCTTTTTCAGGCGTCCGCCATCTTCCTGCAGTAATTCTGCCAGACGCGGGCTGACCAAAAAGCCCTTTTCGGCGCGGTCGATCGCTATCTCAAACAGGCTGGGCCAGGGCATTTGCCCCCATTTTTGATGCGCTTTCTCCAGCAGCATCGGGGTGCCCGGCGTGCCGACAGACCGCCCGCCAACAACCGCATCATAAAATTTAAGCGGTTGGCCATCCTTGCCCATGAACAGGTTTTCATCCGCTGCCATTGGCGCAGTTTCGCGGCCATCAAGGGTTGTCAATTTTTGGTGGGCGGCATCGTAATAGACCAAAAAGGCCCCGCCGCCCAGGCCCGATGATTGCGGTTCGACAAGGCCCAGCATGGTTTGCACGGCAACCATCGCATCAATTGCATTGCCACCCCGGCGCAGTACATCCGACCCGGCCTGAACAGCCAGCGGGTTGGCGGCACTGATCATCCAGTTTTGCGATTTAACCGCCTCTCGTGTCTGGTTGGTGGCTGCACCACTTTCGGGGGCAACGGCATCGGTGACTTGTTGTGCCAGGGCATGCTGGGGGATGGCGGCAAAACCAAGGCTTGCCACGAACGCGGCCAGCGCAAGACAGGGCAGGGTGTGATGGTGGCGTGTGGAGCAACCCGGTTTGGGCAAAACAGAAAGAATGCTGTTGTGAGTGGCACGCTGGGATGTTGTCTCGACGGCTGCCGAAAAGAATTTTCCTGTCATGGCTTCCTGTCTTTTTGTTGTGATGTTTTGACGATAGGAAGGAATGGTTTCAGAAAAATGCAACTTTGAAAAGTAAACAATCCCGCATGGTGCGTCGTGTGGTGTTTAACATTCAGCTTTGGCGGGGCATCGGTCGTAAAACGGATGCCCCGGTTTTTTACGTAAAATCAGGCGGCATTTTTGCTTTTTGAACTGTCACCTTCGTGTGCCAGGGTCTTTTTCATCCAGCCAAGAATATTATCGGCGGCATCCTGCCAGTGGGTATCAAGCATCATGGCATGCGCAATATGGTCCAGTAGAATATAGTCGGCGTCATAGCGTGCAGCGGTATGATGGACCAGTTCGCTTGGCACGATTTCATCACGTTTCGAACCAATGACCAGCATGGGGGGCAAATCGGCGGGTGATAAAAAGACCGGGTTGGTCCCGGCCATGTCCATCAATGCCCGGTGGCTTTCGGTTTCAAGGCGGCCAAAATAGATCATGCCGTCGTCTGATGCGACATCGCTTGAGAGCATGGCCCGTCCCAAACGATCCCTAAGCAGGGTGTGCGGCCCAATTGCCTGAAGCCAGAACATTTGTAAAAATAGATCGGGCTGGGACATCGCCATCATTGCATTGTTTGCCAGCAATCCTTCGGGCGGAACCGAAGACATCAGAACAACGGCGCGCGCCGGATGTTTTTCCAGATATTTCTGAACAACATAGCCCCCCATTGAATGACCAATCAGGATTGGGGTTTGGCCCAGCGTGTCGATGACGGTTTCAAGGTCTTCGACATAATCGTCAATCGAGGCAAGGTTGCGTATGTTGCGTCCGCCAGAACCGCCATGTCCGCGTAGGGAGAATGAAATCGTCTCATAACCCTTATCGGCAAAATAGGTCAGAAAATGTTCATTCCAGCACCAGGCCCCGGTAAAGGCCCCGTGCACCAGAACCACGGGATTGGAGCACAGGTGAGGGCCGGTTGGCTTGCGACGAAAAATTTCCAGTTCAGGACTCATCAAAGCCTCCTTACGCAGTTGTTTCGGGCGGATGTCGATTAAGGTCGCGAGGTTGTATGGCAGCAATAACAAACGGGTTGGGCTAAGGCATTTTCCGTGCGCTGTCCCTAGCGTGGCCTGGGGCAGGCTCATCACTTTTCAGGCACTTGCGTTCCGAATTGGCAGAGACAAAACCGCTATCCGGGAACTGTGTCGTCTGCCGGGCAATCGGCAAACATCAACGGACAATATTTTAGCACATGATCATGCAAATGGCACGTTTCTATCCCTTGTAGATAGGATTGCGATCATCATGTGCATTCCTTATGATAAGAGTGACGACGTGTGATCGACATGCAGTTCCCGGTAAGGAGGGTGAGATTACCGGTCATGAATTGCAGGTCAGAAAAGGCCGGGGGCGATGATAAAACTGGGTGTCGTTGGAATATTGTCAGATCTGGACGATGCAGCATTGGCAGATGTTGAAAAACATGTGCGTCGACGTGTTTTTCAGCCAGGGGCGGAAATTATTGAATCGGAAGGGGAAAGCAGTGATGTTTTCCTGATCCTTTCCGGGGCGGTACGGGTGGTCAATTATTCCTTATCGGGCCGGGAAGTGACATTGGAAGAAATTGGCACCGGGGGCTGTGTTGGTCATTTGGCTGCAATTGATAGCGAACCTCGATCTGCCTGTGTGCTGGCGATTGGCGTTACCGAAGTTGCCATGATGAACCCTGCCAGTTTTGAAACCGTGGTGAAGAACCACCCCACCGTAGCGTGGCGGGTTATTTGCGAACTGGCCCGGATTGTTCGGGCGTCGACACGGCGTATTGTTGATGTCAGTACCCTGGGGGCAAATGCCCGGGTGATTGCTGAAATATTCCGCATGGCGCAACCGATGACCCAGGAAGATGGATCTGCCGTGATAAAACCGGTTCCGGTTCATTCGGACCTGGCCGCAAAGGTGAGTACTTCGCGCGAAACGGTGGCGCGTGTTTTTGGCAGTCTGACCCGTCAGGGCATTGTGCTCAAGCAGGGCGACAGCCTGTTTGTGCCCGATATTTTGCGCCTGGAGGCCCTGTTAACACAGTCAGACTAAGGCCTTGGCGCCATCCTGAAGATGTATTTAAAATGCAGCCGAAATATATCCATATTTGGGAAGTGTGAAAAAAAATGATCCATCTTGTGATGGCTGTCACAGCGCAAGCTACAGGCGGGGCGTAGGCTTTGAGCGTCCGATCTGATGATCGTGGCAAATCTCCCCCAAGAGATAAATTTACTGGCCGCGCCTTCGGGCGCGGCCATTTTTTTTGGTTTGTCGGTGGCATTTATTCTACTATCCGCGGCAGTGCGACGGAATGGTGAGATGAAAATGCGAATATCGATTGGACTGGCGGGATTAAGTGGCATGAGTGCCGTGGCATTGGGGGCCTTTGCCGCACACGGTATGGCGGGCCAGGAAATGGCTTATGCCCGCGAATTGGTGGAAAAGGGCGCACATTACCAGCTGGTTCACGCCGTTGCGATTGTGGCGGTTGCGGTGTTTGCGCTTGTGCGGCCCCATATACGTTTGCTGGCTTATGCCAACGCGGCCTTTTTGCTGGGCAGCCTGCTGTTTTGTGGGTCGCTTT
The DNA here is from genome assembly GCF_001907695.1 of Thalassospira sp. TSL5-1. Lineage (NCBI taxonomy): Bacteria > Pseudomonadati > Pseudomonadota > Alphaproteobacteria > Rhodospirillales > Thalassospiraceae > Thalassospira > Thalassospira sp. TSL5-1. The sequence continues at coordinate 1,485,749 of NZ_KV880637.1, forward strand.
ATGCGATTGCCTTTAGCGGTGTGCCGGCCTTTGGCATGGTGGCCCCCATTGGCGGGGTCAGCTTTATGGCGGGGTGGCTTATGCTGGCCATCGCCGGTTTTAAGGCAGAGCCAACTCCGTTGGGGTCTGATGACGCGAATTGATATGATGTCGTAAGATCAGATGTGATGTGATGGTCAAGTGCTGTCACATCACACGGGATTGAACCGAACATGAAAAAAGGCGTGATCCAATAAAGGGTCACGCCTTTTAAATTCGGGTAATCCAGTTGCCCTTGCGGACAAGTTGATTACTTCATTTTCGCTTCTTTAAACTCGACATGCTTGCGCACGACCGGGTCATATTTGCGAAACGAGAATTTCTCGGTGGTATTCCGCGGGTTTTTCTTCACAACGTAGAAATAACCGGTGTCTGCGGTGCTTACCAACTTAACGAGGATCGAAGCGGGCTTCGCCATGTCTCTGCATCCTGTACTCAGGTGTGTCTAGGCGGCGGAACATAAAGAAAATGGCCGTGGTGTCAACCCATATTGAGGCCTTTTTCCGCTTTTTTAGTTGTTTGTTGGTTTTGGTGCGATTTCCTGGCTGCTTTGCTGGCGAAAATAGCCATATGCGACTGGATTTTTGAGAATGTCCAACGCCACATCGACATCATATTTGTCGGTGCTGTAGCTTGGCGGACATTTTTTGCGCAGGGCGGCACGTTCCGATTCATTTTTTAAATCAACCGTTCGCCAGGCCTGCAGGGTATCGGCCAGCTTGCCTTTCTGGCGCATGGCATGGTCTATCAGCTCTGCCGGGGACTGGTCTTCTATGCCCGAGGTGCATATTGCCGGGTGTAAACCGATTCGATCAAATGTGTAACCCGAGGGGGCAACCAGGCGCGACCAGGTAAAGGTGATGGTTCCGTGGTTTTTAAGGTCGTTAATCGCTTGTACAGAGCCTTTGCCAAAGCTGGTTGAGCCTACCAGCACGCCCCGGCCACGATCCTGCAGGGAGGCTGCCACAAGCTCCGCCGAGGAGGCAGTGCGCCCGTTGATCAGCACCACAAGCGGCAGGCCATTGGTAAAATCGCGCGCATCGGCGGTAAAAATGTGTTTGGCTGCGGGCACGCGGGTGATTGTGGTGCCAATCGGACCATTGTTTAAAAACGCATCGGCAACCGATACGCCCTGATTTAGGATGCCGCCACGGTTGCCCCGCAAATCCAGGATAACGCCCGCCAGCGGGCCGGATGACCATATTTTGGCATCGGCAATGGCCTGTTCGATTTCGTCGGCGGTGTCGTTATTGAAACTGCGAACCTCGACGATCAGGACATGATTTCGGATTTCGGCAAATACCGTGCGGGCAATAATCCGTTCACGCGGAACTTCAAGTGTGCGCACAAGGCTTGAGCCAGTCGGGTTGATTTCAAGCACGGCAATGCTGTCGGGCGCCCCTTTGAGGCGCTCGATCACATCCATTCGGCTGCGATTATAAAGGTCCGTGCCATCAACACTGATGATCTGATCGCCCGCATGAATGCCATATTTCAGGGCCGGGGCGTTTTCGACGATTGTTTTTACGACCGGATAGCCGTTTCCGGCAATCAGATCGACACCAATGCCAATATATCCCTCGCGTCGATCACGGGATGTTTCAGCGCGGTTGGGGGTTTCATAACGGCTGTAAGGATCCAGGCCATCAATGGCCCCCGAAATAAGGCGTGACTGGATTTCAAGCGCGCTGGCCTGGCGGATGGCCGGGGAATAGACCCGATAGGTTCGTAAACTGTCCATGATCAGGTTTACCCAGATATCGGCATGGATATGGTCGTTTCTATCGGCATATTCCGCATCGGGCAGGGGCAGTTTTGCAACCTGTTCGCGGCCATAGCGCGCTATAAGGTCATCCGGTGTGATTGAAACCGAAATTTCGGGATCAATCATCTCGAGCCCATCGATGGCTTTGATGGTTAATTGTTCGGGCAGAAGCGGGTCGATATAGCGATTGCCAAGCAGATTTAACGCCTGGGTGACGACGGCCCGGGTGGCGTCATCGCTGGTGTCGGTCAGGGTAAGGGACGGGCGCTGGGTACAGGATGACAATAAAAACAGGGCAAGGCCCAAAGGGGTGATGACGGATTTGACAAAACCGACCCCTTTTGCCCCGGAGCGGTGGCGGTACCCTTCAGTCATTGCAATCAGATATCCTGTATGCCGTGCGATTCCGTGAATGTTGTATTGCGACGCCAGCCATTGCCTGCTGGACATCATATGCCTAAAAAGCCGTCTACCGCATGGATATTTCAAAGTTTTTTTGGGGGTAGTAAGGCTACCTCGCAAGAATTTGCGAGCGATGCCCTGTTTGTCAACCCCGGATGCCCATTGCCCACTGCACCCCCAAAACCCCGCCTTTGACAAAAGGCAGCAGGCCAAGTGTCAGGGCAAGTGTTACCGGTATCCATATGCCCAGTTGCAGCGCCATGGATGGTGTGCCCGATTGCTCGACGGCCAGGGCACCGGGCACCACCAAATGCCCGACAATGAAAATTGTGAAATAGGGCGGGGCATCGTCGCAGCGATATTCGCCCAGTTTATGGTCACAGCAGTCACAGGTTTCACGAATTTTCAGATACCCGTTAAAGGCCAGCCCATGTCCGCAATTGGGGCATTTGCGGCGAAAACCCCGTCTTAGGCCGGTGAAAAACCGCGACGCGCCGGATTCCGGGGGGTAATCATGCGATGTATCATGCGGGTCTGGGGTCATCATTTGCAGGGTCCCTGACGGTGGTAATAGGTATCCATATGGAACTAATCATTTTTCTGCGATCAAACGTGTAAATTTAATGCACGCAAATGACTGCACGTATATGTATGCTTGAAACAAGACCATCATCGGAGCGATCGCTACGATCGGCAAGCATTTTTACGTGTTCTCGCGACGCGACAGAAAGACTCAGGAGCCTTCTTTATCATGGACAATGCTGACGACATTATCTCGCGGCTGAAGCAGGACTTCATTGAAGATACGATTGACCGTGTTGACCGGATTGAAACCACGATTGACCGGGTTGCTGGCGGTATGGATGACGCATCGGCCGGTATCGCCGAATTGCGCCGCGAGGCACACACCGTCAAGGGACTTGCCGGGTCTTTCGGGTTTCCGCTGGTCGGCGCGATTGCACACCGGCTGGAAGATTATATTGCCGATTTAACCAAAATTGACGATCAACATGCGGCATCGCTGGTCGATTTTACCACCTGGATACGCGAAATCGTTGAAAGTGGCACCAATCCGGCTGCTGAAGAAGAAATTCGCATTTTGCGTTCGCTGCCATCGCGTACCGCATCGGGCAACGCGGCAGACGGGGCGCCAGGGGCGACTTCCGCGCGTAGTAACCAGCTGGAAGTGCTGATTGTGACGGCAACCGCTGTCCAGGCGCACTTTTTGCAGCGTGAATTGCGCGAACGTGGCTACCGCACCATTGCCGCGCGTTCAGCGGTCGAAGCCTTTCAGACGGTCGTGCAATCGCGCCCGGATGCGATTATTTCGGCGGCCGTGCTCGATGGTCTTAGCGGGATTGAACTTATTCGTGCCCTTTCGGCGATGAAAACGCTGCAAGGCAAGCCGCTGGGTCTTCTGACCAGTTTTGATGCCAGCCACCCTGACCTTGAGGGGCTGCCAGAAAATGTTACCGTGATTACCAATCGCGGGCGCGAAACAACAAAACATCTGGTGAAATTTATTGAAACGCTGGGGTAAAGCCGGGTGTTTTCACAAGGTCGTTTTGATCGTTTAAAAGACAAAACCCCGCATTTTGTGCGGGGTTTTGTTGTTATGGCGGGGCTTATGATTGAGGTTTGCTGGCCGCACGGTTGGCCGCGCGCAATTTGCGCTGCTTTTTCGGCATTGTTTTTTTACCATCGGCCTTTGTGCCCGCGGCCTTTTTGGCACTGGCACGAAAGCCCGGTTTGGCACCGTGGCGGTCATTGCGGTCACCAGGGCTGCGTTTGCCTTTGCCGCGCGGTGGGCCGCTGCGCCTCCCGCGCGGGCGTTCAACCAGGTCGCGTGTCGTAATGTCGGCATGATCGGCCAAACGCAAAGAAAGTGAACCTGTGGCGGCATCGGCATCGGCCACGCGCACCACAACATCATCCCCCAGTCGGAAGGTTTTGCCGCGATTTTCACCGACCAGACAATGATTGATTGCGTCATGGACGTAATAATCGTCGGGCAGGGTGCTGATGGGCACCAGGCCATCGGCCCCGGTTTCATGCAGGGTTATAAACAGGCCAAAATGTGTGACGCTGGAAATTCTACCCGGCAGTTCTGCACCGACGCGGTCGGCCATATAGGCCGCAACGTAACGGTCAACCGAATCACGCTCCGCCATTGCCGCACGGCGTTCGGTGCCGGAAATATCCTCGCCAAGCTGTTCAAACCGTTCGCCGTCCTGCGGGCGCAATGCGCCTTCGCCCAAATGCAAACCGGCAATCAGGGCGCGATGCACCAAAAGGTCGGCATAACGGCGGATAGGCGATGTGAAATGGGCATAACGGTTAAGAGCCAAGCCAAAATGGCCGATATTATCGGGGCTATACATGGCCTGGGACTGGCTGCGCAAAACCACCGTGTTAATCAGTTCTGCTTCGGGTGTGTCTTTTGCCATTTGCAAAATCTGGTTGAAATCACGGGGTTTTAAAACCGACCCCGGTCGCAAATTATAACCCGCCCCTTCAAGAAACTCACGCAAAGCCTCCAGCTTTTCCTCGCTGGGGGCATCGTGGATACGATACATGCAGGGCTGTTTGAGGCGTTCCAGTTCTTCGGCAGCACACACATTGGCCGCGATCATGAATTCCTCGATCAGCTTGTGGCTGTCAAAGCGGGCGCGTGCGGCAACAGCAACGATTTCGCCCTTGTCATTCAATTCGATCTTGCGTTCAGGCACATCCAGTTCCAGAACGCCGCGTTTTTCGCGCGCAGTCAGGAAGGCGTTATAGGCGCCATAAAGCGGACGGATTACCGTATCAAGCAGTGGTGCGGTTGTTTCATCGGGCGTGCCATCCATTGCGCGCTGCACCTGGTTATAGGTCAGGCGTGCGGCCGAATTCATCATGCCACGGCAAAATTTGTGCCGTAATTTATTGCCTTTGGCATCCAGCCACATTTCAACGGCCATGCAGCCACGATCTTCATGCGGGACCAGCGAACACCAGCCGTTTGAAAGCTCAAACGGCAGCATCGGTACAACACGATCGGGGAAATAGCAGCTATTGCCGCGTTTTACCGCTTCACGGTCCAGCGCATCGTCGGGGCGCACATACCAGGACACATCGGCAATCGCCACCATGACATGCCAGCCACCGGGGTTTTCCGGGTCGGTATCGGCCTCGGCCCAGACGGCATCGTCAAAGTCGCGGGCATCTTCGCCGTCAATGGTGACAAGCGGAATTTGCCGTAAATCGGTACGGTTGCCCATGGGGGTGGCTTTGGACTCGCGTGCCTGCAGTTCTACCTCGGGCGGAAATTCAAACGGAATGCCCCGGGCATGAATGGCAACCAGACTGATGGATTTGGGTTCGTTGATATTGCCCAATACATCAATAATCCGGCCCTTGCGCAGGCCAAAATGTTTGCCTGGCAGCAATTCTGTCAGCACAAGGGCGCCAGCCTCAAGGCCGGGATGGTCATCTAACGGTACGGCGATTTCGCCACTGTCTTTGCGGTCGGTCGGCACAACCCGGCCTTCGCGCTGATTGGGGCGGAAAATACCTAAAATGCGCTGCGGTCCGCTGCCCAACAGGCGCATGACGCTGGCATCATAGGTGTTTTTGCCGGTATAGCGCAGCTTGGCGAGGATTTTATCGCCAATGCCTGGTGCGCTGGGGCCGTTGCTGCCACGACGTGATGATTTCACGTAAATGACCGGCGGATCATAGGGTTCTTTCCAGACATTGGGACGGGCAAGGACTTCGCCATGTTCGTCCAGTCCGGTAATTTCCAGCACTTCGACCGGAGGCAGGCGACCGGGTTTGTTAAACCGTTTGCGCCCGGCCACAACGTCCCCGCCAAATTTCAGATCCTTGAGCATTTTTTTAAGCTCGATCTTGGCCGCGCCACGGATATTGAAAGCGCGGGCAATTTCGCGCTTGCCAACCGGCGTCGGGCTCATCTCGACAAATTCGAGGATCTGCTCTTTGGTCGGGAAGGGAATGTTATCTTCGTTATTGTTCGCCAAGTTTGTGGCGTCCTTTCAAAATTCTTGTGCGGGCCGGAAGGGCATACAGTCTATTCCGGCCTGAAAAGGCTGGGCTGCCTTTTATTTGGCAGCCGCCTTTTTGGTGGTTGTCTTTTTCGCTGCCGGTTTTTTGGCAGTTGTTTTCTTTGCCGCCGTCTTTTTGGCGGGGGCCTTTTTCGCCGGTGCTTTTTTCTCGGCGGTTTTCTTGGCACCCGAAGCAGCCGTTTTGCCGGTTTTACCGGCTTTGGCTTCTTTTTCCTTTAAGGCGGCGATCGCCATTTCCAGGGTGACATCTTCTTTTTTGGTGTCACGCGGCAGGTTGGCGTTGGTTTTCTTGTGTTTGACAAACGGGCCCCAGCGACCCTCGGCCAGGAAAATGGGTTCGTTATCGTCAGGATGTTTGCCAATTTCCTTGCCGGCTTTTTCGCGTTTGTCGGCAATCAGGGTAATGGCGCGGTTTTCACCAATCGTCAGGACATCATCGTCGGCCTTAAGGGAGGCAAAAATGCTGCCTGCCTGAACATATGGCCCGAACCGCCCGACATTGGCTTTGATGGTTTCGCCCGTTTCCGGAAACACGCCAACATCGCGTGGCAATGTCAGCAGTTCTTCCGCCTTGCTCAAATCAACGACGGAGGGTTCCAGACCCTTGGGCAGTGAGGTGCGTTTGGGTTTGACCTTCTTGGGCTTGCCATTTTTGCCCTCGACGGTTTCTTCCTCGCCAAGCTGCACATACACCCCATAGGGGCCTTTGCGCAAGGTAATTTCCTTGCCCGTGGCGGCATCAACGCCCAGAACCTTGGGGCCGCCATCCAACTCGGCGGTGTCGCCAGCATTGTCATTGGCAACCATCGGACGGGTATAGTTACAGTCCGGGTAATTGGAACAGCCCAGGAAGGCGCCGAATTTACCCAGCTTCAGGCTCAGCGTGCCTTCTTCGCATTTCGGGCATTTATGCGGGTCCGATCCATCTTCTCGCGGGGCGAACAGATAGTTTTCCAGCATCACCTGCAGGGCATCAAGAACATCGCTGATCTTGAGTTCCTTGGCTTCATCGACATTGCCTTTGAACGATGTCCAGAAATCGGTCAAAACATCGCGCCATTCGCGTTCGCCATTGGCAACATCGTCAAGCTGGTTTTCCAGCTCGGCAGTGAAATTGTACTGAACGTAGCGTTCAAAGAACTTCGACAAAAATGCCGTTACCAGTCGCCCGCGATCCTGGGCAATGAAACGGCGTTTCTCCAGGGTAACGTAGTTACGGTCCTGCAACACCGAAATGATCGAGGCATAGGTTGACGGCCGGCCAATGCCCAATTCTTCCAGCCGTTTGACCAGGCTTGCCTCGGTATAGCGGGGCGGGGGCTGGGTGAAGTGCTGGTCTACCGATACTTTTTCAAGGCCGGGTTTCTGGCCTTCTTTTAGCGGCGGCAGGCGACGGTCATTATCATCGTCGTCGGAATCATCCTTGCCTTCCTGATACAGTTTCAGGAAGCCATCAAATTTAACGACCGAGCCATTGGCACGCAACACGACATGATTGTCGTTTGAGGCCAGGTCAACCGCCACCTGGTCAAATTTCGCGTCTTCCATCTGGCAGGCAACGGTGCGCTTCCAGATCAGGGTGTAAAGGGCCAGTTGGTCCTTATCAAGGTGGCGTGCCACCTGTTCAGGGCGGCGGAAAACATCGGTCGGGCGGATGGCTTCGTGCGCTTCCTGGGCGTTTTTGGACTTGTTGGCAAAGCTGCGCGGGGCGTCAGGCAGGTAATCCTTGCCGTAATCCTTGTCGATCAGGCGCCGCGCACCGGCCAGTGCCTCGGACGACAGCACAACGGCGTCAGTACGCATATAGGTGATCAAACCAACGGTTTCGCCGCCAATATCAACGCCTTCATACAGGCGCTGTGCCAACTGCATGGTGCGTTTGGTGCCAAAGCCCAGCTTGCGGGAGGCTTCCTGTTGCAGGGTCGATGTGGTGAAGGGCGGCTGCGGACGACGTTTAACGTCCTTGCGCTCAACCTTTGAAACGGTATAGCTGCGCGCTTCCACCTTTTCCTTGGCCAGTTTGGCGTCGTCTTCGCTGCCCAGTGCCAGTTTATCGAGCTTCTTGCCATCCAGATGGGTCAGGCGGGCGGAAAACTTGCCTTCGGGCACGCCAAAATTGGCTTCCAGCGACCAGTATTCATCGGGACGGAAGGCCTCGATCTCGATTTCGCGTTCGCAAATCAGGCGCAGCGCTACCGACTGAACACGTCCGGCAGAGCGCGAACCGGGCAGCTTGCGCCACAAAACCGGCGACAGGTTAAAGCCCACCAGATAATCCAGCGCGCGGCGCGCCAGATAGGCATCGACCAGTTCCTGATTAAGGGCGCGCGGATGGGCAATGGCCTCGGTTACGGCACGTTTGGTAATTTCATGAAACACCACACGGTGTACTTCGCGTCCGCGCAAAAGCTTTTTCTGTTCCAGAACGTCGAGAATATGCCAGGAAATGGCTTCCCCTTCGCGATCCGGGTCAGTTGCGAGATATATGGTATCGGATTCGCGTGCGGCAGCAGCAATGTCCCGGATCTGCTTTTCCGAGCGGCTGTCGGTTTCCCAGATCATGGCAAAGTTATTATCTGTATCGACCGATCCGTCCTTGGATGGCAAATCGCGGATATGACCAAACGAGGCCAACACCTTATAATCATCACCGAGATATTTGTTTATCGTCTTGGCTTTGGCTGGCGATTCGACGATGACAAGATTCATTACTTCTTACGTGTCCGATTTTTGCGCCTGAAGGCGGAAAAGGTATGCCGCAAAGCATATTTATCGCAAGTCTCCATCACAGAATGATGAAAAATGCGCACGGATTGTGTCTTAAAACGCTGCTGACGTCTGATATTGGCTTCATTTCAACGACGGCAAGACTCAATTAGGGATACGCGATACCCTATTTCCGGGGTGCCGTTCAACCCTTCCTGCAAGTTCGAGTTCGATCAGCAGGGTGGAAACATCCCCTGCAGACAGATTGGATGCCCTGATCAGACTGTCAATTGCCATTGGTGCACTTGACAGCAATTCATATATTTCTTCGGTGGCGCGGGCAGGTTCACCCCGGGACGCTTCGGGTTTTAAAACAGGCGCGTTTGCAGGGCTTTGCAAGGGTTTTTCCGTTTTATTATTTTCTCCGTCATCGGGCATTTTTGCCTGATCCTGCTCCATGCTTGCCAGAATTGCCGCAATGTCGATAGCCCCGTTTGGGCCCGGGGCAGGACGATTGTCAGTATTAAAGACCGGTATTGGTGCATCAAATTGCCGAAGGTCCTGTGCCGGGCCAACAACATCCAGAATGGCATCAATGGAGTCGCACAATATTGCCCCGTCGCGGATCAGGCTGTTGGGGCCAGCAGCACGCGGGTCGGTGGGGGACCCGGGCACAGCAAAAACATCGCGCCCCTGTTCGGCGGCCATGCGCGCGGTAATCAGAGAGCCCGAATTGCGCCCGGCCTCAATGACGACAATACCCTGCGACAGGCCCGAAATAATACGGTTACGGCGCGGAAAATGCCGTGCCTGTGGCTTTAAGCCCGGTGCCATTTCGGAAATCACACAGCCATTTTCGCAAATGCGCCGGTATAGATCGGCATGTTCACGCGGATAAATCACATCCACCCCGCCAGCCACCACGGCAATTGTCACCCCCGCGTTGTTGCTGCCTGACGAGGAAGTGTCGGTTTGTTTTTTTAAGGCGCTGATGGCCCCCTCGTGGGCAGCACCATCAATACCGCGTGCCAGGCCCGATGCCACATTGTAACCCGCCAGGGCAAGTTCGCGCGCCAGCTTGCCCGCAAACTGACAGCCTCCCAGCGACGCATTTCGTGCCCCGACAATGCCAATGGTCGGGTAGTTCAGAAATGCCGGATCGCCCAGGACATAAAAGTAAGGCGGGGCATCCTCGATCGCGGCAAGGGCGGGGGGGTATTCCGGGTCGCCCCAAATGATGGGCCGGGCCGACAGAGCTTGGGCGGCTTCGATTTCGGCAATCGTGTCTTCGCGTGTGGCAATTTGGACCGGGCGCTTGGCCCGGCTTTTGGCAATGATGTCGGGCAGGGCGTCCAGGGCATGGCGCGCCGCGCCGAATTGCTCAAGCAAGCGGCGAAAAGTCACCGGTCCGATCTGGCTGCTGCGCGCAAGACGCATACGAGCCAGTCGTTCGGATTGGGGAAGCCGTGCGGGTTGTGATGTGTTTGGATTCATAACGTCCGGATTGTGACTATCCGGGCCTTAAAACGTCAAGCATTTCTGTCGTCACATCAGCAAGTTAGAAGCTGTAAGGGTGCTGGTGGTCACATTTTCGCCAGTTTTAGTTGTCATTTTAACGTCATCGTTTGTTTACAAATGAAAACAAACGTATTGACTTCTTTTAAAAGTGGAATACTCTGATTGTGTAATTGTTGGTGTATTCACCTAAAGAGTGTTGAAAGACAGGCGGGAGAGCGGTTTTGCCGAGTAAATCAGTTCCATTCAGTGTTCGGCTGCCTGCAAAAGATGCTGACTTCATTGCGTCTTTGGAAATTCCCGGTGCGGTTACACCGAGTGATAAAATCCGGCAGATTATTTCCGATGCGCGCCTGCGCAATCAGGTAGGGCAGGATTTTAATGAAGTCCTTAAAGCGGTACAGGAAGATTTACGACCATCCGTTGATAATTTGCGCAATCTGGAGCGCGAGGCGGACATGCAGTCTGAATTGATGCACTATTTTGCGGACTGGCTGTGCGAGACGCTGGCCGAATTTATGTGCAGTCCTGAAAAGACCGATGATCTTGTTAAATATGAGGCCCGGTTGGCGCAAAGGACGGTGAAACTGACCGAATATATCCTGCGCCTTGCCATTACCGAGGATGCCCCCTGTTTTAATCCCGGGCTGATGACCAACACAACCAAACGCATTGTTGAATTGGCGCACGTGATCGAAGCGCGAAACAAAGAGGAGAAGGCGAATGTCTGAAGGATTGTCAAGCCGCGTGGGCAGGATCATCAGTGGCGGGCTGAATGCCTTTCTTGATGCGGTTGAAGATGCTGCCCCCGAAGCCATCATGGAACAGTCCGTTCGCGAAATCGACGATGCCATCGCCGAGGTTCGTGATGAACTGGGCAAGGTTATTGCTGCCAAGCATCTGGCAAATAAAAAGCTTTCCGATAAAAATTCCGAACATGAAGACCTGTCGGATAAGATCGAGATTGCGCTTGGCGAAGGGCGGGATGATCTGGCTGAAACGGCGGTTTCCCATCAGCTTGATATAGAAGCGCAAATTCCGGTTCTGGAACAAAGCATTGCCGAGGCCGCTGACAGAGAACGCGAACTGGAAGGATATGTTGCCGCCCTTCAGGCGCGTAAGCGCGAAATGAAAGCAGAATTGCAGCGTTTTCGCGAAGCACGCGAGGCTACCAGAATAAGTACCTCGGGGCAGGGGGCAGAGGCATCTTTGGGGCAGGGTGTATCGAGGGCAAGCCAGGCGTTTGAACGTGTGATGGAGCGTCAGGGTGGCGCAGGGGCTGCTGGAGGCATGACAGCACCAAAAACTGCAGCCCAGCTTCAGGAACTTGAAGCGCTGGCCCGTAAAAACCGGGTGAATGAACGCCTGGCCGCGATCAAGACCCGCCTGAATAAATAAGTGGTTTGGTGATGTTCCTGTCCTATCTGAACGAAACGTCAAATTTCCCGTTTTCGGTTTCCCTTGTGATCGTGGCTATTTTGGCGCTGATCGAGGGTATTGGCCTGGTTATTGGGGCCGGGATATTCGGGTTTCTCGATGGCCTGTTGCCTGACATTGATCTGGATATTGATGTGCCGGATATGACAGCGCCCTCAATTGGCGGCCAGTTTCTGACCTGGCTGCAAATTGGCCGCGTGCCCGTGATTTTTTCACTGATCGTTTTTCTGGTCGCGTTTGGTCTGATCGGACTGTTCCTGCAGGGAATGGTCACAGCCGTTTTTGGCGCACCTTTGCCAGCCCTTTTGGCCTGCATTCCTGTCCTGGTTCTTTCCATGCCGGTGTTAAGCGTTGGAAACAGGGTGCTTGCGGCTATTATTCCACGCGATGAAACATCTGCTGTTTCGCATGACAGCCTGATTGGCAAGCCAGCGGTAATTACCGGCGGCGAGGCACGAAACGATTACCCGGCCCAGGGCAAGGTAAAAGATCAGTACAGGCAAACACATTATATCTTGATCGAACCTGACAATGACCAGGATATTTTCCCGCAGGGACAACAGGTGCTGTTGGTGCGCAGGCACAAATCCATTTATTTCGCCATTCCGATTGAATCGGATGGTTTGATCGATTGAAATTTTATCCAATGAAGGCTGCTGGAGTATCCTGAATGTATAACAACAACACGAGCATGTTTGATGGGCTGATCGGTGTTGGCTCAACGGCGATTATCATCGTTGTCGCACTTTTGACGATCGGGTTCATCCTGATGCGGCTTTATGTGCGCGCGTCAAAAGAAATTTCCTTTGTCCGTACCGGTTTTGGCGGGCAAAAAATCATTATGAATGGCGGGGCGCTGGTTTTTCCGATCCTGCATGAAACCATTCCCGTTAATATGAATACGCTGCGCCTGGAAGTGCGCCGCGATGATGATCAGGCGCTGATCACGCGGGACCGGATGCGCGTTGATGTGGTCGCCGAGTTTTATGTACGTGCGCAGCCCACAGAGGATTCTATTGCCGCAGCCGCCCAGACGCTGGGCAAGCGGACGATGCAGCCTTTGGAATTGAAAGAACTGGTTGAAGGCAAGTTTGTTGATGCCTTGCGTTCTGTTGCGGCCGAAATGACGATGGAAGAGCTGCACGAAAAAAGAACCGACTTTGTTCAAAAGGTGCAGCAGGCCGTTACCGAAGATCTTTTGAAAAATGGTTTGGAGCTTGAATCCGTTTCGTTGACGGGTCTTGACCAGACCGGGATGGAATTTTTCAACCCGAACAATGCGTTCGATGCCGAAGGTTTAACCCGGTTAACCGAGGAAATTGAACGTCGCAAGAAAATCCGTAACGATATCGAGCAGGAAACACAGGTTCAGATTAAAACCAAGAACCTGGAAAGTGAAAAACAGCATTTATCACTGCTGCGTGACGAAGAATATGCCCGCCTTGAGCAGCAGCGCGAAATTGAAGTTCGCAAGTCCACCCAGTCTGCCGAGATTGCCCGTCACCGGGCCGAACAGGAACAGGCGGCAAAACAGGCCGAAATCACCTCCGTTCAGAATGTTGAAAAATCCAAAATCACGGCGGATAAAGGCATTGCCGAAGAACGGATCGAAATGGAACGGTTGATCCGCGAACGCGAAATTGAAAAGCAAAAGGCAATTGAACTGGCCGAGCAGGGCCGTGCCATTGCCATTGCAGAAAAATCCAAAGAGCAATCCGAAGCCCAGTCGAATGCGGATGAAGCACGCGCGAAGGCTGTTCAGGCCGAAGAGCGCGTTTCAACGGCCCGTGAAACGGAAATTGCGGAACGTCAAAAAGCCATTGAACTGATTGAGGCGGCCAAAGAGGCGGAACGTCAGGCGATCAGCATCAAAGTTGCAGCAGAAGCTGAAAAAATGGCGGCTGCAGACCGGGCGGAAGCCTTGCGTGAAGAAGCAGAAGGTGACGCCACAGCAGAAAAACTGCGTGCTGAAGCCGCAGAAGTTCGCTATCGCGTGGATGCTGCTGGTACACGTGCGATCAATGAAGCGCAAAATGTGTTGTCGGCAGAACAGATTGCGATGCAGATCAAGATCAAGTTGATTGAAAACCTGGATCAGATCATTCGCGAAAGCGTCAAGCCGATGGAGAATATCGACGGTATCAAAATCATTCAGGTGGATGGTTTGACCGGTGGTTCGTCTGGCGGTGCTGGCGGCAGTGATTCCAGTGGCGGCGGAAGCCTGGCGGACAATGTTGTGAATAGCGCGTTGCGTTATCGTGCGCAGGCCCCGCTTTTGGATTCCCTGTTAAAAGAAGTTGGTATCAATGGTGCTGATATTAACAGCATGGCCTCGATTTTGCCGGGGCTGACAGATACCGTATCGCAGTCAAAGTCCGATACTGCATTGGATCCGCAATCTCAAGCCAGCAGGGATGCCAAGGCCGATACTGAACCGGAAATTGATGCGGCATTGGCATCCAAAGAGATGTCGGGCGATAAGGGCAACAGCCCGCAAGATCCGAAAATCTGATCTATTACGTATTTGAACAAAAAAGGCCCATCCAGCGTCGTCTGGATGGGCCTTTTTAGATTGCGAGGTGGATTATTCCGCGCTGGGGGCCTCGGCGTTCTTTTTCTTGTCGCCAATTTTGGGTTCGGTGCCATTTAGCAGGCGGCGGATATTGGCGTGGTGGGCGGCCCAGACAATGACGGCCAGGAACAGCGCCAGCCAGCCAGCCCCGACATCATGGGCGATGAAAAACGCAGCCAGCGGGGCCACGGCAAGAGCCATCAGGGCCGAAAGCGACGAGATACGGAAAATCAATGCCATAACCAGCCAGGCCAGGCAGGCGATGATCCCCATGATCCAGTTGACGGCCAAAAGCGTGCCCAATGTGGTGGCGACACCCTTGCCGCCCTTAAAGCGTAGCCAAAGCGGGAGCATATGCCCGACGACCGCTGCCGCGCCGGCAAAAATGCCCTGTTCCGGGCCGTAAATATAGGTAAACAGAACAACTGCTGCTGCCCCCTTGCCGCTATCGCCAATCAGGGTCAGCAGGGCGAGGAACTTGTTGCCGGTACGCAGCACATTGGTGGCACCAATATTGCCCGATCCAATGGTGCGGATATCGCCAAGGCCCGCCATGCGGGTTAATACCAGACCAAAGGGAATGGAACCCAGAAGGTACCCGCAGACAACAGCAATCTGCAGGGACATTAATGTTGCCTTGTAGGTGGCATCGAGTTCCATGATCAGGACCCTTCAATACAGCTGGGGTGTGTAAAAACTTCGCGTCCGTCGATCAGGGTGCGTAAAACGATGCCCTGGATCAAGCGTCCGTCAAAAGGCGAGTTTTTCGATTTGGACTGGAACTTGTACGGATCGATCTTTGCCGGGCGGCCAGGGTCGAACACCACAATATCTGCTGCACTGCCCGCTGCCAGCGTGCCATGATTTTCAAGCTTCATCAGTTTTGCCGGCGCATGGGTGACTTTGCCAATTGCGTCAAGCAACGACATATGCCCGTTATGATAAAGTTCCAGCGTGATCGGCAGCAGGGTTTCAAGGCCGACACCACCAGCCGCCGCCTGGGCAAAGGGCAGGCGTTTGCTGTCCTGGTCCTGCGGGTTGTGGTCGGACGCGATGGCGTCAATCGTGCCGTCAGCAAGACCCATGACAATTGCCTGGCGGTCATCCTCGGCACGCAGGGGCGGGGACAGCTTGGCAAATGTGCGATAATCGCTAACGGCATTTTCATTTAACGCAAAATAAAACGGGGCCGTGTCGCAGGTGATTTTAAGGCCGCGTTTTTTTGCCCTGCGAATGACTTCAACCGATTCACCCGTCGAAATATGGGCGAAATGCAAGCGGCCCCCTGTCATTTCGGCCAGGCGAATATCACGTTCGATCTGAATGACTTCTGCCAGTGGCGACACACCGGAAAGACCCAGCCGGGTGGCAAGTTCGCCACTATTCATATGAGCACCGCGTGAAAGTTCCGGTTCTTCGGGGTGCTGGACGATCATGCCATCGAAAAAGGTGGCATAGGACAGGGCCTGGCGCAGTAAACGCGCACTGGCAATGGTTTGCACGCCGTCACAAAAGGCAACCGCCCCGGCCTGATGCAGCAAACCCATTTCGGTGATTTCATGGCCTTCTATGCCCTTGGACACCGCCCCATAGACAAACACCTTGGCAAGGCCGACCTTGCGCGCCCGGCGGGCGACAAATTCCACCCCGGCCACATCATCAATCACCGGGTCGGTATTGGGCAGGGCGATCATGGTGGTGACACCGCCGACAGAAGCCGATTTGCCTGCGGTTTCGATGGTTTCCTGATGTTCGAACCCAGGTTCGCGCACCTGAACGCGCATATCAACCAGCCCTGGTGCCAGGCAAAGCCCCTGGCCATCAATAACCCGGCAGTCTGATGGCAGTTTATCGCGGGTGACGGAGGGGCCAATGTCGGCAATGATGCCATCCTGCATCAAAAGGCCGCCGGTTTGATCCAGGCCGGTTGCAGGGTCCAGCAGGCGCACATTGACAAAGGCGGTTTTACCGCTGGCTTTGGCGCGAATGGCAGGCATCATGAATGGCCCCCTGCAAGATTTCGGTGGTTTTGAACCAGAATTTCCAGGGCCGCCATGCGCACGGCAACCCCCATTTCAACCTGTTCGCGGATGACGGAACGTTCCACATCGTCCGCGACCTCGCTGTCAATTTCGACTCCCCGGTTCATCGGCCCAGGGTGCATGATCAGCGCGTCGGGCTTGGCATTTGCCAGTTTGGCACGATCCAGGCCGTGGAAATGGAAATATTCGCGCACGGACGGGATAAAACTGCCTTCCATGCGTTCCAGTTGCAGGCGCAACATCATGACGATGTCACAATCCTTCAGGCCTTCTTCCATGTCGTGGAAAATTTCAACGCCCATACGATCAATTTTGGACGGGATCAGCGTAGGCGGGGCAATCAGGCGCACCCGCGAACCCATTGTATTAAGCAGCAAAATATTGGAACGTGCGACGCGGGAATGGGCGATGTCGCCGCATATTGCCACCGTCAGGCGATGCAGGCGCCCCTTATGGCGGCGAATGGTCAGGGCATCCAGCAGGGCCTGGGTGGGGTGTTCATGGCGGCCATCACCGGCATTGAGGACCGCACAATTAACCTTCTCGCTGAGCAATTTGACAGCACCGCTATCGGCATGGCGCACGACAAGGGCGTCGGGGTTCATGGCGTTAAGTGTCATGGCCGTATCAATCAGGGTTTCCCCCTTTTTGACCGAGCTGGTCCCCACCGTCATATTGATCACATCCGCACCCAGCCGTTTGGCGGCCAGTTCAAAGGATGTCAGCGTTCGGGTGGAGTTTTCATAAAACAGGTTAACGACCGTGCTGCCAGCGAGGATATTGCTGGTTTTGTCTGCGGTGCGGTTTTTTTCCGCATAATGCTGGGCACGATCAAGAATGAGGGTGATTTCCCCGGGGGTCAAACCTTCGATCCCCAGAAGATGTGGATGCGGATAGTGATCCGCCTCTGGTCCCATGACACTCATGGCGTTGCACTTGTTCCTTGGCTGCACACTGATTGGAAAATTGCGTGCGGAGCATAGCGAATTGCACCTGTTACGGAAAGGTGAAATATCAATTTTTAGCCTGTCCGCTTGGTCAGCATTTGAACAGTTAAAATGTTGTGGTGGCTGGACTTACGCCGCATGGAGCAAAATAGCCAAAACCGGCATGGTCGCAATGGCAACCAGTGTTTGAACGGTGATGATGCTGGCCATCATTTTGGCGTCGCCCCCCATCAGGCGTGCGAGAACATAGGCACTGGCCGAACAGGGCAGGCCGGCGTAAAGCGCAAGGGCCGCCATATCCGATGATGGCATGGCAAACAGAATGGCAAGGCCGATGGCAATGGCCGGGCTAAGAACCAGTTTACCAATGGTCGATGCCGCAACCGGGCCGCCAGCGCGCCGGGCGGCCTGCAAGTCGATCCCCGCACCCACGGCAAGCAGGCCGATAGGCAGGGCAGCACGGCCCAAAACTTCCAGAAACGGCCCTAAAATAGGCGGAAGGCCAAGCCCCGATATGTTGGCAATAACACCAATAACGCAGGCCATTAATAACGGGTTCCGGCAGACATCGCGCAGGACGGATAAAAGGCCGGTTTGCCGGTTATTATCCCCCCAATAGGAACAGGCCATGACCGAGAGCACATTGACCGTTGGCACGATAAGCGCAACACATAATGCCGTAACCGTCAGCCCGCGTTCACCCAGCAATGCCGCCGCTACGGCAAGGCCAATATAGGTATTGGGGCGAATGGCGCCCTGAAAGATCGATGAAAAGGCCGCATCGGAGACCCGTAAGGCGGGTTTGCTCAGAATGACCAGGGCTGTTTTGATAAAAACGGTGCCCAAAATGACGATTGCAATGCCGCTGACGGGCAGGCTACCCAAATCGGCCTTGGCCGTATTGGAAAACAGCAGGGCCGGAAAGGTGATAAAATAGGTCAGTTTTTCCGCGCCGGGCCAAAAGGCATCGGGCAAAAAGCGCGACTGGCGCAGGGTGAAACCCGCCAGTATCAGGCCAAAAGTCGGGATCAGGGCGGAAAGAATGGCGAGCATGGTTTCGATCTATCGCAAAAGGAAGTGTAACTCGATAGGGCAGATCACGAGTTTGTGCAATGTTTTGCAATGTGTCGGAGCGGATGCAAGGCCAATATCGCGCCGCTAAGTTGCAATGGGCTCATTTTTTCTGTGCCTTTTTTGCTGAAAGCTGCTTATGACTATATTCTTATAAAAGTTCGACCCGTTGACGGGTTTAAGGCGGATGATGGTGCAAGGTTACGCAGCTGGTTACAAAGAATGGCAATAAAGGTTTTGATGGCGGATGGTTCGGCTGACCTGCGAATTGGCATTTGTGTGACGGAATGACACAAGAATAAGCGCCACGAGATGCTATCGACCAAATGACCGACACAAAACGGTTAAAAGTCTTTGAAGCCCGGCTGATGGAATGGCCGAAAAGGGATGGGATAAACCCCGAATGGTGCCTAAAAAGGGGGAGTCTGTAAGGAGATGACAGATATGATCAGGGCGATTGATCATCTGGTATTATGTGTTCAGGACCTGGATACCGCCTGTGACCGGTATCGTAAATTGGGTTTCCGGGTGACACCAAAGGCCGTTCATCCGTTTGGTACCGGAAATGCGCTGGTGCAGCTTGACGGGATGTATCTGGAATTGCTGGCCGTGCTGGACCCCGAGTTGATCGGCCCGGACGAGCTTGACCAGCCATTTTCCTTTGCTGTTTATAACCGCAATTTTTTACGGTTGCGCGAAGGCATGTCGATGCTGGCATTGCAATCGCAGGATGCCCGTGCCGACCGCGCCGCCTTTTTGCAGGCGGGTGCTGCCGTGCCCGAGGTGTTTGATTTTGCCCGGAAGGGTGAAACACCGGACGGAAAGCAGGTTGATTTGGCGTTCTCGCTGTCTTTTGCCAGCCATCCGTTGTTGCGCCATGGTGTGTGTTTTTCCTGCCAGCATCATCACCCGGCAGAGAATTTTTATTTTTCGGAATATCAGTCCCACCCCAACAGTGCTGTCGCCATTGACCAGGTTTTTCTAACCCACTGGGCGGCAGAGGCCGTGGAAGAATTCTTTTCTTCTATGGCTTTGAATGATCTTGTTGATGTGGGGCATCAGGATGAATTATTGGCACGGTATCCGGTTGGCGACAGTATCTTGCCCGATGATGGTTTTGCCGGTTTCCGGTTGCGGGTGAAGGATATCGAGGCGATCCGCCCGGCGGCCCTGTCTTTGGGGGCGGTGGAATGTGGTGATATGCTGGTGGTGCCCCCCACGCACATGTTTGGCGTTATGATGGTGATAACCCAGCAAAAAGCCGCCTGAACGATTGTTCGGCGGCTTGATATATCCAGGTATTTATTTGAAAGACGGGGCAGGGTTACTTTTCTTCCCCGTCATCATCGAAATCTTCGTCTTCTTCATCGTCATCGACCACGCCGGGGTCGGTATGAAGATTAAGATTATCAAGCGCACCTTGCAGGATATAGCCTGCTGCGGCCTTGTCGACCACGTCAGCACGGCGCTTGCGGGTCATGTCGGCTTCGCCGATCAGGATGCGTTCAACAGCCGAGGTGGACATGCGTTCGTCCCACAGCAAAACCGGCAGGTCGATATGCTTGTCCATTTCATCGACAAAGGCATAAACGCGGTGGCAGGCCGTGCCAATCGTGCCGTCCAGCTCGCGCGGGAAGCCGATGACGATGCCGCCGACATTTTGCTTTTCAACGATCGAGGCAAGTTCGACGATGTCGCGGGTGAACTTTGTGCGCTTGATCAGGCTGTAGGGCGTTGCAATTTGCAGCCCGACATCCGAAAGCGCAACACCAATGGTTTTGGTGCCCAGGTCCAGGCCCAAAATCCGCGCTGCTGGTGCAAGGTACCGCAGCAATTCCT
The DNA here is from genome assembly GCF_001907695.1 of Thalassospira sp. TSL5-1. Taxonomy (NCBI): domain Bacteria; kingdom Pseudomonadati; phylum Pseudomonadota; class Alphaproteobacteria; order Rhodospirillales; family Thalassospiraceae; genus Thalassospira; species Thalassospira sp. TSL5-1. The sequence goes on from NZ_KV880637.1 coordinate 1,506,148, forward strand.
GAGTATCATTACATATCATGGCGACCTTATAGGGCCGGTGCGCAAAAAATGCCAGCGCAAAGCATGATGAAACAGGCAATTCAGGCATGCTGTTTTTACAGAAGAAGGTGGCGATTTTTGATAAAATTGCCGTTGCGGCCCAAACAGCGTGGAAAGGAGGGCGCACGGCCCTTGCCGCCGGTCGTTCCGGGTGCTAGGTTCCGCGCTGTATTTTCAGTTTCTGGCGGATGACCATTCGCCGGGTGTTTTGTCATTCCTTAAGAGAGACTTTCATCCATGTCGTCTTTGGATAAGGAAACAGTACGCAAGATCGCCTTTCTGTCACGTATCAACGTGTCCGAGGAAGGCCTGAGCGAACTGGCGGGAGATTTGACCCGTATCCTCGATTTTGTTGAGGAACTGCAAGAAGTTGATGTCGAGGGCTGTGACCCGCTGACGTCGGTTGCCGATCTGACCCTGCCGCTGCGCAAGGACGAAGTCACCGATGGCAATATCCAGCAAAAGGTGCTTGCAAATGCACCGATGACCGATGCTGGCTGTTTTGTTGTGCCGAAGGTGGTTGAATAATGACGGATCTGACAAAATTAACGCTTGCCGATGCCCGTGACGGGCTGGCAAAGGGCGACTTTACATCGGTTGAACTGACCGAAGCCCACATCAAGTCGATGGATGCCCATCGCAACCTGAATGCCTATATCACCGAAACGCCGGAAAAGGCTGTTGAAATGGCGAAGGCATCGGATGCCAAACGCGCCAAAGGTGACGCAGGCAAGATGGAAGGCCTGCCGATTGCGATTAAGGACCTGTTCTGCACCGAAGGTGTGCAGACCACGGCTGCCTCGCATATTCTTGAAGGTTTCAAGCCGGAATATGAATCCACCGTGACGACGAACCTGTTTAATAACGGGGCGGTCATGCTGGGTAAGGCCAACCTTGACGAATTTGCAATGGGCTCGTCCAATACCTCGTCCTATTATGGCAACGTGATCAATCCCTGGAAAACAGCGGATGGCAAGGATCTGGTACCGGGTGGGTCATCTGGCGGGTCGGCTGCGGCTGTCGCGGCGGGTATGGCGCTTGCGGCAACCGGTACTGATACCGGTGGTTCCATTCGCCAGCCGGCATCCTATTGCGGTATTGTGGGCCTAAAGCCGACTTATGGCCGTTGCTCGCGCTGGGGCATTGTGGCCTTTGCAAGCTCGCTGGATCAGGCCGGACCGATGACCAAAACCGTGCGTGATGCGGCCATCATGCTGGGCGCGATGGCCGGGCATGATGCCAAGGACAGCACATCGGCCCCGGTGGCGGTGCCTGACTTTGAGGCTGCTTTGACGGGTGACATTCGCGGTATGAAAATCGGTATTCCCAAAGAATACCGTGTTGATGGCATGCCCGAAGAAATCAACAAACTGTGGGAAAACGGTATTGCCATGCTGCGCGATGCCGGTGCCGAAGTTGTTGATGTTTCCCTGCCGCATACGAAATATGCGCTGGGCACCTATTATATTGTCGCCCCGGCAGAAGCATCGTCGAACCTGGCACGCTATGATGGCCTGCGGTATGGCCAGCGCGTGATGGAAGACGGCGACAGCCTGGACGACATGTATATGAAATCGCGTGCTGCGGGCTTTGGCAAGGAAGTCCAGCGCCGTATCATGATCGGGACCTATGTTCTTTCGGCGGGTTACTATGATGCCTATTACAACAAGGCATTGAAGGTGCGCCGCCGCATTTATCAGGATTTCGAGAACGCATTTGGCACCGTTGACGCCATATTGACGCCGACGGCACCGTCGGCTGCCTTTGCGATTGGCGAGAACGAGGATGATCCCGTCAAGATGTATCTCAATGACGTGTTCACCGTTCCGGCCAGCCTTGCGGGTCTTCCAGGGCTGTCCGTGCCAACCGGTCTGTCGGCCGCTGGGTTGCCGCTGGGTTTGCAACTGATTGGTAAACCGTTTGATGAAGAAACTGTCCTGCGTGTTGGCGGTGTGCTGGAAAGTGCCGCTGCCTTCAATGCAAAACCGTTCGGGCAGGAGGGCTGATCCATGACCTATATTCTTGAAGGTTCAACAGGTCCTTGGGAAATTGTTGTTGGTCTGGAAGTTCACTGCCAGGTCATTTCCAAATCAAAGCTGTTTTCGGGGGCGTCGGCCTCGTTCGGCAGTGATCCGAACACCAATGTCAGCCTGGTTGATGCGGCCATGCCCGGCATGCTGCCGGTGATCAATGCCGAATGTGTGCGCCAGGCGGTGAAAACCGGTTTGGGCCTGAAGGCAAAGATCAACAAGGAAAGCGTATTTTCGCGTAAAAACTATTTTTACGCCGATCTGCCGCAGGGCTATCAGATTTCGCAGTTTGATAAGCCGATTGTTGGCGAAGGCACGATCATTCTGGATATGCCTGATGGTTCGACCAAGGCCGTTGGCATTGAACGCCTGCATCTGGAACAGGATGCCGGTAAGTCGATGCACGACCAGGACCCGAAATATTCGCATATCGACCTGAACCGGTCGGGTGTGGCGCTGATGGAAATCGTGTCCAAGCCCGACATCCGGTCGCCGGAAGAAGCTGGTGCCTATCTGACCAAGCTGCGCGCGATTGTGCGTTATCTTGGCACCTGTGATGGCAACATGAACGAAGGCTCGATGCGTTGCGATGCTAACGTTTCGGTCCGCAAGGCCGGTGCCGAATTTGGTACGCGCTGCGAAATCAAGAACGTCAATTCCATTCGTTTTGTGATGCAGGCGATCGAGATCGAAGCCATGCGCCAGATCGAAGTGATCGAAGGTGGCGGGGAGATTGCGCAGGAAACCCGCCTGTTTGACCCGAAGCTGGGTGAAACGCGCTCCATGCGGTCCAAGGAAATGGCACATGACTATCGCTATTTCCCGGACCCGGACCTGTTGCCGTTGGTTTTTGATGACGCGTTTATTGCGGAAATCGAAAAAACCCTGCCGGAACTGCCCGACGAAAAGAAAGCCCGTTTCATGCGTGAATATGGCCTGTCGGCCTATGATGCGGGTGTTCTGGTCGCCGACCAGGAAAAGGCCGAGTATTACGAAAAGGTCGCCAAGGGCCGTGATGGCAAGATGGCGGCAAACTGGGTGATCACCAACCTGTTTGGCGCGCTGAACAAGCTGGGCGTTGATGTTTCCGAAAGCCCGGTTTCGGCTGAAAATCTTGGCAAACTGATTGGCCTGATTGGCGATGACACCATTTCTGGCCGTATCGCCAAGGATGTGTTCGAGATCATGATTGAGACCGGCGACGATCCTGAAAAGATCGTTGAAGAAAAAGGTCTGAAGCAGATCACCGATACTGGCGCGATTGAAGCCGCCATTGACGAAGTCATTGCCGCCAACCCGGACAAGGTTGAAGAAATCCGTGCCGGTAAGGATCGTATGCTGGGCTGGTTTGTTGGCCAGGTCATGAAATCCACGGGGGGTAAAGCCAACCCGGGCATGGTCAACAAGATGCTGCGCGACAAGATCATGGGCTGATTGCCTGATCCGTTCGATATTTGCTGCAAAAGCCGTCCTTCAATTTTGGAGGGCGGCTTTTGTGTATTCAGACGGCGTTTGCATCCTGTTTTTGCGTAATGGCTGCGGCCAGCATGGTTAAGGCCTTTAGCAACGGGGTGCGGGTGGTTTCATCGGCCAGAATATCGTCTGGCGAATAGTTTTTGCCATTCAGGGCAATTGTGACGCAGGCATCTTGCAGAATATTGGCATCCATCGTGCTGATGGTGTCAATTAATGCGGCTTGGGCGATGGTGGCGCGCCCCGATGCGTTTAATGCCACAACCGGCATCGACATGAATTCGCCACTGGCAACCGTCCAATCCAACGCATTTTTGATTGCGCCTGTGACGCCGTGGGCATATTCCGGGCTGGCGACCAGTACACCAGCCGCGCGCCTTAGCTGTTTTTTAAAATTCAGCACGTTTTGCGCTTCATTACCTTCATCATCGGGGTTGAAGATGGGCAGGTCGCCCAATCCTTCAAACAGGGTGATGGCAAGGCCGGTTTCCGGGGCAAGTTTTTGGGCGGCTTGCAGAAGTGTCCGGTTGATCGAGGCTGCACGCAGGCTGCCGCAAATGGCCAGCACATCAAAATGTGATGAAGGCATTTCATTCCTTTTTGTTGGCTTTTTAAGGCTGGATTGGTATTTGGGCGGGTATTCTATACTATGAAGAACCGGGCGGGTGGTGCAAATATCCGAGCAAAATTCCGACATGGCTTGCAGGGAACCTGTTGCGGTAGGGCAGGTGTGCTCCCTGCAAGCCAATGTCTGTTAGCGGAGGATAAAGCGCGTTAACTGGCGCGGATTGTTTCGAGAAGTGTGGATACCTGTTGTTGCAGGCGGCTCGACATGTCACCCATTTCTTCCGAGGCACTCAATACCTTTTGTGATGCTTCCCTGGTTTCCAGGGCGTTACGTTCGACATCGATAATACTTGAAGATACCTCCTCCGTGCCAGAGCTGGCTTCAGCGACCGAGCGCGAAATTTCGTCCGTGGCGGTATTTTGCTGATTAACCGACGTTGTGACATGACCGGTGGCTTCGTCGATCTTTTTTACGTTTTCTATAATGGCACTGACGGCGCTGACACTGTTGCGAATGGCGTCCTGAATGGCGGTGACACGTTTGTCAATTTCACCTGTTTTGTTCGCAGTTTCATTGGCGAGTTTTTTAACTTCATCGGCGACGACCGCAAACCCTTTGCCAGCTTCACCTGCGCGGGCAGCCTCGATTGTTGCATTGAGCGCCAGCAGATTGGTTTGTTCGGCAATATCCTTAATTGCACTTACAACTTCGCCAATATTGCTGGCCAAATTGTTAAGCTGGTTGACCGATGCGCTGGTGACTTCGGCATCTTTGGCGGCCTGTGAGGCGATATCGGCAACACAAGAAACCTGCCGGTTAATTTCGTCGGACGAGGACGTCAGTTGCTGTGCCGAGGTGGTTACGGTATGGACACTGGCATTGGCCCGAACAGCGGCGGTTGACACTTTTTGGGAAATCGCCAGGGTGTTTTCGGAAGCATGCGTCATTTGTTCGGCCATTGAGGACAGAGAAAGTGCCGAGTTGCCCAAAGACTGAATGACATCAGAAACCTGAGAATCGAAATCATCAGCCAGTTTGCGGGCTGCGATTTTCTTGTCTTCTTCGGCTTGTCGTTTCAGTTCTTCCTGTTGCCGTTGGAGGCGTTCTACTTCCTGGCCTTTGTTTTTGAAAACCAGAGTGGTTCGTGAGATTAACCCCAATTCGTCATTGGTTTGGTAATTGGGAACATCGATATTATAGTCCCCTTCAGCCATGTCGCCCATGACTTTGGAAATTCTGCGCAATGGCTTTAATGCCAGCATAATCCACAAGCCCGAGGCAACGCCGACAACGATTGCGCCAATCAGCGTGATGAGGCCAATATTCGACGCACTGGTCAGAATATCGCGGATGATGTCGCCTTCGGCATTGTTTTTGTTCTCTTCATAATCGATGAATAGATTGATGGTTTTTAGCCATTCCGTAAAGGCGGGTTTTGCCTCTTTGAGCAGAATCGTGCGCGCCTGTTCGTTTTTGCCGTTTAGGCGCAGCTATATGACCTGCTGGATCAGCGGCAAGATGTGGGCGTTGATTTTTCCCATTTCAGATACAATGACGTGTTCTTGTGGGTCTCCTTCACCCTTGGTCATTGATTCTTCAAGAGGAACGGCGACTGAATTGTATTTTTTGCCCAATTCGGTAATTTGTCGGACATAGATTTGCGCTTCGGTCAAATCCTGGGCCAGAACAACATCCCTTAATAAAATAGCGCGATCATGGACACTGCCGCGCGCATCAACAGCATATTTCTGTTTGACCGCGTTGATGTCGTTGATATTTCCAAGGTGGAAGTCAACTTTTTGGGATTTAATAATATAGACGTATGTCATGAAGCACATTGCTATTAAGACAAGAAAAAATCCGATTATAATGCGAAATCTTATTGGAATTATTTTGATTCCGTCGCTCGTATTATTTCTATTTTCGTTGAAAATTTTCATATGATTTACCCATAACTTTTAAATTTTGAAGTATTGATTTTTTTTTGAAGTCTATCGATTCCGTAGATTTTTATTGTCTTGACTGTTGAGGATTATTTTTTCTCGTTGGGTAAGTGAAATAGATTTTTGCAATATTTTTTATTCAAATTTCCTATTAGACATTTTCGCGTTTATTTTCAATTGCATAGAGCTATCATGTGAGAAACATAACGTGTGTAAATCAACTTGCTGGACAGTACCCCGAAGCCTGGAGCGTTCCCTGTTTTGGCTCTCGGGTTGTGTGCAAACTTCAGAGCGAATTGCATGACATTTGCGTCCGTAATTTTATTGCAATTGGATGTGAAGCAAACTGACGCGAAGCCGATTTGATGCGCCGATATGGACGCGCCAATGAGGGCGTTTTCCGATATTACGGGCGATAGTCGCGCGGTGATGCGCCCAATATGCGTTTGAACATGCTGGTAAAGGCCGCCGGGTTGTCGTAACCCAGATCAATCGCAATGGTGGTCACGGCGTCGCCCGCCGCCAGCCGGGGCAGGGCGGCCAGTGTGCAGGCCTGTTGGCGCCATTCGACAAAACTAAGTCCGGTTTCACTGCGAAACAGGCGGGTGAAGCTGCGGCGGCTCATGCCCAGATCATGGCACCAGCGATCAATTGTGTCATGCGCGCTTGGTTCACGCATAAAGCTGTCGCAGCGCCGGGACAAGGCGGGATGATCGGGCAATGGTAGCGAAAGCGGCACACCGGGCATGTTGCGAATTTCATGGTCAATCAATGCCATAAGCGCACCATCGCGCCCGTTTATGTCATAATCGGCGGGAAGGGTGGCCGCTTCGGATAGCAGGCTGCGCATTAACGGCGAAATGCTGACAACCTGGCATTGGTCGGGCATGTTGCGGGCTGGGTCAGGTCTGAGATACAGGGTGCGCACCACAACCTTGCCGATCATACGGACTTCATGAACGATGCCCGCCGGGATCCACATGCCGCGTTGGGGTGGCATCATCCAGACACCCTGGCCGGTGGACACAATCACCAGTCCCGTCATGCCATATAAAAGCTGGTCCCGGTCATGATGATGCGGGGCGATGATATCGCCATCCGCATAATTAACGCCAAGGCCAATGACAGGCCGGTCAACATCCGGGTATGACGACATTCCTGATCCTGTGCTTTTGGCCCAATAGCGTAAGTGATTGACCCTATCGTGGTGGTGGGCCGGTGTCGAGGCTTTTAGAATGATGCCAGACACACCGGCAATTTCGCCAAACAGCAAGCATATACAGGGTCACTACATGAATAATGCTGCCATTGCCCAACGACGAACCCCCAGGGCGGTTTTCCCGGTTTTGGGGGCCGCCAGTTTTTGTCATTTGCTTAATGACATGATTCAGTCGCTGTTTACAGCGGCGTATCCGGTTTTCAAGGGCGGGTTTGACCTTGGCTATGCGCAGCTTGGTTTTCTGACGCTCACCTATCAAGTCACGGCATCGGTGTTGCAGCCGTTGGTCGGCAGCTATACGGACCGAAATCCAAAACCTTATTCCCTGTCATTTGGCATGGGGGTGTCGCTGTTGGGCTTGTTGGTTTTGGCCTATGCTAGCAATTTTGTCATGTTGTTATGCGGCAGTGCGCTTTTGGGGATGGGGTCGTCAATTTTTCATCCGGAATCCTCGCGTCTGGCACGTCTGGCATCGGGTGGGGCGCATGGTTTGGCGCAGTCGATTTTTCAGGTTGGCGGCAATGTCGGCTCGGCTATCGGGCCATTATTGGTGGCGTTTGTTGTTTTGCCAAATGGGCAAAAAAGCCTGGCCTGGTTTGCCGTGGTTGCTCTGGGCGGCATGGTGATTTTGGCCGGGTTGGGCAATTGGTACAAGTTGCAAGGACATGCCAAACCGCCCGCCCGCAAGGCTCATGATGTGAACCCCCATTTAAACCGTTCGCAGGTATCGCGTGCGCTAACCGTGCTGTTTTGCCTGATGCTGTCGAAATGGTTCTATCTGGCAAGTTTCACCAGCTATTATGTGTTTTACCTGATGGACCGTTTTACCCTGTCCGAAGGGCAATCGCAGATTTATCTGTTTGTCTTTTTGGCGGCCGTTGCGGCGGGAACCCTGATTGGCGGGCCGATTGGCGACCGGATGGGGCGTAAAAAGGTGATTTGGGTTTCTATTGCCGGAACTTTGCCTTTTGCGTTGTTTTTGCCTTATGTCGGGCTTGGCGTAACCATCATTCTAAGTGTGATTATCGGCTTTGTTATTTCATCGGCCTTTTCTGCCATTGTTGTCTATGCACAGGAACTGTTGCCGGGCCGGATTGGTATGATCTCCGGGCTGTTTTTTGGTCTGGCATTTGGTATGGGCGGGATAGCGGCGGCATTGCTGGGTGTGCTGGCCGATGCGACCAGCATCTATTTTGTCTATCAGATTTGCGCCTTTTTCCCGGCCATTGGCTTTTTAGCGGCGTTGCTGCCGGATATTGAACGTGAAACCGCGTAATTTGATGCGGCAGAGATAATAAAGGCCGCCCGACATTTGCCAGGCGGCCTTTGTGTTTGGATCGCGGTGCTGATTAACCAACCTGTTGGGCGGGGTAGCCTGCTTCATCCAGGGCGGCAATAACAGCCGCACTGTCAGGATTACCCGAAACAGTGACAAGGCCACCCGCAAGGTCGACTTCGACCTTTTCGACATCATTTACGCTGCTGGCGGCCTCGGTGACAGCTTTGACACAGTGGCCGCAGCTCATTTCTTCGACTTTAAGTTTCAGCATGGCAATTCTCCATCCGTTTGACCGGCGGTAGTGTGCACCTTCCAGTAGATGGAAGGTCAAGCCATTTTCAGGATGCCAGCAGTTTCATGGTGGCGTCCGCCGCCAGTTCGCTTGACGCCGGGTTTTGCCCGGTAACAAGTTTGCCGTCGGTCACGGCAAACGGGGCCCAGTTGGCGCCTTTTTTGTAGTTGCCACCGGCCTTTTTAAATTCCTGTTCGATGGATAACGGCACAACTTCTTCAAGGCCGACGGCCTTTTCTTCTTCATCGGTAAAGCCGGTTACTTCCTTGCCTTTGACCAGTGGTTCACCATTGGTGGTTTTGACATTAACCAAGGCGGCCGGGCCATGACATACGGCACCAACCGGTTTGTCCTGGGCAACAAAGGCCTCGATCAGGGCAATGGAATCAGCGTCAGTTGCCAGGTCCCATAACGGGCCATGACCACCGGGGAAGAAAAGGGCATCAAAATCATCGGCCTTCAGGCCCTGAAGTTTCACCGTTGAGGCAAAGGCCTGTTGCGCGGCTTTGTCCCCTTCAAAGCGTTTGGTGGCTTCGGTCAGGGCATCGTCGGCTTCGCTATTGGGGTCAATCGGCGGCTGTCCCCCTTTGGGCGATGCCAGTGTGACGGTCGCGCCACCATCAAGAAAGCGATAGTAGGGGGCGGCGAATTCTTCGAGCCAGATACCGGTTTTATGGCCGGTATTTCCCATTTCATCGTGCGACGTCATGATCATTAAAATGCGCATAGCCGTGTAAACTCCTTGGCATAATTTGTGACCGATACATAAGGAGGATGTTTGCAATGCGCCAGTGCGGACAATGTCGGGAAGTTCAAAGCCTGTTCATGTCAGCAGGAGGCGAATTTCCGGTGCCAGAAGGTGCCAGGCGACCATCCACATTACACCTGCGGTAACGGTATCAATGATTTTCCAGGTAATGGGCCGGGCGATATAGGGGGCCAGCCAGGCAGCCCCAAGGGCAATGGTAAAAAACCAGATGAAACTTGCGCTGATTGCGCCAAGGGCAAAGGCCAGCCGTTCGGTCGCGGGGAATTGACCGCCAATGCCGCCCAGAACCACGACGGTATCGATATAGACATGCGGGTTTAACAGGGTGATCGCCAGCGTTGCTGTTAAAATGGCGCGCCAGCCCTTGGTTGAATTGCTGGTTTCCGTCAGTTTTTCATCCTGAAAAACCCGGATAAAGGCAGAACATCCATACCAGATGAGAAAGGCACCACCGCCCCAGGCCGCAACTTTTGTCAGCGGCGGGTAGCTGGCAACAAGGGTGCCAAGGCCGGCAACACCGGCGGCAATCAGCACGGCATCGCAAAGGGCGCAAACCAGGGCAATCAGCACTGGGTAATTTCGCCGTAACCCCTGAGACAATACAAAGGCATTTTGCGCGCCAATCGCGATAATGGCGCTGGCACCAAGTCCCAAGCCGGTTGCATAGGGCAGAAGCATTTTTAAAATCCAGTATGTTCACGTCATCGTTGTTTGCCTCGGTGATAACAAGTTTGGAAAATAAGAAAATCGAATTATACTGATGCTTCATTAGAAAAAATGATACTGATAGATGATCGATTATAAATTGCTGCAAGCCTGTGCCGAAGTGATCCGGCATGGAAGTTTTGAAAAGGCGGCCCGTGCTCTGGGATTAACCCAGTCCGCCGTATCGCAGCGTGTAAAACTGTTGGAAGACCGGATCGGCCAGCCGCTGATCATGCGGACCAAACCGATTGCGCCAACACAGCCGGGGGAACGCCTGCTGCAACATTATCAGCGTGTGCATTTGCTAGAGCAGGAACTGCGCGATGATGTGCCGGACGTGGTTGAAGGGGGCGGATATGGGCATATCGCCCTGGCCGTGAATGCCGACAGTCTGGCAACATGGTTTCATGAGGTTCCGAAAAAGCTGTTTGATCAATTGGGTTTGTTGTCTGACTTAAAAGTACAGGATGAGGTTTTAACCCATAATCTGTTGCAAACTGGCCGGGTTTTGGGCGCGGTTGGCACGCGCGATATTCCGGTGCAGGGCTGCAAGCTGCGCTCGCTTGGCTGCATGCGCTATATCATGGTTGTTTCGCCGGTATTTGCCGCCCGGTTTTTTCCGAATGGGGTTACAGCGGATGCGTTACGGGCGTGTCCGGCGGTTAACTTTTCCGAACATGATGAATTGCAAAACCAGTTTTTTTATCGTTTTTTCGGCCTTAACCCCGGTGAGTTTCCGGCTCATACCATGCCCAGTTCACAAGGATTTGTCTCGATGGCGGAACAGGGCATTGCCTATGCCGTGGTCGAAGAACATCAGGCAGAACCGGGACTTGCGGCAGGGCGGTTGGTGCAGCCGTGTTCGCATGTCATTGAAAGGCCATTGTTTTGGCATCACTGGAATATGGAAAGCAGGTTGCTTTCCCAGGTAACCGATATTGTGTGTGAAGAGGCCCGCCGTTTTTTGCATCAACCGGGCGGTTAGGGCGATCTTACTGATAAATATCAATAAACCGATTGTTTCTGTGGGAACCGATTGGCATGGACACCGTTTGACAGGAGGCAAAATTTGCTTCTTACTTCTGATAACCCTTCACGTCTGTCACAGCAGAAAGAATTTCATAGATGTCGCACCGGCTGATCGCCTGTGATCATTGTGACTACCTGCATACTGAAGAAGAAATTCCGCCCGGACATGTTGCACGGTGCGCACGCTGTGGGTCTCCGCTGTATCAAAGCCAGAATAACAGCATAGAACGGTCGCTGGCCTTTGCTTTTACCGCGCTGGTGTTGTTCATTCTGGCAAATTCTTTTCCGATTTTGCAGTTCAGTATGGAAGGCCGAAGCGAGACCAATACGCTGTCATCAGGGATGGTTACGTTTTGGCATGAAGGGTTTGCGTTTCTGGCATTCATGGTGGGGCTGACCTCTATTGTTGCCCCGTTGCTGTTGATTCTGGCCTATATTTACGTGCTGCTACCTTTGCGTTTCGGTTTTAATTTCCCGGCCATTCGCAAGGTCTGGCGTGTTTTGGCCGTGGTTCGGCCCTGGTCGATGCTGGATGTATTTTTGATCGGCCTGTTGGTCGCATTGACCAAACTCAGTGACTTTGCCGATGTGATTGCCGGGCCCGCCTTTTATGCGGTGTGCATCCTTATTCCCACAACCCTGCTGATGAGTGCGCAGCTTGACCCGCGCGAGGTGTGGCACAAGCTGGCCCCCAAAGGGCTGAAATACCCGACGACCGACGATATTGACGCCGGGCAGAATGAACCACATTGGGCCACCTGCGAGGTTTGCGCCTATGTTCTAACCGGGGATGCTGCACAACAGGCACATGCCAAATGCCCCTGTTGCGGGGCGGTTGTGCATCACCGCAAGCCGCGCAGCCTGTCACATGCCTGGGCCTTTCTCATCAGTGCTGCGGTTTTTTATATTCCGGCCAATGTTTTTCCGATCATGAGCGTGACCATGCTGGGCAGTACCGAGGCCGATACCATCCTGTCAGGGGTAAGTGCCCTGATCGATGCCGGGGAATGGCCAATTGCAATGGTGGTGTTTTGCGCCAGCATCGTAGTGCCGGTTTTTAAACTGGTGGTTCTGGCCTGGGTTTATACCGCTGCGGGCATGGGGGTTGCCGGTCCCTTGCGCCAGCGCACGCGGATTTATCGCATTACCGAACTGATTGGCCGCTGGTCGATGATTGATGTGTTTATGGTTTCAATTTTGGCAGCCTTGGTAAAACTGGGGAATATTGCTACCGTTGTACCGGGGTTCGGGGCAGTGGCATTTTGTGCCGTGGTTATTTTTACGATGCTTTCCGCGATGGCGTTTGATCCACGCCTGATATGGGATCGCGCGATACTGAAAATGCAGCAAGGGACGCCATCATGAGCGATGATAACCAGAACCGGGCGCCATCAGAGCCGCAAAAACCCGAAGTTCGGCGTGGATTACAAAATTTATCGCTTATTTGGCTGGTGCCGTTGGTTGCAATTATCATTGGTGGATGGCTTTTGTGGCGGGAAGTGGCCTCGAAGGGCCCGGAAATTACGGTAACATTCCAGTCCGCCGAAGGGCTGACTGCAGGCAAGACAGCGGTGCGGTATCGCGATGTCGATGTTGGTCTTGTTAAGGAAATCAATCTGTCAGACGATTTCAGCAATGTGGTGCTGGTCCTTCAGATGAATTCCGATGTGGAAGATTACCTGACGGATAAAACCAAATTTTGGGTTGTGCGTCCGCGTGTATCTGCGCGCGGGATTTCCGGCCTCGAAACCATTGTGACAGGCGCCTATATCGAAATTGTCCCGAGTAAGGAGGGCGAACCGACCAAAGAATTTGTCGGATCGGAGGAACCTCAGCTTGTTGCCGATGGTAGCGATGGGACCCGTTTTGTTCTGACAGCCAACGAATTGGGATCGATTAATCCGGGGGCACCCATTTTGTTACATGGGGTGTCTGTTGGCGAGGTTCTCGATACATCGCTTGATGCCGCCGCCGAAAAGGTATCGATCCCGATTTTCGTCAAGGCGCCCTATGATAAATTGGTCAAGAATGATAGCCGGTTTTGGGATTCAAGCGGGGTCAGTGTTGATTTGAATGCGCAAGGGGTGTCGATACATGCGCAATCGATCCGGTCGGTTATTCAGGGCGGTATCAATTTCATGACACCCGCTGGCAATGAAAAAGCGGCCCCGGCAAAGTCCAATACGGTGTTTACCCTGTATAAAAACCGCAAGCAGGCCGAAAGCCTGGTGCAGGGTTATACGCAAAAATTCATGCTGTATTTTGAAGGTTCGATACGTGGCCTTTCGGCGGATGCTCCTGTTGAATTCCGGGGAATTCGGGTGGGCACCGTTGACAGCGTTAATCTTGAATATTTGCGTGACAAAGGCATCTTCCGTGCGCCGGTACAAATCACGGTGGAGCCGGAACGTATTCAGACGGTCGGTGCCGAACCCAAAAGTGCGGCTGAATATAAAGCAGTTCTGGATCAATTGATTGAACATGGCCTGCGTGCGCGCCTGAAAACCAGCAGCTTCCTGACTGGTCAGCTTTATGTGGATATGGATATGTATCCGCTGTCTCCGGCGCGGTATCTGGGGGACGACAGTAGTGGCATTCAGGAACTGCCGACACTCCCCAATCAGATTGATGAAATCACGGAATCGCTGCAATCCCTGCTGGCCAAGGTTGAAACGGTCCCGATTGAACAAATCGGCATGCGGGTTTTGGGGACGGTCGAGGGGATGGAAAACCTTGTGACCTCGCCAGAGCTTAAGAAAAGCATGAAGAGCATCCAGGAGGCCAGCAATGGCATTAATCAGCTGGTTTCGCACCTTGATAGCAGTGTCTTGCCGGCAACCGAACAGGCTTTGGATGAAGCACGGAAAACACTGGCTGATCTGCGGGATATGACGGCCCCTAATTCACCGGTCAGATATAACCTTGAGGAATCGCTCAAGGAAATTTCGACGGCTGCGCGGTCGGTACGCACCCTGGCCGATTATCTGGAACAGAATCCCAACGCCCTGATCCTGGGCAAATCCGGCAATCAGGAGGAATAAGATGGCTTTTGTATCGGGCAGGCACAAAATGCGCAGTAGACTTACGGGGCAGGTTGCTGGTCGTGCTGGTGTTGGAATGAAACGGATCTGCCAGGTCGGTGTCGTCGCGGGAATGGCGGTTTTGCTCGCGGCTTGCAGTACCCCGGAAGCCGGGCGCTATTTTGTTTTATCCTCGGTTGCGCCAACGCAATCCATGCCGTCGGGCGTGGTTAATGCGGTGTTGGGGGTGGGGCCAATTTCGCTGCCCTCGCATTTGGACCGCGCACAGCTTGTTTTACGTACCGGCCCCAACGAGCTTTATTTGCGTGAAAATGATAAATGGGCAGAGCCGCTTGTTGAAACCACCCGTCGTATCTTAACCCAGGATTTGCAAACACGCTTGACCCCCAAACGGATAGAAACCTTTCCCTGGAACAGCCGTGATGGTGTGAACTGGCAAATCGCAGTTGACGTGGACAATTTTGAAGCGCAGCCGGACCGGACTGTTCGCCTGAATGCGCAGTGGAAAATTATCGATTTTTCCACGGGGAAGATTGTCCTTTCCCATCAGTTTGATCAAAGAATTAAACCGGCATCGGCAAATAGCGCGGATATTGTTGCCGCCATGAGCCAGCTATTGGGTAAAATGGCGGACGAAATTTCACTTTCTTTTGTTGCGCCCTGATATTTTACTTAAGGTTTAAAAGACAATGTGAAGACAACCTTTGTGCGAAATTATGGTTTCACATAACAGTCATCCGTCTGTTTAAAAGATAATGTTATCCCGTGCTTCATCAATACTTTGAGGGGGCTTGGGGAAAATGAAAAAATTCAATTTGTTAAATTGTGTTGCCATTGGCGGGTTGTTGAGCATTGCCTCGCCTGTTTTGGCGATTGCTGCCGACATCAATATTCCGGCAAATACGACGGATACATCTGAACGCACAATTTCGGGCAAGGATCAGGTAACTGTCGGGGCAGGGGCTGTTTTATCGACCAAAGATGAAGCATTGCTGGTTGACGAAGACGAGGACGCAACCGGTATCAAAATTGACAATGCCGGGACGATCCAGTCCTCTGAAAAGCGGGCCATTCGGGCCGATGATGCAAAAAAGAAACTGCGTAAAATCGACCTGATCAATCGGGCCGGGGCTGTTATTCAGTCCAGTGCCAAAGACGGCATTCAGTTTGGTAAAAATGATAGCGATAGCGTCATAACCATCGATAATTCCGGCACTATTTCCTCTGGTGGTGGTCAGGCGCTGGATTTGGCGGATAGTCATGGCGTTACCCTGACCAACCGCGCGGGTGGTGTTATTTCGACATCCGGTGGTGATGATGCTGTGCGGACCGGCGTTGCGTCGAAAGTGGATAATTATGGCACCATTCAGTCGCAAACGATGGGGCAGGGTGACGGGATTGATACGCGCGATGGTGATAACACCAATTCCGTGATTGTTAACCATACCGGTGGGTTGATCAGCGGCGGCAAGCATGGTGTTTCGGGCGGCGATAGCAAAGATTTAACTTCGGGTAGTCAAACCGTAACCGTCACCAATGAAAAGGGAGCGACCATTATTGGCCGGGCCGGGTCCGGTGTTGGCATGGATGATAACGGCAAGGTCATCAACTATGGCACCATAACTGGCGCATGGGATGGTCAGTATATGGGGGACCCCGCTGACAAGAATGATCCCGATAATTACGGCGTTGATGGTGATGGTGTTGATATTGACCAAAATGCCGATATTGAAAACTATGGTCTGATCGAGGGGACCGGTGCGACCGGTAAGAAGGATGGGCAGCTCAACCATTCTGAAGGTATTGCCGCAGGTGGCGGAACCATCATTAACCATGAAGGCGGGGTTATCCATGGGTTTCATTCCGGCATTCAGATTGATGATGGCAATGATGGTGCTGCGATTGCAAGTACGACCATCAACAATGCCGGAACCATCGAGGGGCAGAACCTTCATGCCGTGAAACTGACGGGCAACTGGGCTGACACACTGGTCAATACGGGGGTTATCAAGGCCGGGACCGGTTCGACTTTTGTCATTGATATGGGGGCGGGCGATGATTCCGTGACCATCAATGGCGGGACGATTTCGGGTGGCGACATTCTGGGCGGGGATGGCACCGACAGCATTGATTTCTTCAAAACCGGATCGGGTCAGTTCACCTTCGATGATAATATTTCCGGGTTCGAGACATCGCACATCTATGGCGGATCGGTTGTTCTTCGTGGTACCTTTGAGGCGAGCACGTCGGTTACTGTTGATTCCGGGGCATCGTTGCAGGCTGACAAGGGCTTTACCACGACGACGCTGACTAATAATGGCACCCTGAAAGCCGCTGAGAATGGAGTCATCCGCAATATTGTTGTTTCGGGTGATTATAGCCAGGGGGCAGACGCCATCCTCGAGATTAGCGTTGATAGCACAGACAAAAAGGCCGACCAGCTTAAAATCACTGGTAACGCCACCTTTGAAAACGGTGCGCATATTCGTCCGATTGTCTCGGGAAAAGTCAAGGAAGGGGATCGATATGTTATTGCCGCGTCATCAGGTCTGTCGGCGGATGTCACTAAGTTGCAACTGGACAACCAGCTATCTTCCGCGCTGCTAAACTGGACTTTTGACACGGAAAACGATGATCTGGTGCTGCGGGTTTCGCGCACATCCATGTCGGAGATCGGCGCTCCCGCCTATGGCGACAATGTTTTGCAAAGCCTTGCTTCGTCAAGTAATGCCGACATGCGTTCGGTGGTTAATATACTGGAGAAATTCACCTCGAAGGATGATCTGCGAGATGCGGTCAAGCAGATAGCCCCGGCACCTTCGAGCGGAACTTTTCAGGCAACAACCGCAACACTTGGGGCCGTGTCCTCGACGATTGAGGGGCGAATGGCTGCCGTGCGTGGTGGTGCGCAAGATAATGGGAGCGGTGCCATTGCGACATTGGCCCTAAACCAGACACAGACCAGCCCTGCGATGTTGAGTGACGCGCAACAGCCTGTGCTTGGCATCATGACCAGCGGTGCGTCTGCCAAAAGTGGCATCTGGATGCAGGGTTTTGGCACCAACGGCCAGCAGGATGCCCGAAATGGCAGTGCCGGATCACGCAGTCATGGGGCCGGTTTTGCCATTGGTGGTGATATGCAGGTCGGTCCAAATACGGTTGCCGGTGTCGCGGCCACATTCTCGCGCAGTTTTGTCCGTGGGCGGGATGCGCAAACCCAGGATCGCAGCCGCATTAACAGCTACCAGTTATCGACTTATGGCAGTCACAGTTTTGACAATGCCTTTGTCGAAGGGGTGATCGGTCTTGCCCGGAATAAGTATGAAGGCACGCGCGAATTGCCATCTTTAAGCCGCACGGCCAATGCCGATTATTCCGGTTGGCAGGGCTTTGCCAAAGTGGCGGTCGGCAAATCGCTGTCCTTTGATGCCGGGACGCTGACACCGGTTGCGTCTTTGCAATATGCCCATACCAGCATCGAGAGCTATACCGAAACCGGGGCGGGGGCCGTTTCGCGCACTGTAGCCAGTCAGGACTATGATACGCTGACGCCGGGAATCGGGGCGCGTTTTGCCCTTCCGTTTCAGCCCCTTCAAACAGGGCGTTTGTCGCTGCAGTTTTCGCAGATGTTCTCCTATGATGTGGTAGCAGACCGGCAGCAGATGAAATCAAGCCTGGTGGGCGGTGGCGCTGCATTCGAGACGCAAGGCATTGAACCAGATCGTTTTTCATCTGCAACGGGTATTGGCGTGGGCTATCGCAGTGGCAATGTCAGTATTGATGCTGGATATGAGCTGGAATTGCGCAAATCCTATACCGGGCACGCTGCCTTGCTGCGTTTGCGCTACGATCTGTAAAATGTGAAATTCGGGGCTGTATGCCGGCCCCGGGTATTTTATTGCGAGCTACAGCTTATAAGAGATTGTAAAATCTTGGTTTGGCGGCATGCCTTTGGTGTGGTGGTTCTTTATGGGGGCATCCAAACGTATGATTTGTTGTTTTTGTTCTAAACTTCGCTTACTCTAGCCTTAAGAGGGAGAATGCCCTTAATTTGGGACATGCAACTGCAGCTTTCCACGGTTTTTCACCGATACAGGTAGTTTTGGGGAGCCAGTCAGCATTATGCCGGTAAAAACAGCCTATACGTACGAAGTGCGTGTCAGGCGGGATGATCGATGGATCATTCACGCCACCTACGAGAGCGAAAAAGAAGCCACCAGCGACGCAGAGAATTTGCTGCGGGGCAAGGTTGCGGCTGTGCGCGTTGTCCGGGATTGGGAACGCGAGGACGGTCGTCATATCGAAAAGGTTCTTCTGGAAAAAGAAGGACAGGGCGGTGGCGACGATGACCAGATTCGTGTCACCCCCATTGAAGACGCGCCCTTGTGCGAAACGGATGAAGACTTGCTGGGGGTGGAAAGCCGTTCCACCATCAACAGGCTGTTGCGCCGATATTTTGAACAGGAAGTACTGACCCCGACCGAGGTGATGTACAATTTCAAGAATATGCGCAAGCTGATGTATCATGATACATTGCTGCCCAGTGCTGTTGACCGTGTTGCGACCATCCATTCGCGCACGACAGAGGGCAACCATATTGAAGCCTCCAACAAACTGCACCGTGCGATTGACACACTAGCCGCCCGGGCGCGCCAGGTGGAAAAATACGACTTGCCGCAGTTCGAGGATGCCACCATTACCGAGGTGCGCCGCGAAATCAAAAGTTTGCGCCTGGCGGAAGATACCGATTTTCTGACAATGGTTGCCCTGACGCGCGAATTGTCCTCGTCGCGGAGCTGGATTGGAAAGCTGGATTTTGCCCTGAAGGTTAAGGGGGATCCTGAGGATGACGGCGCGCGCGCAATGGTGGACGACGTGGTGGCCGATATTTTGGGATCACCTGTTGCATTGAAGGATTTGTTGGGGCCATCGCGCAGTTTTGGCGATGCGGTTTTGCTGCATATTGATCTGGCTTTGGGCAAGGCAAAAGGAAACCGGGGGGCGGCCCAGGATGTACTGGATTTGCTTAATCCCCTTTTTGCTGCGGGCCTGCTGCCCAAGGCGCAATTTGTGATGTTTGACTATGTTGCCCGTGAACTCAAAAGTGCCAATTCTCTTTCGCGCCATGACGGCGATGCCGACCAGCTTGTGCAGATTTTGGATCGGCTGTTAAACGCTGATGGTGTTGTTTTTGGTCAGCCGATGGTGGAAGCCTTGATCGAGCGCGGGGCGCGTATCCGCAATGTCGGGGGCAGCCGTGCTTTTGGCGAAGGGGTCGAGGAAATTGCCGGGTGTCTGGCACCGGGCTGGCGCCGGTTGGCGTTTTTGTCCGAGGTGACGCAAAGCGAACGCGCCGCCCATATTCAGGATGAATTGGCGGCACTGACACGAAAAACAGTCGCCGATATGCGCGGGCTTCGGGCGTTTTGCGGCCCCAAGGCAAAGCCGCGCGAGAAAATGGCGCTGGTCACGCAAATGCACGAAAAAGTATCCCGGTCCAATTTTGTCGAAGATCTGAAGCGGGATTTGGGAGAAAAACTTGATAATGGTCTGGCCGATTATTTGATGCGCGAAAAGGTCATTGAACGCATTGATAACCCGACGCTGCATTTGCGCCAACGTGCCTATATGCTGGTGAAATTCTGTTCCAGCGGCGTTTTGATCGAGGGGAAATCGGCGACAATGGCCCGCAAAAGGGTGGTTGGTTACTTGCGCCAACCCAATTTTACCGACCGGCTGGTTGATGATTTGACCGAAACACAGGAAAAAGAAGGCACGCTACGCGATTTTTATGCCCTGTTGCAACGAAGCGGTTTTTAGCCTTTTTTGCTGGTATTATTTAGGCTTGGCTCCCAAAACGCCCCGGATTTTTCCCCGTGGGCGTTTTTGTTTGCCGGGACGTTTGGGGACGGAGGTGCTCATTGGCAAGATTGGTGGGGTGTTTGTCATTGTTGCCAGCGGCATCTGGCGGCACAATGGCTGGCATCATACAGGAGCCACCCGATGACCCGTTTCACCCGGCCAGAACCGCATAAAAGAATGATCGCCTGTTATGCCTTTGATCAGGTCATGAGCCTGGATGTAACGGGGCCTTTGCAGGTGTTTGCCTCGGCCAATTCCGAATTGGTACGGCAGGGCAACCCGCCGCTTTATGATCTTGTCATCTTTGCCGAAAATGCTGGGCCCGTTATGACATCGGCAGGCATCAAGCTGTATGCCGACCTGACACGGGCCGATATTGACCCCGCCGGGATGGATACCATTCTTGTGCCCGGTGGTGATGGCATTGATACGGTGTGCGACCAGCACGATGTTGTGGCCTGGTTTCGGATGGCAGCACAGTCTTGCGACAGGGTGGGGTCGGTATGTTCGGGGGCTCTGTTGTTGGCGGCGGCCGGGTTACTCGATGGCCGGATGGCAACAACCCACTGGTCGCGCTGTGATCAGATGCGTATGACTTATCCGGCCATCGGTCTGGTGGAAAATCGCCTGCACACGTATGACCCGGACGGATTGGACGGGGATGGTCACATCTTTACCTCTGCCGGTGTCACGGCCGGGATCGACCTGGCCCTGGCATTGCTGGAGCATGATTGCGGGCGGGCAATGGCGCTGGCGGTCGCTCGCCGTTTGGTGATGTTCCTAAAGCGGCCCGGTGGGCAGGCGCAATTTAGCGCCTATTTGACCCCGGCCATTGGCGCATCGGCGCAATTGGCCGAATTGCTGGACTGGCTGCCAGTCAATTTGCAGGCAGACCTGTCTCTAGAAGCATTGGCAGCACAGGCCCGAATGTCACCCCGGACATTCTCGCGGGTTTTTACCCGTGACCTTGGCATGACCCCGGCCCGATATGTGGAGCGATTGCGTGTGGAAGCCGCACGCGGGCTTTTGATGGAGGGCGATATTTCAATCAGCCGGGTTGCCAGCGTATGTGGATTTGGCCATCCCGAAACCATGCGCAGGGCGTTTCACCGGCAGCTTTCGATCAGTCCGCAGGATTATGCTGATCGTTTCGGGGCAAGCGTGCTTGCGGATATGCCTGCCAGCGCCGACTGACGAAATTTACTTAAATCACTGATATAAAATGAAAGTTGGCAACATGCTGTTACTGACAAATGGACAGGTGCGTCTGCTGTTTATTGCCCAGGCGCTCTATTGGGTGTGTTCAATGGTGGGCATTACCCTGACGTCGCTTGTAGGTGTGCAATTGGCCCCTTATGCCAGCCTGGCAACCCTGCCTTTGGGGTTGCTGGTTTTGGGTAATCTTGGGGGCGTGCAACCGATTTCGATTTACATGCAACGACATGGGCGCAGGGCCGGTTTGATGATCGGCGCATTTTGCGGGGTGATTGGGGCGCTTATCGCTTCGCTTGGGGTGTGGTGGGGCAGTTTTACCGTGTTCTGCATGGGTGCGGTGCCGATTGGGATTTATCAGGCATCGGCGCGCTATTATCGTTATGTCGCACTGGAAGCCGTTGAAAGCCAACATAAGGGGCGGGCGGCGGCCTATGTCACGGGCGGGGGCGTGCTTGCAGCACTCGTCGCGCCAGAATTGGCGGTTTGGGCGCGTGATGCGCTGGTTATCCCGTTTCTGGGCGCGTATCTGGTGATGGTGCTGATGTCGGTATTGGCGATCATCTTGCTTGCTGCCGTTCAGCCCGGCGACATACCGGCCCGTATTCCCAATGGGGCAGCGGTGATGCGTGAATTGTTATTGCGGCCCAAAATCTTTTCCGCGGTTGCCATTGCTGCCATCGGGCAGGGTGTTATGGTTCTGATCATGACAGCGACGCCGCTGGCGATGAAGTTTTGCGGATTTGATATTACCCAGTCATCGGAGGTGATCCGCTGGCATTTCATCGGCATGTTTTTGCCAGCCTTTGCTGCCGGGCCGCTGATAGACACGCTGGGCGCCAGAAAGGTTGCGGCATTTGGATCGGTCATTTTAATGATCAGTGCCGTTGTTGCCCTTTTCGGGCTTGATAAATCCCATTTCCTGATCAGTTCGCTATTATTGGGAACGGGTTGGAATTTGATGTTGCTGGCAGGTACAACCCTGCTGGGCGAAGGGCACAGCCCTTCGGAGCGCGGACATGCCCAGGCGGTGATGGAGCTTGCAAACGGTGTACTGGGTGCTGTGGCGTCGTTTGCCGCTGGAATGCTGATTGTCAATGCCGGGTGGGAATCGCTTAATATCGGTTTGGTACCGGTGGTGCTATTTGGTTTGGGCATTATGGCGTTTTGCAACCGGCCCGCACGGCAGACCTCCCCGTAAGGTGCGATCATCGCCTATTGATAGATACAAAAAGCCCGCCGGGGGATAGTCCGGCGGGTCAGTTTTGTGGGGTATTTGCAGGATTATGAAAATACCCCGGCGCGATTCGCAATAAATGCCCGCCACAAAAGGGGTAATGTGGCGTGTAACAGGCTGAATAATAAAAAAGCCAGCGATTACGCTGGCTGCAGGGTCGGTTCCGGGGTGTTTGAGGCGACGAAGTCCTTGATTTTCTGAAGGACGAAATCGCGGGAGGCGCTTTCGCGGGTTTGAAACAGAACTTCGCGTTCCCGTATCACCAGGCCCAGATAAACCGGGTCGGTGCGGTCTTCATGCTGAAGTTTCAGGGTGCGCAAAACATGGCCGTAGTCATCAGTGCTTTGATAGACGGTCCGCATCGGGTGCTCCTGCGTGTCTCTTCTTCACATCTGCGGGGGGCTCTCCCGCACGCCGACTTTATGGCAGATTTTCTTTTCGGGGCCGTGACAGCTCTGTGATTGTTTAAAGACAGTCGCAAAAAACAGTTCATAACACGGGTCCTTTATCCCGAATTTTTAACCCGGTGGATTCGGAAGCACCGATATTGTGATGGATATTGTGTGAAAAGCCGGGAAATGGCCCGGCAGTCCGGTCTTGTTCCATTCGGCGCGACAGACACAAGGACCGGCCGGGACCTTATCAACGGAAATATTTTTGTCTGGCGAATGTACGCGCATCATTTTGCGGTTGAACAATCACGTCGTAATGACAGGAAAGGGCAGGGATTTCTCAAAAAATCACTGCTAAATGCACAATCCTAAAAAGAAATCCGTCGATACCCGGTTTTGAGGCATTGACAGTCCCGGATCGGATGTTTAAGAAAGGCGGCGTTCCACACGGAACACCACTCAAAACGGGCAAGTGGCCGAGTGGCTGAAGGCGCTCCCCTGCTAAGGGAGTATGGGGTCAAAAGCCCCATCGAGGGTTCGAATCCCTCCTTGCCCGCCAGTGAAAAAGGCTCCCTTAAAGGGGGCCTTTTTGCGTTTCTGGCCGCTTCGATAAAAGGCTGATTTTTATCAGATTTCTGAGACAGGCCGAAAGCAGGTTCTTCGGTTCCTTACGTCGTTCGCTGTGCGTCCCATTCCCGTTTTAACAGGGCGTATTGCATGGTGTTTTCATAAATAGGGTTGCCGTTTGCGTCTTTTTTGAAAGACACAAATTCGATGAAATGGCCTTCTTTGCGCATGCCCAGTTTTTTACAGAGATTTTCCGAGGGAAGATTGGTGTCTTCCACATAGGCATAGAGGCGGCGGGCATTTTGTTCGGTGAACAGGTGGTTGAACAGGGCCCGGACGGCTTCGGAGGCAAAGCCCTGGCCTTGGAATTCGGGATTAAAATGCCAGCCAACAGAAAAGACGTCTTTTTCATGTTCGTCCGGTGCAACAAAAACATCGCCAATGACCCGGCCGGAGTTTTTGTCGCAAACGGCAATATCCTCGTCACTTTTGCTGCGTTTTTCGGCCTCTTGCGCGGCTTTCTCCCTATTTTCAAGGGTTAGGGAGAAAAAGCAACTGACAGTTGGGGCGTGCAAATAGGCATAAAGATCGTCGGCATCGTCTTTTTTGAAATTCCGCAGAACAAGACGATCCGTTTCAAGCGTTTTCATGCGACCTCGCTCGCAGCCTGTAGCCTTGCCTTGGCCTCGGGATGGTTTAGGTAAAAGCGTTAAAGGTAATGATGGTTTGGGTGTCCTTGATATTGGGCAGGGCGTGAATTTTTTCGTTCACATAGCGGCCAATATCCTGACCATCATCGATATAGACTTTGACCAGCAGTTCAAACGGGCCGGAAATCGAATAAACCTCGGATACACCCTCGACTTCCTCTACCAGCGCGGCAGCAACGTCGTAGGCTTTGCCAAGTTCGCATTTAACGAAAATGAAGAACGGGTGCATGTTGAGGTCTCCAGACAGGATTGAACAGGACGCCAAGCTAGCTTGGTGGGCGTGACGTTTCAATAAATTGTCTGCCGGTATTTGCAAACAGGTGATTTTAAACGATTGCCCCGTTATGGGTGATTAGCTGCTGCCGGGCGACTGCCGTCTAAGCCGTTCCAGATGTTCAATACGGTCGCGCACGCGGTCCGGGCTGCGGCGGCCGACACCTTCGAGCAGTGTTTCCAGAAGCGCCATGCTGGCAGCCGCACTATCCCATGTCGTGCCGGTTTCGATTCTGACCGGGAAAACATGGCGGGCAAAACGGGCAATGGGACTGAGCCATTGATCGGTCAGCAAAATAATTCGCGCGCCCTGATTGGCCGCCGTTTCGGCAAAGGCAATCACATCGGCCTGATAACGCCGCACATCAAAAACCAGCAAAACATCTCGCTTGCCGATATCAAGCAGATCTTCGGTCCATTTGGTATTTTGCCCCGCCACCCGGCGGACATTGGGCCGCATGGAACGCAGATGTTCATAGGTATAAACCGCAAGGGCCGAGGAAAAGCGCCCGCCCAGGACATAAACGCCGCGTTTTTGATCTGCCAACAGGCTAACCGCCCCTTCAAGTTCCGTTGGGGCAATGTTGGAAAGCGACAGGCGGATATTGGAGGTGATGGCATCGGTCATATGATGCAGTAATTCGCCCATTGGATGTGCACTCGCCGCAATTGCTGCGCGGGGCAGGGCGCTGCGTGCCAGGGGGGATTGCAGGCGTGCTTCCAGCTCCCCACGCAGGCGTGACTGCATTTCCGGATAGCTTTCAAACCCCAGCTTTCCTGCGAAGCGCAGCACAGTCGGCGCTGAAACACCACACCGCTCAGCAAAATTTGCCACCGTTTCCAGGCCTGCCATCGGATAATGCCCCAGCAGTGCCTGGGCCAGTTTACGCTCCGACGTGGTGAGGTCCTCAGCCTTTTGCGATATCAGTTCGGCCACAGTGGGCGGTGTGGTTTTGTTCTTGGCGTCCAAATCGGTTTCTCGTGCTTTGCTGTGGAAAAGGCAGTGATGCGCAGGGCAATGGGTGGCGGGACGCCTCTCATAGTCGATTTTGCCCAATTTGTCATATCACCTTGGATTTCAGTGTAATGAATTTTACATCAACTAACAATCTTGTCATTCATGCTAGCGTGATGTAACGTCTATTACAAAGAGGCAAAAATGCCTTGTGCCACCAAAGGTGGTGAAGCCGAAAAATGACTGCCCCGACTGGCAGTTTATCGTTCTGGGAGGCGACAACACGTAACGTCCGTTGTTTCGACACTTCAGGGAGTGACGTCATATGGATAATTGCCCGCAATTTAAAAAGCGTTTTGCGCATCGTGCTCTGACTTGGGCCTTGGCCCGGGATATGCCGATGGCTGGCATTGTGCGGCCTTTTTGCATGTGATGGACAAACCTGGTGCAGGCACTGCCCAGGTCGTGCTGTGTCGGAAAAAATATTGGTAATTCAAGCCAATAGGCGGACTTGATCCGTAGGTTCGGCAAATCAGGCAAGCGGGTTATTTCGACTGTCTGGAAGGTCAGGATATCGGGGGATGGGATAGAAAAAATGCCTGATGTGATCAAAGCCTATATCCGGTGGGTGGATCGGATAAATTATGTGATCGGGCGGTTCGCGATGTATATGATTTTCGCGATACTGGCGGTTCTTTTATATTCGTCTTTTACCAAAACTTTTATGTATCCGGCCCTTTGGACGCTGGAAACGGCTCAATTTTTGATGGTGGCCTATTTTCTTTTAGGTGGTGGCTATTCCATGCAGCTGGACAGCCATGTGCGTATGGACCTGTTTTATGGCTCCTGGAAGCCCAAAACCCAGGCCATCGTTGATGCCTTCACAATTTTGCTGCTGATTTTTTATCTCGCCTTTTTGCTGTATGGCGGCATTTCCTCGACGACATATGCCATCGAATATAATGAAACCAGCTATTCAAGCTGGTCGCCGCCAATGGCACCCATCAAGATCGTCATGACATTTGGCGTGTTTTTGATGCTGTTGCAGTCGATTGCGACTTTCTTTCGGGATGTTGCCCGTATTCGCGGGGAGGTCCTGTAATGAGCTATGAAATGATCGCATTGTTGATGTTTGCATCAATGATGCTGCTGTTGCTGACCGGGAAGCGCGTATTTGGTGCCATCGGGGTGGTTGCCGTTGTCTTTTCGCTGGCCCTGTGGGGCGATGGCGGGTCTGAAATGGCCTTTAGCGCGGCCATGAAGCTGATGAAATGGTATCCGCTGCTGACCCTGCCTTTGTTCATTTATATGGGCTATATGCTTTCGGAATCCGGCATTGCCGATGATTTGTATCGCATGTTCCATGTTTGGATGGGGCCGGTGCGCGGCGGGCTTGCCATTGGTACCATTGTGCTGATGGTGGCGATTTCTGCCATGAATGGCCTCAGTGTGGCCGGGATGGCGATTGGGGCGAGCATTGCCATGCCTGAATTGCTGCGCCGTGGTTACGACAAGATCATGGTGACAGGCGTGATCCAGGCGGGCAGTTCGCTGGGTATTTTGGTGCCACCCAGCGTGGTTTTGGTGCTGTATGGCATGATTGCGCGCCAGCCTGTCGGGCAGCTTTGGCTGGCAGGGGTGTTTCCCGGCCTGATGATGGCGGGCCTGTTTGTGCTGTATATCGCGGTGCGCTGCTGGTTAAAGCCCGATATGGGACCGGCCCTTACCCGCGAAGAACGCGCCGCCGTGACATGGTCGGAAAAGATCAGTTTGCTCAGGGCCGGTTTGATCCCGCTTTTCATTTTCTTTTCCATGACGGGCCTGTTTTTGATGGGCTATACCTCGCTTGTCGAAAGCTCGGCTGTGGGGGCATTGGCGGCAACGCTGGCTGCAATTTTCAAGCGGCGCTTAACCGCGCACGTTATGGAAGAAACCCTGCGCAAAACTCTGTCCATTACCTGCATGTTCATGTGGATCATTCTGGCCGCCCTGTGTTTTGGCGCGGTGTTTGATGGGCTGGGGGCTGTCCGTGCAATCGAGAATTTCTTTGTCGATCAAATGGGGTGGGGGCCGTGGCAGATCCTGATCCTGATGCAGGTTTCCTTCATTGTCATGGGCATGTTCCTGGATGATACGGCGATGTTGGTGATTGTCGCGCCGCTTTATGTGCCGCTGGTTGGTCATCTGGGTTTTGATCTGGTGTGGTATGGCGTTCTTTATACCATCACCTGCCAGATAGCGTATATGACGCCGCCTTTTGGCTACAACCTGTTTTTGATGCGGGCGATGGCCCCACCGGAAGTCACGCTGAAAGATATTTATCAATCGATTACGCCGTTTGTGTTGATCATGGTGTTGGCCCTGGTCCTGGTAATGGTGTTTCCGCAAATCGCGCTTTGGCTGCCCGGTGTCCAATATGGGCACTAGGGCGTGTGATGAGTAAATGACCTGCCTTTGGCCCAGTTGTGTTTGAAGGCAGGTCCAATAACCAGAAACCATTCGAGGATTCGATACACGAGAAACGGAGAGGGGAGGTTTCGCTGCACTGGCGAACCGGAAATTGCGGGAAAACCCCGCCAGTTTACTGATCAGGGAGATAAAAATGACTTCGAGACGCGAATTTTTTCGTAAAGCAGGTCTGGCAACGGCGGCGGCAGGAACAACCGCCTTTGCCGCCCCCTATGTCAAAGCGGCAAATGCCAAAATTACCTGGCGTTTGCAAACCTATGCCGGGCCGGCCCTGGCGGAACATGTGATCAAACCGTCGATTGACCGGTTCAATAAGATTGCCAATGGTGAAATGGAAATCGAGCTTTATCACGCCGATCAACTGGTGCCGACGGGCGAGCTTTTTCGTGCCATGCAGCGCGGCACGATTGATGCCGTGCAATCCGATGATGACTCGATTGCTGCCCCGGTCGATGTGTCGGTTTTTGGTGGTTATTTCCCCTTTGCCTCGCGCTATAGCCTGGATGTGCCAACCCTGTTTTACGAATATGGCCTCGATAAAATCTGGGAGGAGGCTTACGGCGAAGTTGAAGGAGTGAAGTGGCTTTCTGCAGGCTCCTGGGACCCGTGCAACTTTGCCACCGTGGACCCGATCAAAAGCCTGGCGGATTTGAAAGGCAAACGCATTTTCACCTTCCCGACGGCGGGCAAGTTCCTCTCGCGCTTTGGCGTAGTGCCAGTCACATTGCCTTGGGAAGATGTGGAAGTTGCCGTTCAAACCGGCGAGCTTGACGGCATTGCCTGGTCCGGCATTACCGAGGATTACACGGTGGGTTGGGCCGATGTGACCAATTATTTCCTGACCAACAATATCTCCGGGGCGTGGTGCGGGTCCTATTTTGCCAATGAAGAACGCTGGAACGAATTGCCCGACCATTTAAAAGAGCTGTTCCGCGCCTGCATGGACAGTTCTCATTATCATCGCCTGTATTGGTACTGGGCCGGGGAAGCCAAATTGCGCACCCAGGGCACCAAAATGAAACTGACCTCGATCCCCGAGGCAGAATGGAAACAGGTTGAAGCCGAAGCA
This sequence comes from Thalassospira sp. TSL5-1, assembly GCF_001907695.1. Classification (NCBI taxonomy): domain Bacteria; kingdom Pseudomonadati; phylum Pseudomonadota; class Alphaproteobacteria; order Rhodospirillales; family Thalassospiraceae; genus Thalassospira; species Thalassospira sp. TSL5-1. Next base: position 1,535,281 of record NZ_KV880637.1, read on the forward strand.
CATAAATTCTGGGATGAAATTGCCCAGACCAGCCCGCGCTGTGCCAAGGTGGTCGAGATCCTCAAGCAATATTCTGAAACGATGGAAAAGGCAGGCCCGCCCTACCGTTATAGCTGATCGTGTCAGGATAAATGGGGCAGGCATTGCGGTGCTGTGTGATGCCTGCCTGTTTCTTGCGGTATCGTGCTTAACGATACCGATTTTATGACAATATCGATACCACTGTTCGGCGATGGATAAAGATCGAACGGATATAAAACGAAAAAGCGTTCTTGAAAAAAAGACGATCAAACAGGAGGCCGCCGATGGAGGCGAAACAGGTTAAGACGGCAGAAGATGCCCGCAAGCTGATAGAGGAACGCCAAATTCGCTATGTGAAGGTTGGCGTCTTTGATGTTGATGGCATCATGCGTGGCAAATACATGCACAAGGATAAGTTCCTTTCTGCCCTTGATGGCGGCTTTGGCTTTTGCGATGTGGTGCTGGGCTGGGATTCCAACGACCAGCTCTATGACAGCGCAAAATTTACTGGCTGGCATACGGCCTATCCTGATGCCCCAGTGCGCCTGTTGCCCGATACCTGCCGCGAATTGCCGATGGAGGAAGATACCGTCCTGTTTTTGGGCGAGTTTGAGGGGGAAGCGGAAAATGTGTGCCCGCGCGCGGTTTTGCGCCGGGTGCTGAATAAAGTGGCCGATATGGGCTACCGCGCCACGGCGGCCTGTGAGTTTGAGTTTTTCCTGTTCGAGGAAACGCCGCATTCAGTGCGGGAAAAAGGCTATCGCGACCTGAAAAACATTACCCCCGGCTTTTATGGTTATTCGATGCTACGCAGTTCGGTGCATGCCGAATTTTACCGTGATCTGCTTGATCTGGGCGAGGCAATGGATTTTCCGATTGAGGGTCTGCATACCGAAACCGGGCCGGGCGTGCTTGAAGCCGCCATCGCCCATGATGATGCCCTGCGTGCCGCCGACAAGGCCGCCCTTTTTAAAACCTTTACCAAGGTATTGGCGCAACGGTCTGACTGGATGGCGACCTTTATGGCCAAATGGTCGCCAGATTGGCCGGGGCAGTCCGGGCATATGCACACGTCCTTGTTTGATATCGAAACCGGCAAGTCGGTGTTTTTTGACGAAGGCAAAGACCATAATATGTCCGATCAAATGCGCTGGTTTGTCGGCGGGCAGCAAAAACTGATGCCGGAATTGCTGTCGATGGTGGCCTGCACGGTAAACAGCTATTCGCGTTTGATCCCCGGTTTTTGGGCACCCACCCATGCCACTTGGGGTGTTGAAAACCGCACCACGGCATTGCGCGTTATTCCCGGCAGCAGCAAAAGCCAGCGGGTCGAATATCGCATCGCGGCGGCGGATATTAATCCCTATATCGCATTGGCAGCCTGCATCGGCTCTGGCCTGTGGGGCATTGAAAACAAAATTGAACCCACCGCACCCGTCACGGGCAATGCTTACGAGCAGGAGTTTCCTGCCGAGCTTACAATTCCTGCAACGCTTTATGAGGCAGCAGGGCGGTTGCGAAAATCTGATGCGGCCAATAGCCTGTTTGGTGAAAAATTTGTCGAGCATTATGCCCAGTCCCGCGAATGGGAAGAACGCGAATTTCGCAAGGCGATTACCGATTGGGAAATGCAACGCTATTTCGAGATTATCTGATCATAATATCAAATATATCAAAATATTGCAGGTGGATTTGCATGTAAAATATGATGTTGATCTGCCCGTTATAGACCCTACCGTCACCCTGTGAGGAAGCATGTCTGAAGTTTTGAAAACCGTCTCGCCTGTTGATGGATCTGTTTATGTTGAACGGCCATTGGCCTCGGCGGCAGAGATTGACGTAGCCCTTGATAAGGCCCGTGATGCCCAAAAGGCTTGGCGCGCCGTACCGATTGAGCAGCGCCAGGAAATTTTGCGCAAGGCAGTTTCGGCCTTTATTGCCAAAAAAGACGAGATCGCCGCAGAAATAAGCTGGCAAATGGGCCGGCCGATTTCGCAGGCCGGTGGCGAGGTTGGCGGTTTTGAAGAACGCGCAACCTATATGATTGATGTCGCACCCGAAGCCCTGGGTGATTTTAACCCCGGTGAGAAGGCCGGTTTTAATCGCTTTATCCGCCGCGAGGCATTGGGTGTTGTCGCCATTATTGCGCCGTGGAATTTTCCGTATTTGACGGCGGTAAATGGTGTAATACCGGCCCTGATGGCGGGCAATGCTGTTGTTTTGAAACATTCCCATCAAACCCCGTTATGTGCCGAACGCTTTGCCGAGGCCTTTGTGGCTGCTGGCCTGCCAGCGGGCGTGTTTCAGCGTTTGCATCTAAGCCATGCCGATGCGGAAAAACTGATGGGCGACCGGCGGGTGGATTTTGTCAATTTCACCGGGTCTGTTCCCGGGGGGCATGCGGTGCAGCGTGCGGTGGCGAGCAAGTTTATTGCCACCGGGCTGGAACTGGGCGGGAAGGACCCGGCCTATATCCGCGCGGATGTGAACCTGGCCCATGCGGTTGAAAACGTTATTGACGGTGCGTTTTTCAACAGTGGTCAGTCTTGCTGCGGGATTGAACGCATTTATGTGCATGAAAGCCAGTATGACGCCTTTGTTGAGCAGGCGGCAGCCTTGGTCGGTCAATATCGTTTGGGCAGCCCGATAGACCCGGAAACCAATTTGGGGCCGATGGTACGTGCCAGTTCGGCCGAATTTGTGCGTGGGCAAATTGCCGATGCGATTGCCAGTGGGGCCACGGCCCTGATTGACCCGGCCCAATTTGCCGCCAATGCCGAAGGCACGCCGTATCTTGCCCCGCAAATATTGATCAATGTTGATCATTCGATGCGGGTGATGAGCGAGGAGAGCTTTGGCCCGGTCGTGGGCATTATGAAGGTTTCATCGGATGAAGAAGCCATTCGCCTGATGAATGACAGTGAATTTGGCCTGACGGCATCGATCTGGACATCAGACGAGGAAGCCGCCCTTGCCATTGGTGATCAGCTTGAAACCGGCACGGTTTTCATGAACCGGGCGGATTATCTGGACCCGGCATTGGCCTGGGTCGGGGTTAAAAATTCCGGTCGGGGCTGCACGCTCTCGAAGATCGGTTATGAAAGCCTGACCCGGCCCAAAAGTTTTCATTTACGGACAAAAATTTAACCAACGGTGCTGTGCATCAAAGGAAATGATGATGAGCAAAACGATTACCGGAAACTGGAATTACCCGACCCCCGTGCGCTTTGGCCCCGGGCGGATTGCGGAATTGGCCGATGCCTGCAAGGCGTTGGGGATGACGCGACCCTTGCTGATTACCGACGAAGGCCTGAAAGACCTGCCAATGGTGCGTGATGCCATTGCCGCCAATGCGGAGGCAGGGTTGCCAACCGGCCTTTTTGCCGGGGTAAAGGGCAATCCGGTGGGCAAAAATGTTGATGATGGCCTGGCGGTTTATCGCGAAGGCGGGCATGACGGGGTTATTGCCTTTGGCGGGGGCTCCGGCCTGGATGCGGCAAAGGCCGTTGCCCTGATGGCCGGGCAAACCCGCCCGATGTGGGACTTTGAAGATGTAGGTGATAACTGGACCCGCGCCGATCCCAACGGGATCGCCCCGATTGTCGCCGTGCCAACAACATCGGGGACGGGCTCCGAGGTTGGCCGCGCCAGCGTCATTACCAACGAGGAAACCCACGAAAAGAAAATCATCTTTCACCCTAAGATGTTGCCGGGAATTGTTATTTCTGATCCTGAACTGACTGTGGGGCTGCCCGCCCATGTGACGGCAGCCACCGGGGTGGATGCGTTTGTGCATTGTTTCGAGGCATTTTGCGCCCCCGGTTATCATCCGATGGCCGATGGTATTGCCCTGGAAGGAATGCGCCTGATTGCCGAAGCCCTGCCGCGTGCCTATGACGATGGCAGCGACATCGAGGCCCGTGCCGATATGCTGGCGGCGGCCTCGATGGGCGCGACAGCCTTTCAAAAGGGGCTGGGGGGTGTACATGCACTGGCCCATCCGATTGGTGCCATTTTTGATACCCATCACGGGCTGACCAACGCGATTTTGCTGCCTTATGTGATGCGGGCCAACCGCAAGGCGATTGACGAAAAAATGGTAACACTGGGCCGGGTGCTGAATATCTCCGCCCCTGGTTTTGAAAGCATGTTTGACTGGGTACTGGGGTTCCGCTCCCGTCTTGGGATTGCCAATACTCTGGCTGATATCGGGGTTGATGTTGCGCGTGCCGAGGAAGTGGCAACCAAGGCAAAGGCCGACCCGTCGGACGGGGGGAATCCGATTGATCTTTCTGTTTCGGATTATGCGGCAATTTATCGCCGTGCCTGTGCCGGTGAACTGGGCTGATCACTGCTGGATAACATGATTTCGGGATCGGGGATTAAGGGCGATGACATTAAAAATTCTGGTCGTTGATGGTAATTTAACCAGTGTAAACCAGCTTAATCAGTCGTTGGGTGGTTCGCCGTCTGGCGAGGGTTATGTTGCGGCCCTTAAATTCCTTGATCCCGATATTGATGCCACCATTATTCATCCTGCCGATGACGGACCGGATTGCCTGCCCGATGGATATGCGCTTACGGATTTTGATGGCATTGCCTGGACGGGCTCTGCCTTAAATGCCTATGCGGATGAACTCGCTGTAACCAACCAGATCTCGCTAGCCAGGGCCTGTGTTGAATCCGGTGTACCGGTGTTTGGCAGTTGCTGGGGGATGCAAATTGTCGCCCAGGCAATGGGCGGTGCGGTAAAGGCCTGTGACAAGGGCCGGGAAATTGGTATTGGCCGCGAGATTTTAATCAATGATGCGGGCAGGGCGCACCCGTTATTCAAGGGGCGAGGCCCGTGTTTTAGCGCCATGACCGTGCATATGGATGAAGTTTCCAGTGTGCCGGTAGGGGCGGTGATTTTGGCGGGCAATCGCCATTCGGTCATTCAGGCCTTTGTTCTTGAAACTGACCGCTACCGTTTTTGGGGCGTGCAATATCACCCGGAATATTCCCTTGCCGAACTGGCTGCGATTTTCCGCCGCTATGGACAACGTTTGATTGATGCCGGTTTGTTCCATGACCAGCAGGCCCTTGAGGCGATGGCCGATGACTGGTTCACGCTGCATAATGATACCAGCCGCCATGACCTTGCCTGGAAATATGGCATTGGAGAGGATGTGTTAAATCCATCCTCCCGCCTGACGGACCTTTCAAACTGGCTTGCTGATCAGGTGCGGCCTTTTGCGGCTGCGAGAAGCTAGAACTTCAAGGGCATCAGCAATGGTTAAATGGCGTGTTTTACCGCCTGTTTTGACCGGTCTTTCACGGTTTGCACATTTAAATCCCACACGGTTGTGCCGTGGGTTTCGGCCGTCAGGCTTGCCAGGGCCAAGCCTTGTGCAATGGCGGCGTCAAAATCGCCGGGCTGGGAAGCGGCGGCGGCACTAAAACCGGCAAAAAACGCATCGCCTGCACCATTGGCATCCACAAGGCGGGTGGGCACAGGCGGCCAGAAAGCGGCTTCACCGCGATGAAGGCTTATAATACCCTGTGCACCCAGTGTGATGATGACAGACGGAGCCCCTTTTGCGTGCAGGGCACGGGCGGCATGAAGCGCATCCTCTTTTGAGGAAACCTGTAATCCGGTCAGGACTTCGCTTTCAATCCGGTTGGCAATCAACAGATCGATGTCGCCAATGATGTCTTTCCAGCGTTCGGCCTTGGAGGGCGAGACGGTCGCGGCATAAAGCGGGATAGCCCCCTTGTTGCTGCTTAACCAGCGCAGGGTTTCGGTGGGCAGGTTGGCATCGGCAATCCACATATTCCATTTTTTCAGCTGTGGCAGCTGTTCTTCAAAATAGTCAACCGTCAGGCAGTCATAGGTTTGCGCATCCATCAGGCCAAGGGCCAGGTCGCCATCGGTATTGAGGATGGCGGTGTAACCCGGCGTGTGCTGGCCGGGCAATCGATCCAGCAAGCGGGTATCAATGCCAATTTCCGACAGGGCCTGCACAATTTGCGCACCGTCGCCATCGCGCCCTACTGCCGTTGCCATACCTACATGACAGCCCAGAAGACGCAAATGCACCGCAATATTGCGCCCGACACCCCCGGGTTTGCGATGCAGTGTTTTTACCGGGTTTGATGCGGCGGGAACAAACGGGTTCAGGCATTGCATGGTGCGGTCAAAATGGGCGGCACCCAGGCACAGAATATTGGCAGGCAAAGACATGAAAAATAACTTTTAACCGGGTTGCATATATTTGGGCAGGAAGTGTTTTTCTACCCTGTAAGATTGATAATCCCCGGATCATATACAGGCAAGGAAAAGCGATAATGATGTCGGCCCGCCGGCAGAAAAACGGGGCGGTCCGATATTGACCACCCCGTAAAGAGCCCTGTAGACGGTTTGAAACGTGCCGGAATTTTACTTTATATTGATCCGATTGCTGGTTGCCGGGGTCATGGGCGAATGGGCATTGATGAATTCGGCAACGGCCTGTTCAAGGTTGGGACCATAGTCATAGGCATCAACGGCATTGTCGCGGAACAGAACATAGCCATCGCCACCGCGCCGCATAAAATCGTTCGAGACAAGGCCATAGAGTTTGTCATCCTGAATGGGGGCGTAAGCACCATTTTCCATGACCATGACATTTGAAACCCGTGAACCGGGTTCTGCAGCCAGATCAAGATCGAATTTCAAACCGGCGACCTGCGGAAACTGTCCTTTGCCATCGGCAACGGCGGACACACCGTGTTCCAGCGATGCAACCACGTCCTTGCCCGATAGTTTAAAGGTTGCCAGCGTGTTCTGGAAGGGAAGGACGGTCATGACTTCGCCCATATCCACCTTGCCGGCATCAATGCTGGCGCGGATGCCGCCGCCGTTTTGAATGGCGATTTGATAACCGTCACCCGCCTTGGACAGCATGGCATCGGCGACCAGGTTCCCCATCGAACATTCCTGTGCGCGGCAAATCTCGCGTGCGCCCTCGGCCGGGGCGGTAAATTCGCCCACCAGCTGATTGCGAATGGCATCAACTGGGCCCCGTTTGGCATCAATCGCTGCCAGAACATTAGGATCCTGTTTAACATTGCTATCCAGTGCAATGGGATCACCCTGCCATTTTACCGGCACACCATCGTCGTTGAAGGTGACAGTCAAATCACCAAGATAGCGGCTATAGGCATAGGCCTGAACGATCAGGACCGGGTCGCCATTGGGGCTGTGTTCGACAACCGGGTAGGGGTAGGCGGCATTTTTGGCACTGTTGGAAAACAGCAAATGGTCATGCCCGCCGACAATAACGTCGATCCCGTCAACACGTTTGGCGATCTCGAAATCGCGATAGGACCCATCATGGCCCAGCACAATGATTTTGTTGATCCCGTCAAGCCGCAGCTTGGCAACGGCAATGCGCAAGGCTTCTTCCGATTTCATGAAGGTCAGATCGGGACCAACGGAACTGACTTCCGGGGTTTCTTCGGTGGTCAGGCCAATAACGCCGATTTTTTCGCCGCCCACTTCTAGAATTGTATAGGGCTTTATTTTGTCGTGCAGGGGGGAAGCCGCGCCTGCGACAATGTTGCTGGAAACGATCGGCACTTTGCTGTTTTCGATAAACCGGGCCAGGTTTTTGGGGCCGTCATCAAATTCATGATTGCCAATGGTCATGGCATCATAGCCAGCCATGCCCATTAACTCTGCGGTCAAGTCGCCTTTATAGGTTGTGTAAAACAGCGACCCCTGAAACTGGTCGCCGGCATCAAGCACCACCACATTGCCACCTTGCGCGCGTGCATCGTGGATGGCGGTTGTCAATCGGGCATATCCGCCAAAGCATTTGCCTTCGGCCTCACCCTTGGCATCGCAGGTATTGTTGTATTTCGTAACCGATTCGACGCGGTCGTGAACGTCATTGGTGTGTAAAATGCGCAGTTGATAATCAGCAAAAGCGGGTGCGCCCCCAAGGGCCAGCATCGAACAGGCTGTCAGCAGACCCAACGTCATCCGTTTCATGTTGTATGCTCCGGTCACAATGCGAAAACGCGTTTCAAGTAAAGTTCTGTTTAAAATGCGTATCGTAAACAACCCCCGATGGATGTCGACTGAAACTATCATGACGATTAAACGGAGATCGTTTTTTAACGCGGGATGCAGCCCCCTGACTGACGGCCTTTGAAAGGGAGTGTCACCAGATTGTGAAGACGGCGGGTTTGCCGGATCGGAGTAGGGAATCGGGTTGAAAACGGATACTTTCCACCCCTGGATATTGCTATTGTTGGCAGGTTTTGAGACGTGAAAACGGTGTGGTACCGGGTAATTTTCTTGAATTTTTCCAAGAGCGTCGGTACATGGGCGAATGTAAGGGAAAACACTGAAAGGGCAGGGTAAAGCGGCTGTGATCGGGGGGTGTTTTTGACCAAATGGACAGCTTTTATACCCGATAATGTTCCTCGCCTATTTACACAGGACCATATTTTGTAGTTACCATATGGTGTCTGTATCCGGTTTAATCGGGGAAAGGCGCACATTACCCGGATAAACCAATAAGGAACGGGCATTGTTTTTCGATGAGGGAGTTCCGCCGTCTCGGGTGCTGGCGGGATATAAAATAAGAGAACCAAGCAACAGAAGGGCATCGGAATGAAAAAGCTTCTGACCACAATGGTCGCGGCTGTCGCGTGCTATGCTACGGTGGCGTCGGCTGCCGAAATCAAGCCGGCAGTTGTCTATGATCTGGGCGGCAAATTTGACCGTTCTTTTAACCAGAGCGCCCATACGGGTGCTGAAAAATACAAAGAAGATACCGGCACGGCGTATCGCGATTTTGAAATCCAGAACGATTCCCAGCGTGAACAGGCCATGCGCAACTTTGCGCGCCGTGGCATGAACCCGATTGTCGTGATCGGTTTCTCGCAGGCCAGTGCTCTTGAAAAAGTTGCTGCCGAATTCCCTGATACCGATTTTGCCATTGTTGACTCGGTTGTTGATCTGCCGAATGTTCAGTCCATTCTGTTCAAGGAACAGGAAGGCTCGTTCCTGGTCGGGATCCTGGCGGCTATGGCCTCGAAGACCCACAAGGTTGGTTTTATCGGTGGGATGGATATTCCGCTGATTCACAAGTTTTCCTGCGGTTATACCGAAGGCGTTAAACATGCCGACCCCAACACCGAAGTCCTTGTGAACATGACAGGCACCACGGGTGCCGCCTGGAATGACCCGGTAAAGGGTGGCGAATTGGCAAAATCGCAGTTCGATCGTGGTGTTGATGTTGTTTATCATGCGGCTGGCGGCACTGGTGTGGGTGTTTTGCAGGCCGCTGCCGATGCGGGCAAGCTGGGTATTGGTGTGGATTCCAACCAGAACGCTCTGCATCCGGGTTCGGTTTTGACATCGATGCTCAAGCGTGTGGACGTTGCCGTTTATCAGGCATTTGAAGATGCCGCCAATGGCAAATGGCATTCGGGCACGACGGTTCTTGGCCTCAAGGATGGCGGTGTTGACTGGGCGCTTGATGAAAACAACGAGAAGCTGATCACCGACGACATGAAAGCTGCCGTTGCCAAGGCAAAAGAAGAAATCATCGATGGCTCGCTGAAGGTTCATGATTACATGACTGACAGCGCCTGCCCGATGTAAGCGATCTGACAATCGGGGATTAGACGTGTCAGATACGATGCACGCAGCGCACGGTACCGGGGCAACCGGTGCCGTGCCGCCCGCCATTGAACTGCGCGGTATTGATAAGCGGTTCGGGGCGGTTCACGCCAATAATTCAATTGATTTGAAAGTAGAAAAAGGCACGATTCACGGCATTGTCGGTGAAAACGGTGCCGGCAAATCAACATTGATGAGCATCCTTTACGGCTTCTATCAGGCCGATGCGGGAACCATCCATGTTGACGGGAAGCTTTGCGACATTAAGGGTTCTGAAGACGCCATTGCCGTTGGCATCGGTATGGTGCACCAGCATTTCATGCTGGTTGAAACTTTTAGTGTTTTGGAAAACGTGATTTTGGGTGTGGAAGGCGGGGCGGTCCTGCGTGAAGGGGTGGACAAGGCCCGAGAGGAACTGCGCCGACTGGAACGCGAATACTCCCTGGATATCGACCCCGATGCTATTGTTGGCGAATTGTCGGTCGGGTTGCAGCAACGCGTTGAAATTCTAAAGGCCCTGTATCGCGGGGCCGAAATTCTGATCCTTGATGAACCAACCGGTGTGTTGACACCACAGGAAGCCGACCATCTGTTTCGCATTCTTGAAACCCTGAAGCAGCAAGGCAAAACGGTGGTTTTGATCACGCATAAACTGCGTGAAATCATGGCGGCAACCGACAATGTTTCGGTGATGCGTCAGGGGGAAATGGTGGCCCATCGCCATACTGCCGAGACCAGCCCGCAAGAACTTTCTGAATTAATGGTGGGACGTAAGGTCTTGCTGCGCCTGGAAAAAGGTGAAGCCAACCCGCGCGATACCATTTTGCAAGTTGAAAACCTGTGTGTTGATACCAGCACCGGGGTGCGCAAGGTCAAAAATGCCAGCTTTCATGTTCGTGCCGGTGAAATTGTCGGCATTGCCGGGGTTTCGGGCAACGGGCAAAGCGAACTGCTAGAGGCACTGGGCGGCATTCGTTCCGTTAGCGAAGGTCAGGTGATTTTGAACGGGCAGGACGTCACACCGGGCCGTGGTGTTGGCCCTGCTGAATTGCGCCAGCGTGGCGTTGCCCATGTGCCCGAAGACCGCCATCGCATGGCGATGGTCACCGCCTTTTCTGCCGAGGAAGCCGCCATTCTGGGGTATCAGGATGACAAGGCCTATCAAAGGGGGCCGTTGCTTGATTGGAGCAAGATTGCCGATGCCACCCGGCATATGATGGAGGAATTTGATGTTCGTCCGGCGGACCCGCATTTGAAGGCCGCCAATTTTTCTGGCGGGAACCAGCAGAAACTGGTGCTGGCGCGTGAAATGATGCGTGACCCGGACCTGTTGCTGGTCGGGCAGCCAACGCGTGGTGTGGATATTGGCGCGATTGAATTTATTCACAAACGCATTGTCGCCATGCGTGATGCTGGCAAGGCGGTTTTGCTGGTATCGGTCGAGCTTGACGAAATCATGTCGCTGTCGGACCGGATTTTGGTGATGTGCGATGGCTATATCATTGGCGAGGTCAATGCCGCAGATGCAAATGAACGGGTTTTGGGCCTGATGATGGCGGGTGTTGACCCGGAACAGGCCGAAGCGGAGGCCGGGAAATGAGTGATACCATCCAACTTCCGCGCTGGATTGATGTTGGCGTTTTGCCGCTGATGAATTTGATGCTGGCCTTTTTGATTTCCGGGCTGGTGGTTATGGCGATTGGCGAAGACCCCAGCGAAGTTGTCCGCATCATGCTGTATGGTGCGTTCGGCTATGAGGAGGCGGTGGGCTATACGCTGTATTACACCACCAACTTCATCTTTACCGGCCTTGCCTTTGCCGTGGCTTTTCATGCCGGGCTGTTCAATATCGGTGTTGAAGGGCAGGCCTATATTGGTGGTCTGGGTGTGACTTTGGCCGCCCTTTATCTGAACTGGTTGCCTTTTCCGGTAATGCTGGTGGTCAGCATTTTGGCCGCAGCCATTTTCGGGGCGGCCTGGGCCTATATTCCGGCTTATTTGCAGGCGCGGCGCGGGTCGCATGTGGTGATTACCACCATTATGTTTAACTTTATAGCCTCGTCGCTGATGGTTTATCTGCTGGTGAATGTCTTGCGCCCGCAAGGCTCCATGACGCCGGAAAGTGCCGCGATCGATGAGAACCTGACCCTGCCTTACATTCACAATATGGCCGCCTGGTTTGGCATTGATATGGCCAGCAGCCCGCTGAACTTTTCCTTTGTTTATGCGATTGCCTGTTGTGTGCTGGTGTGGCTGTTTATCTGGCATACGCGCTGGGGCTATGCCATTCGTACCGTGGGGGCGAATGCGGCTGCCGCGACCTTCGCCGGGATTGAACCGGGCCGGTATATCATTCTCGCCATGATGATTTCGGGCGGGCTTGGCGGCTTCATGGCTCTTAACGAAGTCATGGGGGTACAGCATCGTTTGCTGATCGACTTTACCGCCGGTTATGGTTTTGTCGGTATTGCGGTGGCGCTGATGGGGCGTAACCACCCGTTTGGCATTTTTCTGTCGGCCCTTTTGTTTGGCATGCTCTATCAGGGCGGGGCGGAGCTTTCATTTGAAATTCCGACCATCACCAATGACATGGTTGTGGTTATTCAGGGTCTGGTCATTTTGTGCACCGGTGCGCTTGAACATATGTTCCGCCCGCGAGTGACACGGATTTATACGGCCTGGCGTCTTCGCCAGCGTGCACAGGAGGCTGCATAATGGATAATTTCCAAATGGTCGTCCTGTTGCTTGATGCAACGATGCGGACATCAACCCCCCTGATCCTTGCGGCCCTTGCGGGCATGTTTTCCGAGCGGGCCGGGACGATCAACCTGGCCCTGGAAGGTATGATGCTGGGCGGGGCCTTTTCGGCGGCCTGTGTGGCCTATTATACTGACAGTCACTGGCTGGGCCTTGGTGCCGCGGTCCTGACGACAATGGCTTTGTCATTGCTGCATGGTTTTGCCTGTATCACCCATAAGGGCAACCAGGTTGTGTCGGGCATGGCGATCAATATTTTGATGTCAGGCCTTACCGCCCTTGTCGGGATTGCCCTGTTTGCACAGGGCGGTAAAACTCCCGCCCTGGACCACGAGGCACGGTTTCAACCCATCACCCTGCCGGGGGCCGACGCGGTTGCCAATGTACCGATATTGGGGTCGTTATATTCCGAACTGTTAAGTGGGCACAATATTCTGGTTTATGTGGCGTTTCTGGCGGTTCCGGCATCCTGGTGGGTGTTGTATCGCACCCGTTTTGGTCTGCGGTTGCGGGCCGTGGGCGAAAATCCGGGGGCCGTGGATACGGCAGGCATCAGTGTGGTGGCGATGCGGTATCGCTCGGTGCTGTGCAGTGGTTTTCTGGTGGGCATTTCCGGGGCGTATTTGTCAACCGCGCAAGGGGCGTCGTTTTTGTCTGATATGACGGCGGGCAAGGGTTATATTGCGCTGGCTGCGATGGTCTTTGGCAAGTGGCGCCCGTTTCCGGCCATGTTTGCCTGTATTCTGTTCGGGTTCCTGGATGCAGCGGCAACGCGGTTGCAGGGGGTTTCCGTGCCTGGTATTGGCGAAGTCCCGGTTCAGCTTGTGCAGGCCTTGCCTTACATTCTGACGGTTATTTTGCTGGCGGGCTTTATTGGCCGTGCTGTTGCCCCCAAATCGCTGGGCCGTCCTTATGTCAAGGAACGTTGATTTTTGATTTCGTCGGGTTAAGCCCTGTCTGGATGTTCGATGACTGATCATAGTACTGCTTCTAGCGCCGATGCGATGGCAAATCGCATGGCCCCCGCTGATCTGGTGGCGGCGGCTCAGGCGGCGCGCAAAAATGCCTATGCCCCTTATTCCAACTTTTTGGTCGGGGCGGCTTTGCGCACCGACAATGGGGCCATCATTGCGGGCTGCAATGTTGAAAATGCCGCTTATCCCGAAGGGGTTTGTGCCGAAGGCGGTGCCATTTCGGCAATGGTGTTGGCAGGTGAACGCAAGATCATGGAAATTGTGGTGGTGGGCAGCGGTGATGTTGCCTGCACCCCGTGTGGCGGGTGCCGTCAGAAAATCCGGGAATTTAGCGGACCGGATGCCACAATTTACATCATCAGCGAAGCGGGAAAAACCCTGCTGACCCTAAGCCGTGAAGAGTTGATCCCGCATTCTTTTGGACCGGAGAACTTGTCATGAGCCATGTTCAAGCTGCACTCGCCATTATCGAGCAAAAGGCACCCGCATTCAAAGCGGATGTTGCCCTTGTCCTGGGAAGTGGTCTGGGGGGTGTTGTTGATGCGGTAAGCGAAGCCATTCATATCAGCTATGCCGATTTACCCGGCTTTCCCAAGCCGACTGTTGAAGGGCATGGCGGCAAGCTGGTGTTGGGGCGTATTGGTGCGGTTTCGGTGGCCGTTATGCAGGGACGTGCACATTATTACGAACATGGCCGTTCAGACCTGATGGCGGAACCGCTTGAGGTACTGCGCAAATTGGGGGCGGGTCAGTTGATTTTGACCAACGCCGCCGGTTCGCTTTTGTCGGAGGCGACACCGGGAAATTTGATGCTGATTACCGACCATATCAGCCTGTTTGGCCCCAATCCTTTGATCGGCTATCACGGTGCGGATCGTTTCGTGGATATGAATGTGCCCTATGACCCGGAAATTGGTGCAGGATTGCATCACACGGCAGCCGAGCTTGGCATTCCCCTGTTTGAGGGGACTTATGCCTGGTGTACGGGCCCCAGCTTTGAAACCCCGGCGGAAATCCGCGCGTTGCGGGTGATGGGCGCGGATGCGGTTGGCATGTCCACCGTGCCGGAAAATATCCTTGCGCGCCGTTTGGGTTTTCGGGTTGCAGCTGTGTCAAACATTACCAACCTTGCCGCTGGCATGAGCAAAACCGCCCTGAGCCATGAACAGACCCTGGAAATGGCCAAAGAGGGATCGGCAAACCTGATACGTATTTTGCTGCGTTATTTCGCCCAGGCAAGATAACGCGATTATCCAATTCATCTATAATCGGGCGGGCTGTATGGATATGTCCGTCCGGATTTTTAACCATCTGCCGAGCAGGGGAACAATATGCTGCCGCAGGAAATTATTCGCCGTAAACGTGAAGGCGAAGTTTTAAGCGAAGAAGAAATTGCCTTTTTTGTCAAAGGTATTGCCGACCTTTCTGTCACCGAGGGGCAGGTTGCGGCCTTTGCGATGGCGGTGTTTTTCCAGGGCATGAGCATGGATGAACGCGCCGCACTAACCCGCAATATGCGCGATTCCGGCACGGTGCTGGACTGGAAAAAGCTGGGGCTGGAAAACGGCCCGGTCGTGGACAAGCACTCTACCGGCGGTGTGGGCGACAAGGTTAGCCTGATGCTGGGGCCGATTGTGGCGGCATGCGGCGCGTTTGTACCCATGATTTCCGGGCGGGGCCTTGGCCATACCGGCGGTACGCTGGACAAATTTGATTCCATTCCCGGTTATCGTACCGCACCTGACCTTGCCGAATTTGCCAAAGTTACCCGCGAGGTTGGCTGCGCCATTATCGGCCAGACGGCGGATTTGGCCCCGGCGGATAAACGGTTTTATGGTATTCGCGATGTAACGGCGACGGTTGAATCCATTCCGCTGATTACCGCTTCGATCCTGTCGAAAAAGCTGGCGGCGGGGCTGGATGCACTGGTGATGGATGTCAAATTTGGCTCCGGTGCGTTCATGAATGAATATGACCGTGCCCGCGAACTGGCACAAAGCATTGCCGAGGTCGCAACCCGTAATGGTGTGCCCACCACGGCGCTGTTGACCGATATGGACCAGGTTTTGGGCGAGACCGTGGGGAACGCCCTGGAAATGAAAGAGGCGGTCGATTTTCTGACCGGCAAAAATCAGGAACAGCGGGTTTATGATGTGACCCTGGCGCTGGCAGCCGAAATGCTGGCATTGACCGACATTGCCGATGACGTGGCCGATGGTTTGCAAAAAGCTTCGGCGGCGCTGACATCGGGCCGTGCGGCCGAGGTATTTTCGCGTATGGTATCAGGCCTTGGTGGACCTGCCGATTTTGTTGAAAATATCGACAAATATCAGGAGGCCGCGCCCAAGGTTGCAGAAATTAGTGCCGAAAAAACCGGGCGGGTATTGTCGATGGATGCCCGCAAGGTTGGCTTGGCGCTGGTGGCCCTTAAAGGCGGTAGAACCCGTGCCGATCAGGAAATTGATCATGCGGTTGGCTTTACCGATTTTGTTCATGTGGGGCAAACGGTTTCGGCAGCATCTCCGCTTTGCATTGCCCATGTGCGTGATGACGCGCAATTGCAGCTTGCCGGGAAAATGTTGCGCGAAGCCATTGTCATTGGCGATGGCGATATTGCACAAACCGGGACGGATGCCGCTGTGCGAGAACGTATCGTCGCGCGCCGCAATGGTGACTAACGCTTTGTTTTTGCGGCTTTAAAGATAAAGACCCGGACTGTGACTGGTCCGGGTCTTTTTGTTTGTTTGATAAAGTTGTGTCCTTCAGGCGGCATCGGCCTTGATCAGTTCGGCAGCTTTTTCTGCAATCATGATGGTTGGGGAATTTGTATTGCCCGAAACAATGGTCGGCATGATGGAGGCATCGGCAATGCGAAGGCCGGCAATGCCATTAAATTTCAGGGCAGGGGAGACAACGGCATCCGGGTCTGTTCCCATGCGACAGGTGCCAACCGGGTGGAAGATGGTTGTGCCAATGTCACCGGCGGCCTTTGCCAGATCGTCGTCGGTTTCATAAGATGGTCCCGGCTTGAATTCCTGCGGATTATAGGGTTGCAGGGCCTTTTGCCCCACAATCTGTCGTGTTTGGCGAATGGCATCAATCGCAACCTGGCGGTCGCTTTCGGCCGACAGGTAATTGGGTGCAATGGCGGGCTGGGTTTTATAATCCGGGTTGGTTAGATGGATTGACCCCCGGCTTTCCGGCCTAAGGTTACAGACACTGGCGGTAAAGGCAGGGAAGGGATGCACGGAATCACCAAATTTTTCCAGTGATAGGGGCTGCACATGATATTGCAGATTGGGCATATCGTAGGCCGCTGATGATTTGGTGAACATGCCCAA
Source organism: Thalassospira sp. TSL5-1 (assembly GCF_001907695.1). Taxonomy (NCBI): domain Bacteria; kingdom Pseudomonadati; phylum Pseudomonadota; class Alphaproteobacteria; order Rhodospirillales; family Thalassospiraceae; genus Thalassospira; species Thalassospira sp. TSL5-1. Next base: position 1,552,029 of record NZ_KV880637.1, read on the forward strand.
CTGGCTGGGGGCCATCGACATGGGACCGGACTGGTTAAACAGATATTCCAGTGCAATGGCCGCCTTGCCAAACAGGGAATTGGCCTGTTCGTTCAGGGTTTTGATGTTCGAGACCTTGAAAGCACAGCGCAGTTGTAAATGATCCTGCAGGTTTTCCCCGACCGAACGGTTTTCATGAACCACATCAATCCCGGCCTTTTGTAGCACATCACCCCGGCCAATGCCCGAAAGTTCCAGAATATGCGGAGATCCAACCGACCCGGCCGATAAAATGACCTCGCGGCGTGCGCGCACCGTGCGGATGCTGCCGTAATGATTAAATTCCACCCCAACAGCACGGCCATTTTCAATGATCAGACGGCGCACCTGGGCGTGGGGCTGGATTTTGAGGTTGGCCCGGTTTTGTGCCGGGCGCAAAAAGGCCTTGGAAGTATTCCAGCGAATACCCCGGCGCTGATTGACCTTGAAATAGCTGGAACCTTCGTTATTGCCGCGGTTGAAATCGTCCACCTTGGGGAAGCCGGCCTGTTCGGCCGCATTTTGGAAGGCATCGAGAATATCCCAGTGCAGGCGGGCTTCTTCAACGCGCCATTCACCGCCCGAACCGTGCAATTCATCCGCACCCTTGTAATAATCCTCGGACTTTTTAAAGAGCGGTAAGACGTCATCCCAGCCCCAGCCCATACAGCCGGATTGACGCCACTGGTCATAATCGGTGGCCTGGCCGCGCATATAAATCATGCCATTGATAGAGGAACAGCCGCCCAGAACCTTGCCGCGCGGATAGGAAAGGGAGCGCCCGTTTAGCCCGGGTTCATTGACGGTTTTAAAGCACCAGTCAACCCGGGGATTGCCAATGCAATAAAGGTAGCCCACCGGGATATGGATCCAAGGGTAACGATCCTTGCCACCGGCTTCAAGCAGGATGGTTGTGGCATTGTCAATTTCAGACAGGCGGTTGGCGAGCGTACAGCCCGCCGACCCTGCACCAACAATGATGTAGTCAAAAGTTTCGTCAGTCATGAAAAGGGGCCTTATTGCTTGGTTCGCAGACCCAGACGGGCACCAAGACGCGACGCATTGAATTCACCAATAATGCCGCGGCGGAAAACCAGAACGCAGATCATAAAGATCAAACCGGTCAGAACCGTTACCGGGAAGGCGGAAGCCGCCAGATAGTTTTGCAGTGTCACCACAAAACCAGCGCCAAAAATGGGACCAAAGATGGTGCCAATACCGCCCAGAAGCGTCATGAGAATGACTTCCCCCGACATTTGCCAGGCAACGTCGGTCAGGGTGGCAAACTGGAACACCAGTGTTTTGGTACCACCTGCCAGCCCGGCCAGTGCCGCAGACATGACAAACGCGCCCAGTTTGTATCGATTGACCGAATAACCCAGCGAGATGGCGCGATCCTCGTTTTCCCGAATAGATTTCAGGATCATGCCAAAGGGAGAATGGACAATTCGCCAGATGGCAAAGATGCCAATGACGAAAACACCCAGCACGAAGAAATACATGTTGAGTGGTTCGTTCAGGTCGATAAAGCCAAACAAATGCCCACGGGGAACCCCCTGAAGACCATCCTCACCATGTGTAAATTCGGCCTGCAGACAGAAGAAATAGAACATTTGCGCCAGGGCAAGTGTGACCATCGCAAAATAGATACCCTGACGACGAATGGCGAAAAAACCCATCACCAATCCCAGCAGGGCAGCACCGGCAACCCCGACCAAAACGCCCAGTTCCGGCGGAAATCCCAGTTCCTTGACAACATAGCCGGTAAAGTAGGATGCACCACCAAAAAAGGCGGCATGACCGAAGGACAGCAAACCCGTGTAGCCCAGCAACAGGTTAAAGGCGCAGGCAAACAGGGCGAAGCACAAAACCTTCATCAAAAAGATCGGATAAAAGACAAACGGTGCGATCAGTAGGGCGATAAAGGCAACAGCCAGCAAGGCAAGCTGAATCCGGGTGCCGGTATCGTGGGTGGCACTTGATGTTATGGAAGATGTTTTCATATCACGCTTCCCGACCAAACAGACCGGCAGGCCGGACCAGAAGAACCAGTGCCATGATGACAAAGATCACGATGTTTGAGGCTTCAGGGTAGAAAACCTTGGTCAGGCCTTCGAGAATACCCAGCGCATAGCCGGTAACGATGGCTCCCATGATGGACCCCATACCGCCAACAACAACAATGGCAAACACCACAATGATCAGGTTGGAGCCCATCAGCGGACTGACCTGGTAAATTGGCGCGGCCATAATCCCTGCCAGTGCGGCAAGACCCGCCCCAAGACCATAGGTAAGGGTTAATAGCAGGGGCACGTTAATGCCAAACGATTGAACCAGGATGGGGTTTTCCGTTGCTGCGCGCAGATAGGCGCCAAGACGGGTTTTTTCGATCAGGACCCAGGTTCCGATACAAACGATCATCGAGGCAACCACAACCCAGCCCCGGTAAATCGGCAGATACATGAAACCAAGATTGACCCCGCCACTGAGGATTTCGGGGGTGGCGTAGGGCTGACCGGAGGACCCATAGAAATAGCGGAACGTGCCTTCGATAACCAATGCCAGACCAAAGGTGAAAAGCAGACCATAAAGATGATCAAGATTATAAAGGCGGCGGAGCGCAAAGCGTTCAACCACAATGCCGGTAAGGCCGACAATGACAGGGGCAAGAATGAGCGCGAACCAGTAATTCACGCCAAGCCAGGTGAGCAAAAGCATCCCGGCAAAGGCGCCCATCATATATTGTGCGCCGTGGGCAAAGTTGATGACGCGCAGCATTCCGAAAATAATGGCCAGGCCAAGGCTGAGCATTGCATAGAAAGACCCGTTGATCAGGCCGATCAGCAATTGTCCCAGAAACGCCTGAATGGGAATTCCAAAAATCATAATCACGGCGTTTAAACTCCTAGAACCTCGTGCAGCATATCCATGCGCTCTGGCAGTTCGCTGGCGTTAAATCCTGCGGAAACAAGACCATGTTCCATCAGATAAAAACGGTCGGCGATTTTGCTGGCGAAACGGAAATTCTGCTCGATCAGCAAAATGGTCATGCCACGCTGTTTCAGGGTCTGTAAAACCTCGCCAATGCGCTGGACAATCACCGGGGCCAGGCCCTCTGTCGGTTCGTCCAGCAACAGCATATCCACACCAATGCGCAACATGCGGGCCATTGCCAGCATTTGTTGTTCACCGCCCGAAAGTTTGGTGCCGGAACTGGTTTTACGCTCATAAAGGTTGGGAAACAGGTCGTAGATTTCCTCGATACTCATGCCGCTATCGGAAATTTTTGGCGGCAGCATCAGGTTTTCTTCGACTGTCAAACTGGCAAAAATACCCCGTTCTTCGGGCACAAAACCCAGGCCGGTTTTGGCGGTTTTGTGGAGGGGCAGGCGCATCAGATCATGGCCGTTAAACTCAATTTCGCCGGTACGTTTACGCAATATGCCAACGATAGAGCGCAAGGTGGTGGTTTTCCCCACCCCGTTACGTCCCAGGATGGTTACGGTTTCGCCCCGGCGGACATTCAAATTTACCCCGTGCAAGACGTGGCTTTCATCATACCAGGCATTCAAATCCTTGACGGACAGAAGGATTTCCCTATCACTCATCGTCTGTCCCCATATAGGCAACTCTTACGCGTTCGTCGTTGCTGACGGTGTCATAATTACCTTCGGCCAGAATTTCGCCGCGTTGAAGCACGGTGATTTGGTCACACAAATCGGCAACAACCTTCAGGTTATGTTCCACCATCAAAACAGCACGGGTACGCGCCACTTCGCGGATAATTTCGGCGACCCGACCCACATCCTCCTGGCCCATGCCTGCCATTGGCTCGTCGAGCAGCAGGACCTTTGGGTCCAGCGACAGGGTGGTGGCAATTTCCAGCACGCGCTTGCGACCATAGGAAAGATCAGCCGCATAGTTATCGACATCCTTTTCCAGCCCGACAGAGGTTAAAAGCTCCATCGCCCGATCATTCAGGCGATCCAGCGTATCCATCGATCGCCAGAACTGGATGGCAAGGCGATTGGGTCGCTGCAGGGCGACGCGAACATTTTCCAGAACCGTCAAATGCGGAAAGACAGCCGATATCTGGAAGGAGCGAACCAGCCCCATGCGGGCCACATTGGCGGGGGGCGTTTTGGTAATGTCCTGGCCCAGAAGCGTGATCTTGCCACTTGTGGGTTGAAGAAACTTTGTTAACAGGTTGAAAACAGTGGTTTTGCCTGCGCCATTCGGACCGATCAGCGCATGCACCTTGGCGTGTTCGACATCAAGGTTCACATTGTTGACCGCGGTAAAGCCACCAAAATCGCGGCGGAGGTCACGGGCGGAAAGGACCACCCGTGACTCGTTCGCGTTTTGTGACATACCGGGATTTTGACGTTCTCCGGTTGCCATCATGTCTTATTGCGCCAGTGCGCATCCGCTTTCGGAAGGTTTGATAAAGGCCTTGTCACCCGGGACGGTATCAAGAACCTTGTAATAGTCCCAGTCGCCCTTCATTTCGGACGGTTTTTTGACTTCCATCAGGTACATGTCATAGATCATGCGCCCATTGGCACCCACCTTGCCGTTGGGGGCAAAGACGTCATGAACCGGCATTTCATGCAGGGCCTTGGAAACGGCTTCGGTTTCGTCCGTGCCGACTTCCTTGATGGCCTTGAGGTACTGAAGAACAGCTGAATAGGTGCCCGCCTGGATCATGTTGGGCATGCGGCCGGTACGATCGTGGAAGCGTTTGCCAAATTCACGCGATTCATCGTTGCGATCCCAATAGAAACCCTCGGTCAGGGACAGGCCCTGTGCGGCTTCGGCGCCCAGGCCATGCACTTCGGACAGGGTAAACAGAAGGGCAGCAAGGCGCTGGCCACCCTGAACGATGCCAAATTCGGATGCCTGTTTAATGGCATTGGCAGTATCAAGCCCGGCATCGGCAAGGCCAATGACCTTGGCACCCGATGCCTGTGCCTGAAGCAGGAAGGACGAGAAATCGGTGCTGGAAAGCGGATGACGTACAGAACCCAGGACTTTGCCGCCATTGTCTTTGACAAATTTTGCGGTTTGTTCTTCAAGCGAATAGCCAAAGGCGTAGTCCGCCGTCAGGAAAAACCAGGTATCACCGCCATTTTTAACCAGGGCGCCGCCGGTACCAACTGCAAGGGCGTGGGTGTCATAGGCCCAATGGAAGCCATAGGGTGAACATTGATCACCGGTCAGGGCCGTTGTGGCGGCACCCGTTACAATGTCGATTTTTTTCTTTTCCTTGGAAATGCCCTGAACAGCCAGTGCCACCGAAGAGGTGGTCAGTTCCATGATCGCGTCAACCTTGTCCTCGTCATACCATTGACGGGCAATGTTGGCGGCGACATCAGGCTTGTTTTGGTGATCGGCGGTAATGACTTCGATTTTTTTGTCCAAAACGGTGCCGCCAAAATCCTCGACGGCCATTTTTGCGGCTTCATAGGACCATTTGCCGCCAAAATCGGCATAAACACCGGACTGGTCATTAAGAATACCGATTTTAACGATATCGTCGGAAACACCGGCGGCATAAGCCGGAAGCGCGGTCGCGGCGGCCATGACGGCAATGGATGCCATCGCGAGTTTCTTCATCTGAGGTTCCTCCCTAACTGAACCATATTTTAACCGCCACTCAAATTGGTGGCGGGTGACATTCCTGTTTTCCGAATTCTGCTGTGACCGTTTGTCAGTTGACAGCGGCGGAAGACAGGCAACGGATAAGTGTATACTGTTGTGTATACTTGTTCTTTTTAATGCACCGGAAGGTTGATTCGATGCCCTGACAGTTTCCGCCTGCGTGCCTTGGCGGGCAAGCGGGTTATTTATTTATTGTTCGTTATGAACGCTAACATTGACCAAAAGGTCAACAAATATATAATTTTGGACAATATCTGTACAAAAATGAACAGAACAGGCAAATGAGCAATTTTTCGTGGGATGATTTACAGTATTTTCTGGCGGTCGCACGCGACGGACAGTTATCTGCTGCCGCAAGGCGTCTAAGAACCAGTCATGTGACGGTCGCACGGCGTATTGACCGGTTGGAACAGCGATTGGGGGCCAAACTGTTCGAGCGAAACCCGCGTGGTTATGTCCTAACTCCGCTGGGCGCGCGTCTGATGTCTCCGGCCGAGACAATGGCCCAGGAGGCCGACAAATTGTTAGGCGAGGTGGGGACAGGTTCCTTTGCGCTTAGTGGTGTTGTGCGCTTTAGCGTCCCCGAAGGATTTGGCAATTTTTTCATCGGAGAAAAGCTTCCTTTTTTTGCCAAACGTCACCCCAGCCTGTCGATTGAAATGGTCAATATCCAGCAGATCGTTTCATTGTCACGACGTGAAGCGGATATTTCAGTTGCATTGAATACGCCCAAGACAGGGTCCTATCACCGCGAGAAAATATCGAGCTACGCGCTTTATGTGTATGGTTCGCGCCAATATCTGGCGGAGCACGGGCCGGTTACAGACCGCTCTCAATTGGCGTTACATCCGTTTATTGGCTATATCGAGGATATGATTTTTACCCAGGAATTAAACTATCTGGGGGAATTGCTGCCGGGACTGCGCGCCAGCTATCAAAGCTCCAGTGTCTTCGCCCAGTTAAAAGCAGCACGGGCAGGGTTTGGCTTGTGCATTTTGCCCTATTTCATGGCGGTTGCTTTTGATGATCTTGTACCGGTGCTGCCCGAAAGTGTGAGAATCATGCGCGATTACTGGATGGTTTGCCATAGCGATATGATCAATGTTGCGCGGATTCGCCTGTTGGCAGATTTCATTCGCGAAGAAACCCATGCTGCCAGTGGATTTCTGACCGGTGAGGCCATGCCTGCCGTTATCGGAGCATAACGGGCCGTGTTCGCATGGCGGGCATTGCTGGTATTGATGTGCCAAGTTGCGATAGAAGGCATGATGTTGACGAAATATTATGAGGCAGGGTGTTTAGGATGTTTTTGGGGCAGCACGGTCTTGCATCTTTTGTTTGATCCCCGCATGTTAGAAGGTGCAAATATATTTATGCTAGATCATTTTTCGGATCATATTTACTGGTTTGCACCCTAAAGCCCGCGAAATGAAAACAATGATAGATAACGCCACATCGCCGCATCGGAGAGAAAATGGGTAAGTTGGACAGGCGCCGTCGGGAAATTCTGGAAAAGGTAGCCGTTAGCGGTTTTATGACCATTGATGCACTGGCGACACATTTTGACGTTACCCCACAAACCATCCGTCGCGATATTAATGAAATGGCCGAGGAGGGGCTGATTGCCCGCTATCATGGCGGGGCGGCAAGTCTTTCGACGACTGAAAATGCTGCCTATACGGACCGTCAGGTGCTTAATCTGGAGGCGAAGCGCAAGATCGCCCATCTGGTGGCCCGGCATATTCCCGAGGGGGCATCGCTTTTTATTAATATTGGGACGACGACCGAAGAAGTTGCGCGGGCTTTGTCCGATCACAAGAACCTTAAGATCATTACCAACAACCTGCATGTTGCCGAGATTTGCGCCGCCAATCCTGGCTTTGAGGTGATTATTGCCGGGGGTGTAGTGCGGCAGCGTGACTTTGGCATTATCGGTGAAGCGACAATTGATTTTATCAGCCAGTTCAAGGTTGATTACGCCATTATCGGCATTTCGGGTGTCGATGAAGATGGCAGCCTGATGGATTTTGACTATCGCGAAGTGCGTGTCGCCCGTGCCATCATTTCCAATTCCCGACAGACATTCCTGTGCACCGATATTTCCAAATTCGGCCGACGCGCAATGGTCCGCCTGGGCCACCTTTCAGAGGTAGACGCCCTTTTTACCGATATTGCCCCCGGAAAATCGTGGGAAGGCATTCTGGAACAGGCAGATTTATCGGTATATTGCGCAGATTAAAGACAAATCGCTTTAGGCCACGACATGGTGGCCACGGTTTCGTGTGCGCATGGAGATTGGCCCTTGGGATGATCCGTTGAGCATTTGTGTCAGATGGTCGTTGTGTGCGGCCGAGATTTCATCTTGCTTGCCATGCCAATAGATGCGTCCTTCGTGCATCATGGTCAGGAAATCATAACGGTGTTTGGCGATTTCCATATCGTTGGTCACGGTTATGACAGTGGTTTTCTGTTTTTTGGCGATGGTTTCAATCATGTTTTCAATATGATTGGATAATACCGGGTCCAGACCCGCCGTCGGGTTATCGAGTAACAAAATTTCCGGATTGTTGGCAATGGCACGGGCAATGCCAACGCGTTTTTGCATCCCGCCGGACAGGTCGGACGGGCGCAATACGGCACTGTCAGCATCCAGACCGACCAGACCTAACAGTTCAACGGCGCGATCCTTGGCCTGCTTGCGACTGAGAGTGCCATTTTCGATAAGCTGAAAACATACATTTTGCCAAATCGGCAAGCTGTCAAACAGGGCGTTTTGCTGAAACAGCATGCCAATGCGATCCGACCAGTTTTCCTGGTTGTTGTCACTACTTTCGGTAATATCGACCCCATCGATCAGAACAGTGCCGCTATCGGCGCGATAAACGCCCGCCAGGCATTTCAACAAAACACTTTTGCCCGCAGCCGATGGTCCGATAATTGCCATTGTTTGTCCGCGATCAAGGGACAGGCTGACATTGTCCAGCGCGGTGTTTTCGCCAAATTTTTTGACCAGATTCTCAATTGCCAAAAAAGGCGACGTCGTGTTTGCCGGGCTTTGGGCTGTATCGTTGGGCAATGTCATGATGCAATCAGTGTTATTCATAAAATGCTGGGGCGATAGTCGCTGCTTGGCGGGCAGGGTGCAAGGATGAAATGCGCAAAAAGAAAAACGGCCCCGAAATTATCGGAGCCGTTTAGCCGTTTAAAGCCAGAATTGTGCCTAGTGCGACAGAATTTGGCTTAGGAACAGTTTGGTGCGTTCACTTTTCGGATTGGCAAAGAAAGCATGGGGTTCGCCCATTTCAACAATCTCACCGGCATCCATGAAAACAACGCGGTCGGCCACTTCTTTGGCAAAGCCCATTTCGTGCGTCACGCACAGCATGGTCATGCCTTCTTTTGCCAGTTCAACCATCACGTCGAGAACTTCCTTGACCATTTCCGGGTCAAGGGCCGAGGTCGGCTCGTCAAACAGCATGATTTTTGGCTGCATGCACAGGGATCGTGCAATGGCAACGCGCTGCTGTTGTCCGCCTGAAAGCTGGCCCGGATATTTATGGGCCTGTTCGCCAATGCGAACACGTTCCAGGTAGTGCATGGCAAGCTCGACGGCTTCCTTTTTCGGAGTTTTGCGAACCCAGATGGGGGCCAGGGTCAGGTTTTCCAACACGGTCATGTGCGGAAAAAGGTTGAAGTGCTGGAACACCATGCAGACTTCGCGGCGGACGGCCTCGATGTTTTTGACATCATCCCCCAAAAGGATGCCATCAACCGTGATTTCGCCGGTTTGATAGGCTTCCAGACGGTTCAGGCAGCGAATAAGGGTCGATTTACCCGAACCAGACGGGCCGCAAATGACGATACGCTCACCTTTGCGAACGGTCAGGTCCACATCTTTGAGGACGTGGAAGTTACCATACCATTTGTTTGCCTTGCTAATGGTAATCACGTCTTCATCGGATGGCGGCGGAGCAACATTTTTGTTGAGTTCAGTAGCATTCATTTTGTTTTTCCTCTCTCCTCACCGGCGCTCGCCTTTGCGCAATTCTTTTTCAAGATATGCGGAATAGCGGGCCATCGAGTAACAGATCAGGAAGAAGATCGCCGCTGCGAACGCGTAACCTTCGACATAATATTTGGTCCAGGCCGGATCACTGCGCAGGGCCAGCTTTACCGCACCAAGAAGGTCAAACAGGCCAATGATGACAACCAGGGTTGTATCCTTGAACATCGAGATAAAGCTGTTGACCGTTGGCGGAATAACCAGACGCAGTGCCTGCGGCAGAATGATCAGACGCATGGACTGCCAGTAAGACAGGCCAAGGCTGTCACCGGCTTCGAACTGTCCTCGGGGAACGGCCTGCAAACCACCCCGAAAAACCTCGGCGAGGTAGGCCGCGGTAAACAGGATGATCCCGATCTGGGCACGCAAAAGTTTGTCGATGGAGACGCCTTCCGGCAAAAACAGCGGGAACATGACAGATGCCATGAACAACACCGTAATGAGCGGGACACCACGAATGACTTCGATATAAACAACCGAAATGGTTTTGATTGCCGGCATGTCCGACTGACGGCCAAGAGCCAGCAGCAGGCCAAGCGGAAAGGCAAAGACAATCCCGATTGTCGAGAGGATCAGGGTGAGCGGCAAGCCACCCCAGGAGCTGTTCTGAACATAGGTGAGGCCCAACATGCCCCCCCACATCAGAATGGCAATCGCCGGAATGCCAAGAACCCACATCGGCAAAACAAATTTTTGCAGGCGCGGATATTTGACACTTGCCAGGCTTGCGACAATGACACCCAGCAAAATGATCATCGCCAGCAACGGCCGCCATTGCTCGCTATAGGGATAAACCCCGAAAAGGATCAAGCGCAAATTGGCGTTGACAAAACCCCAGCAGGCTCCGCTGACGGCTCGGCAGGCCTCAATGGTGGGGGTCAATGTGGCATTGACAAAGGCCCACTCAAAAATGGGCGGTACAATCCATGCCACAAAGGCGACGGCAAGAAGTGTCAAGATCGAGTTGAACCAGCTGTTAAACAGGTTCTTGTGCACCCAGGTGATCGCGCGCCGGCTGACAGTGCCGCTTGGACCTGGTGGTAGTTGGGTACTGGTTGCCATGTTACCTCTCCACCAATGCCATTTTTTTGTTAAACCAGTTCATGAACAAAGACGTGATCAGGCTCAGGCCAAGATAAACAGCCATATAGATCGAGATTGCCTCGATTGCCTGACCGGTCTGGTTCATGGTGGTGTTCGATACCGAAACCAGGTCCGGATAGCCGACAGCAACAGCAAGCGAGCTGTTTTTGGTCAGGTTGAGATACTGGTTGGTTAGCGGCGGAATGGCGACACGCATGGATTGCGGCAGAATGATTTTCCGCAAGGAAACCGAACGTTTCAGACCAAGACTGTCAGCCGCTTCCCACTGACCGCTTGGAACGGCCTGGATACCGGAGCGAACGACTTCCGCAACATAGGTTGACGTATAGACTGTCAGACCAATGAGAACGGCAAGAAATTCGGGCGAAATATTATAGCCGCCCTGGATATTGAACCCCTTTAGTTTTGGGATATCCATTGCAGTTGGTGCACCGCCTGCAAGATAGGCGACCAGAACCAGGCCGACAAAAATACCGATACTGGCCCAGAAAACAGGGAAGGGCTGCCCGGTGGCATCCAAACGTTTGTCGGCCCATTTCTTCATGAAATAGATGATGACAAACGCCAGAATGGCGGCAATTCCCATGAATTCATAGGCATTGTCGGCCACGGGAACCGGAACATAGATGCCACGATTGGTCATCAGAACATCGGGAATGGGTTGCAGCGCATTTCGCGCGGCAGGAAATGCACCCGGAATGATGGCGTACCAGAAGAAAAGCTGAAGCAGAACCGGAATATTCCGGAATGTCTCGACATAGACCGTTGCAAGTTTGCGTACGATCCAGTTCGATGAAAGGCGGGCAATACCAAAGATTGTGCCAATGATAGTGCACAGAACAATGCCGAGAAACGCGACCTTGACGGTATTAAGCAAGCCGACAATGAGCGCCGTTGCATAATTGCTTTTCGGCGTATAGTCGATCATGCTTTCGCTGATCCCGAACGATGCTTCCAGGTCAAGGAAGCCAAAACCGGTTGAGATGTTTTGTCGTTCCAGGTTGTCCAGGGTATTGGAAACCAGATACCAGCCAGCCAATATGACAAGTCCGATCGCGACGATCTGATAAATTACAGCGCGAACGTTTTCGTCATTCAGGTAATCGGCGAGGCCTTTGGAACGGACACCCCCCGGGGCCTGTTGAGTTTTACTCATCTGTCCCTCAGGTGTAGATTGTATCCAATATGCAGAAGCTGTAACGAAAAGCTCCGCCCCGGCAAGGAAGGCCAGCGGGCGGAGCTCATTCGTCTACGAAGGCCTGTACGATTAACGGACCGGCAAAGCGTACTGCAGACCACCGTCGGTCCACAAAGCATTCAGACCACGTTCAAGGCCCAGCTTTGCAGTTACGTTGGCTTTGTAGCTTTCGCCGTAATTGCCAACCTGTTTGACGATGCGGTAAGCCCATTCTTCGTCAACGCCAAGAGCTTCGCCCATACCCGGGGAGACGCCCAGCAGACGCTGGATGCTCGGGTTTTCGCTCTTTTTCATGTCGTCAACATTTTCGCTGTTAACGCCAAGTTCTTCGGCTTCGATCATCGCCATCAGCGACCAGCGAACCAGATCCGCCCACTGATCGTCACCCTGTGCGACAGCCGGACCAAGCGGTTCTTTGGAAATGATTTCCGGCAGAATCACATAGTCATCCGGGTTCGGAGCCATCGTCTGGCGAACAGACGCCAGACCAGAAGCATCGGTGGTGTACACGTCGCAACGGCCAGCAAAGAAGGCAGCCGTGGTTTCGTTGATGTTTTCGATAACAACCGGCTCGAAGCTCATGCCCTTGGCACGGAAATAGTCGGCCAGGTTCAGTTCGGTGGTTGTGCCCGGTTCAACACAGACGGTTGCGCCGTCCAGTTCGGTTGCGTGGGAAACACCAAGAGCTTTCGGGACCAGGAAGCCCTGGCCGTCATAGTAGTTAACGCCGCCGAAGGTCAGACCCAGTTTTGCGTCACGGGTCAGAGTCCAGGTGGTGTTACGCGACAGGATGTCGATTTCGCCAGATTGCAGAGCGGTGAAACGCTGTGCTGCAGTCATCGGAGTGTACTGAACCTTTTCAGCATCGCCCAGAAGTGCTGCGGCTACGGCGCGGCAAACATCAACGTCAAGGCCTTCCCATTTGCCTTCCGAATTTGCAGCCGAGAAACCCGGAAGACCGGTATTCACGCCGCACTGAACGAAACCTTTGGCCTTGATGCCGTCAACGACAGCGCCTGCATGGGCGTTGTTTGCGGCAATGGCAGCAACAGACATTGCGCCAGCGGCCAGGATCGTTTTCATTTTCATTTATTAGCTCCCTCATTAGCAAAGCATCTTTAACGGCTTTGGTAACTTCTATGCCACCCCAGACATGCCAAATTGGCATATCTGTCCTGTCCTTTTGTAAGGACAGCCAAATTAAGGAATTTTCGGACCATATGTGTCAAGAGTGAAAAATGGTTGGGGCGATTTCGCCACAGCAACATTTGGCCTAAATGGAGATTTTTTGCGTAATCAAATTAGCCCAAAAAAAATATGTGTAATTATTCAATTCAATTTATTAATTTGATATCAATACCTTAGGTTCTTGACCTTTTGGTCAGGTTTGTTGGCGGGATTTGCACTATTTTTTTTTCAACGCAACGTGGTATGTGCAAAAAAAATGCAAAAATTTCATTTGTTTAAAATTTCACCTCCGCTGCGGCGCGGAATCGAAACCAGCCATTGAAAGATGTTTGCAGCGTTCCCGAAAGCTGCGTTTTTCAACATTTCGGATAAAAAAACGGCCCCCTTGATGAGGGAGCCGTTCGCAATCAGGATGAATTGTTGCAGTGCAATGTCTAGTTTTGAAGAATTTCCAGATCGGCGTAAAGATCAAGTGCTTCCGGATTTGCCAGCGCCTCCTGATTCTTTACCTTTCGGCCATGAACAACATCGCGTACCGCAAGTTCGGTTATTTTGCCCGACTTGGTGCGCGGAATATCATCAACTGCAACGATTTTTGCCGGTACATGGCGCGGGGTACAATTGTTTCTGATCTGTTTCTTGATCCGGTCTATCAGGGCGTCATCCAGAACGACATTCGGGCTTAGAACGACAAAAAGGACGACACGCACATCATTATCCCATTCCTGGCCGATAACGATGGATTCCTGGATTTCGGGTAGTTTTTCGACCTGGCGATAAATTTCTGCGGTACCAATGCGCACGCCACCCGGGTTAAGGGTCGCATCGGATCGCCCATAAATAACCATGCCGCCTTCATCATCAAGTTCGACATAGTCACCGTGGCACCAGACATTGGGGAATCGGTCAAAATAGGCATCATGATAGCGTTTACCGTCGGGATCATTCCAGAAACCAACAGGCATGGACGGGAAGGGGGCTGTGCAAACCAGTTCGCCTTTCTGGTTAAGGACAGGCTTTGCATCATCGTCATAGACATTTACAGCCAACCCCAGGGCGCGGGTTTGAATAACACCGCGACGTACAGGCAGGACCGGACTTGCCAGCACAAAACAGCCCAGAATGTCAGTCCCGCCGGAAATGGATGCCAGGTGGATGTCTTCTTTTATATCGCGATAGACATAATCGAAACTTTCCGGTGCCAGCGGCGAGCCGGTTGACGTCATGGCCCGCACTGTGGAGAGGTCATGTGTTTCGCGGGGTTTGAGTTCCGCCTTGGCAAGGGCATCGATATATTTGGCCGAGGTTCCAAACAGTGTCATGCCTTCGGCATCGGCATAATCAAACAGAATGTTACCGTTGGGATAGAAGGGAGAGCCATCATACAGCAACAGAGTTGCCTCGGCGGCGAGCCCGCCCATCAGCCAGTTCCACATCATCCAGCCGCAGGTCGTAAAGTAAAAAACGCGATCGCCGGATGCAACGTCACAGTGCATAAGATGTTCGGAAACCTGCTTTAAAAGCGTGCCGCCAGTGCCGTGCACAATACATTTCGGCTTGCCGGTGGTACCCGAGGAGAACATGACATAAAGCGGGTGATTAAACGCTACCCGTTCAAATTCGATTTTTTTCGCATCAAAGCGGCCAGTATAATCTGCATAGGAAACAGCACTGCGAATGCCGGTGCTGTTTATGCCGTCAAAGGCATAGGGAACGATCACAACTGTTTCGATGGCGGGAATGCGATCGACGATGTCTTTGACCTTTTCACGGATGTCATGGCTTTTGCCGTTATAATAGTAGCCATCTACCGTGATCATGACCTTGGGTTCGATCTGGCCAAAGCGATCTTCGACACCCTGAACGCCAAAATCTGGCGAGGCCGATGACCATGTGGCACCAATCGCCGCCGTGGCAAGCATCGCAACCACTGTTTCGGGCATATTGGGCATATAGCCGCAAACGCGGTCGCCCTTTGTTACACCTTGCGCCCGGAGGGCTTGCGAAAACTTTGATACCGCAATATTCAGGTCGCACCACGACATCCGGGTTTTGACCTTGTCTTCCCCCCAAAAAACCAGGGCATCGCTGTGATCATCCCGTCGCAGCAGATTTTCGGCAAAATTCAATCGGGCATCAGGGAAAAATTTGGCCCCGGGCATTTGATGCGGGTTCTCCAGCACCGTATCGCCCCAGGTTTCGGCTTTCAGCCCGGCATATTCGATCAACGCTGGCCAGAAAGCCTGCATCTCGCGGACCGACCAGTCATAAAGGTCAACGAAATTTTCCAGTCGCAGGTCATTTCGGTTGTTCAGCCATTCACGAAAACGCGTCACATTGGCGTTTTGAATGCGTTCCGGGCTTGGTTGCCAAAGAATGTCCGTCATCGTCGATACCTCTGTTTCCTGCGTCGATGTTGTTATCTGTTTTCGGGAGCCACGGTGGTGTTGTCTTTGTCTAATTCGGTATGACCCTACCACTTTTTACGTCGAAATATGCTGCGCGGCAAGAATAGTACTATTGCAATGCCAAATAACGCCCTGGAAAGATTGTTTTCCGAGAACAAACTTGGCGATATTTTTTGATTAGGTATTTGATTTTAAGTGATTTTGCACTTTTGAGCGCAATGTTTTTTCCAAGTTAGGAAGTAGGGCTATATGGGCAGGTTCGCAACGGGGATGGTGCGATGAGGGCTGCAAACCATGAAATAAAAACGTTCCCGGCGCGCTCTGGCTTTAATGCTGTGGCATGAATGACTTGCGCTTGGGGAGCGGGGCGTTAAGCTGCGGACAATTATTGTTTGCGGAGTTTCGACATGCCTGGAAAGATAGATACTTCCTTGCCGTTCAAGCCAGTGAATATTGCGGTGTTGACGGTGAGCGACACGCGCAGTTTAGCCACAGACAGTTCAGGCGATATTCTGGTTCAACGCGCCGAAAAAGCAGGCCACGCGATTGTAGAGCGTAAAATTCTGCCCGACGACCTTGATCAGTTGGTGGTGCAATTGCGTGCCTGGTCGCTGGAGCCAAATGTGGATGTGGTTATTTCCACCGGCGGTACGGGTGTAACCGGGCGGGATGTGACGACAGAGGCCCACCAGGCGGTATATGACAAGGAAATATCGGGGTTTGGCGAACTGTTTCGTTGGCTGTCTTATGCAAAGATAGGCACGTCCACCATTCAGTCCCGTGCAGTGGCCGGGGTTGCGAACGGGACTTACATGTTTGCGTTGCCCGGTTCAAACGGGGCATGTAAGGATGCGTGGGATGATATTCTCGTCTATCAGCTCGATTTCCGTCATCGGCCTTGCAATTTTGTCGAGTTGATGCCGCGCCTGCTTGAAAAATAACCCTTTATTTTTGGTGCTCTGGCACAGGTCTGGTTGCCGCCTTTTTGCGCGGCATGTTGGCTGTTGGGCCTAGTGACAGGGGGTACATAAGGGGATGACTTAATGGAAGAACAATGGAAATAATCAGCGATCCATTTTTTTATATGGTGGCGATTCCGGCTGTCTTGATCGCCGGCGTTTCCAAAAGCGGTTTTGGCGGCGGCCTGGGGGTGGTTTCGGTTCCACTTATTGCCCTGGCTGTTTCGCCACAGGTCGCTGCGGCAATCATGTTGCCGATTTTATGCTTGATGGATTTGGCCAATGTTTGGGCGTATCGCAAAAATTGGGACCGTCGCAATATGATGATCCTGATTCCTGCCGCTCTGATCGGGATTTTGGTCGGGTCATTGTCGTTTAGTTATCTGAGCGAAGAAGCCGTCAAAATTCTGATTGCGCTGATCGCTATCGGCTTCACCCTTGATCATTGGTTGCGCCGTAAATCATCAGGCAACAAGCCGCGTTCTGCGACATGGGTAAAGGGTACATTCTGGGGCACCATTTCAGGCTTTACCAGTTTTGTCGCCCATGCAGGCGGGCCACCTTTATCAGTGTTTTTGTTTCCGCAACGGCTGGATAAAACGGTTTTTGTTGGCACGACAGTGATGTTTTTTATTGTCGTGAATTACGTAAAACTGATCCCTTATTGGTTTTTGGGCCAATTTAATGGCGCCAATCTCGAAACAGCAGCCGTTTTGGCACCTGTCGCGATTTTGGGCACATGGTTGGGCCTGTGGGCGCACGACAAGGTCAATCAGCAACTGTTTTATCGCGTTTGTTATGTGTTGTTGCTGATTACCGGGTTAAAGCTGCTTTGGGATGGTCTTACACATTACGGCGTTTTCTGATTTCGGCGGGAAAAAGTTGGTGAGTCTGGTTTGAGTTAGGGCAGGGTACAATCAGGTACCCTGCCTTTGTTTTTGGGGCCGGATTACTGTTAGCGGTATAGTGTGCCTCAGCATCTGCTTTTGAAATCTGCTTTGATGAACGTGCAGTTCCTGCTGACAGAATATGTCAGGATGTTCTGTAATGCTGAATATCTTTTAGTGTGGAAAAATATAGAACATAAGGGGAGCAAATTTTAGGGGCGTGATTATGGGAACACCGTTTAAGGAGTTGTTTTCAAAGGGGCTGATTGCCGAAATGGCAACGCACATTTTGCGTGTTTATCCGGAATTTGATGACGCGGGTTTTATGCGTGATGCGTCAAAAGATTTGGATGCACTGGAATTAAAGCAACGCAGTAATCAGGTTCTAGAGGCGCTGACGATGCACCTGCCGACTGATTTTTCAAGGGCGGTTGCAATCATTAATCAAAGCCTGGCACCAGCTCCAGGTGGTGATTTTAACGATATTACCGATCCCAAGCCGGATGTTTCGGGCCAGGGTGTCCGGGGCTGGGCCATTATGCCAATGGCTGATTATGTCGCCTTGCATGGTCAGGATAATCTCGAATTATCAATGGATAGTCTGTATCAGCTAACGCAACGCTTTAGTTCGGAATTTGCCATTCGTCCTTTTCTGGCAAATCATACTTCGCAAACATTGGCGATTTTATCGCATTGGGTGGATGACCCGAATGCCCACGTTCGCCGCCTTGTTTCGGAAGGAACACGAACGCGACTACCGTGGGGAATGCGCCTGTCGGTTTTTATTGAGGACCCTTCACCTGTTATCGCGCTGCTAACACGATTGCGCGATGACAGGGCGGAATACGTTCGGCGTTCTGTTGCCAATAACCTGAATGATATTGCAAAGGACCATCCCGATCTTGTGGCAGAAATTGCGGCAGAATGGTTACGCGATGCCCCTAAAAACCGTCAGCGCCTTGTGCATCACGCCTGTCGCAGTCTTGTGAAGCAGGGGCATGAAGGCGCGTTATCCGCCTTGGGGTTTGGCCCCGTCCAGGTCGTTGCATCGCCGTTGCGCCTAAAGAACTCCGCAATTGAAATGGGCCATGAAATTGCCTTTGCGATTGATGTAAAGAACGATGAAAAGAAAACGCGGGAACTGGTGATTGACTATGCCATTCATCATCGAAAGGCTAATGGTAGCCTGTCGCCAAAGGTTTTCAAATGGAAGAAACTGCGTCTTAAAGCAGGCGAAAGTATCAGTTTGGCGCGAACACACCGGATATACGAAATTACAACCCGCAAATATTATCCCGGACTACACATGATCGAAGTGCTGGTAAACGGGATTTCCGTGGCAACGGAGCATTTTGATTTGCAGACAGGATAATGTGTTGCGGCGTAGGCGTGGCGCAGGGGA
The DNA here is from genome assembly GCF_001907695.1 of Thalassospira sp. TSL5-1. Lineage (NCBI taxonomy): Bacteria > Pseudomonadati > Pseudomonadota > Alphaproteobacteria > Rhodospirillales > Thalassospiraceae > Thalassospira > Thalassospira sp. TSL5-1. The sequence continues at coordinate 1,570,917 of NZ_KV880637.1, forward strand.
TTGCAAGATCAACTTTATTGTGGGTTTGATGCGCGGTGTATGTGGCCCTCTGGAAGGGGAGCATATTCCACTGGCATAATTTTGATAATATTGCGACAATTCGATAACGTTTTGTATTTTTGTGCTGCGTTGCGGGTTTTCCATGTCGCTTTTCATTGCCAAACTGGCCGTTTCGATCGTTGTGGTGCTTGGGCTTTCAATCCTTGCGGAGCGCGCAGGGCCCCGTGTCGCCGGCGTTTTGTCAGGTTATCCGCTCGGAACGGCAATATTGCTGTTTTTTATTGCGATTGAGCAGGGCGTGCCATTTGCTCGGGAAAGTGCGGTTTATGCCTTGCCCGGGCTGATTGCGACATTGGCTTTTTTATATGCCTATTATTTGGCGTCGCGTGCCGTTGCGCACCATTCGCTGAGGGTGCAGATGCCCGTTGCATCGCTGGCATCCTTTGCCGCATTTGTGTTTGTTTCCTGGTTGGGGCAACTTTTTACCTTCAGTCTGTTTGAGGCGGCCGCGGCCCTGTTGATTGCAATGGGAGTATCGATCTTTCTGTTCCGGGCCATTGAAAATGTCAGCATTGCGCAACGTGTACGCATAACCCGCAGCATTGTTGCCATTCGTGCCGCCATTGCCGCCCTGATTGTGGTGGCGATCAGTGGAGCGGCGGCCATTATCGGGCCGCGATGGGCGGGGTTATTTGCCGGTTTCCCGGTGACATTATATCCCATGATCCTGATTTTGCATTGGTCTTATGGCCTTGCGCCGGTCCATACCGTGATCCGCAATTTTCCGCGGGGTATGGGCGCTTTGCTAATTTACATTGTTGCTGTCAGCTATACATATCCGCAATTTGGTGCGGGTGTTGGAACGGTTCTCGCTTTTGGTGCGGCAACAATCTATCTTGTGGGCTATTCCAGCGTCGTATGGTGGCGCAGCAGGGGGCTTGTGCAAAACGGTCGCTGATCGCCGTTATTCATTCGGCACCCTTCCGGCACACCGTTACAAGAACGCATTTAGTGGGGGAGGATGAAACCGAATGCAGCAGGTTCAATCGCTGGTGCGTGCCCTTGGCATCTTAAATACGCTGGCAGATAGCGATGATGGCATGACCCTGACGGAGATCTCGCAGCGTGTTAAATTGCCGCCCTCTACGGTGCATCGCCTGTTAACCACGATGCAACACGAGCGCTACGTGACTTTTGATGGTGAGCGCACCTTATGGTCGATTGGGGTGCAGGCCTTTAGTGTTGGAAATGCCTTTACCAAGAACCGCAACCTCAGCCAGATCGCACGTCCTTATATGCGGGCCTTGATGGAAGAAAGCGGCGAGACGGTTAACCTGGCTGTTGCCGACGGTGGGGAGGTCATTTTTCTGTCGCAGGTTGAGTGCCGAAAGATGATGCGTGCCCTGGTAACACCCGGACGGCGTGCCTTGATGCACTGTTCGGGCGTTGGCAAGGCTTTGCTGGCATTTTTGCCTGCCGAGGATGTGGACGTTATTGTTGCCCAGCATGGCCTGCCTAAAATGACGGAACGAACCCGGACCTCAGCGCAAGGCCTAAAGCAGGATCTGGAAGCCGCCCGCAAGCAGGGATGGGCCATTGACGACGAGGAGCACGCTGTGGGCCTGCGATGTGTGGCCGGTGTTGTACGCGATGAAACCGGACAGCCGATTGCAGCTCTTTCGCTTTCCGGGCCCGCAGCCCGCATTTCCGAAGAGCGCCTTGCCGTTTTTGGCACGCTGGTCCGGCGTGTCTGTGGTGATTTAAGCCGCGAATATGGCGGTATTCCTGTATGATGGGTACTGTTTAACTGAGTACAGTGTTTTGTTGTGCCCAAATAAAGCGGCCCGTCATGTAGGACGGGCCGGATTGACGACTTGATTGCCTGTCATCAGCTGCCAGGGCACGAAACACCGGTGCCACCAAGGCCACAATATCCGTCAGGATTTTTGAACAGATATTGTTGATGAAAGTCTTCGGCGTAATAAAAGGTTGGTGCCGGTTCGATTTCAGTGGTGATCTCGTCCAGACCGGCACCTTTTAACGCGGCAAGATAATTGTCGCGCGAGGCCAGGGCGGCTTCGCGCTGTTCGTCTGTTGCCGGGTAAATGACCGAACGGTATTGTGTACCAATATCGTTGCCCTGGCGCATGCCCTGGGTCGGATTGTGGTTTTCCCAAAAGACTTTCAAAAGATCTTGGTACGAAATTATCGACGGATCAAAAACCACCAAAACAACTTCGGCATGGCCTGTTTGACCGGAGCAAACTTCGCGATAGGTGGGGTTTTGGGTATAGCCACCCGCATAACCGACCGCGGTGCTATAGACACCTTCCTGTTGCCAGAAAAGGCGTTCTGCGCCCCAAAAGCAGCCCATGCCAAAAATCGCCGTTTCCAGATGGGAAGGAAAAGGACCTTTTATCGGATTGCCGTTCACGACATGTGCTTCGGCGACAGGCAGGGCTTCGGCACGCCCCGGCAATGCCTCGGACGGCGAGGGCATCCGTGATTTTTCGGACGGAATGGTCTTAAACATGATCACCTGACAGATAAGAGAAACGTGTTGTTCAAAATGTAACCGGGATTTGCCCTGTTGCAATGATCGATCTGACAAATTGTCTTGATTGTTTCTTTTTTGTCCAGCCCCGGACCCCGGCATAATGACCTATGCGGCCATTTTTGCTGTCGATAAATGGTGCGATGGGATGCCATATGTTCCTATGCAGGAAGTGGGTGTAATGCGTTTGCTTCGATCCTTCGGGCTTGTCGGTGGTGGTCTGGTATTGCTGCTTGTGGGGCTGGCATTTTTGCCATTGCCACCGCCCTTTTTTGGTATGGTCCTGATCGCGTTTGCCATACCGATGCTGGCAAGCGGGTCAAAGCGGGCGCGCCGATTAATTCAGTTTGCACGCTGGAAAATTGCCCAGCGTAATGGCGTCCTTGAAAAGGCTCTTTATCAGGCCCCCCGCTGGATTGGGGTTTATCTGCGTAAAACCGATCCCGGCCCCGTTACACGGCGACTGCGGCAAAGGGAGCTGCATCAGCGGTCCTTGACCTAAGCTGTCAATTCCTGCAGGTGGCAAAGACCGGCGGTCGTGACTGTTTTAGGGCTTCACATAGCGGATAATGCAGTCGAGGTTGTTTGCCTTGAAACCCTGGCATACCCTTTCCGCTGTGCTTTTATCGGGGAAGTGGCCTGTCATCAGGCGGAAATACAGGCCTTTGTCCTTTTCGGCGTAGGTTCGGACTTCATGATCGATACCAGATAGCAGGCCGCCCGATTTTTTTTGTAGTTTTAACCAACTGGATTCGGCCATTTCCCGGCTACGATAGGCGGCAAGCTGCAGCGCGTAATATGGTTGACCAGCCTGGACGGAGGGTACCCTGTCAACGGTAGCAGGGGCCGCTGATGACGGCACCGGCGGGCCGTGCCGTTCCGGTTTTGTCGTCATTTCAGTTTCGACTGGTGCCGGTTTTGTTGCCATCCGGGCTGATTTTGGGTCGTTTGCACCGGGTACCATGTCATCCGGAAGTGGCGTTGCGCGTGTATTTTCCTGACGCGGTGCGGTCGGCATCGATTGCAGGTTACCATCTTCTTGTGGTGTGCTGTTGGGCTGCAGACTGGCACTTTTGACACTGGCGGCACCGACCCCGCCGGTCAGTTCCAGTATTTCTGACGCGGGTGATTCTTTTGGGGGTTTTACGGTGGTGACATTGCCAATGCCCACGGCCTTGTCACTTTTAAGGCTGACGGGTTCTTTGGGTGGCGTAACCCGCGCCAGGGTTTCTGTATTGGGACTTACCTCGATGGCGAAAGGCGGCGCAGGCGGATTGTTATCCTCCGGCATTGCATCCATCGGACCCGCCGTAAGGTAAAAATCGGTGTTGCGTTTTACCTTTGGCGGATTTGGCAGGGCAGGCCCGGGTGCGACTTTCGCCATTGCGACTTTTTCGTCGATTTCGTCGGATTTTGCCAGTTCCGGGTTGGAGATATCCATCATTGCCAGGCGCTGCTGTGCCAGACGCACAATTTTGCTGGAGAGATTAACACCATTGCCACAGGGCATGGTAAAGCTGCTGTCGGGATTTGCCGCTGTCAGCCACAGATAAAGTTTGCGCGCTTCGGCGGGATGCCCGCCCAGTTCCAGCTCAATTGCCTGTTTCAGGTCATTTTCCGGACTGGAGCTGATTTCAATATCCCGTTTGGCTGTATCGGTGGTGCTTTTTGTTTTGCTGTCTGGTGACAGGTAAATACCGCGTGCCGACGGGGTTTCTAGAAACAGCGAACAGGCCGCCATTTGCTGGGAAATGCTGAAATGATCAAAAGTCTGATCTGGGGGAGTGACCGTATTGGCAATGGTCGGGTGCTCTAATGTATTTTTGGCACTGTCGGTTGCGCACCCGGAGAGCAAAAGAGCCGCAGGCCCCGCAGCCATCATCAGGCACCTTGCCTGGCGAAAGTTAAGATTCCTGATTGGAAAGCTGAATTTCGCCATCGTTCCCCACAAATACCCGGCTGTTTATGCAATCACTTTATTGCGCTTATCATGTCGCAGTGCGGGGAACTGTCAAGGCGGAGTTTTGTAATTTTAAGCGATCCGAAAGTTATTGGTTGAGAATCTGGAACATGATTCCACCCAATAAAATCAAAACTGTAACTGCCAGCGAGATATTGATGATGGATTTTGTCATTCGCGACATCACTTCCGGTGCAAGAGTGCCTGACCCTTTTCCAGCACGCACGGCACCGGTTGTTGCACTTGCCAGATTGTCACGGTTCAGGATTTTGATGACCTGCTTTTTTTCCTTGCGGGTTGCATCGTCATATTTGTTCTCGACAATGCGTATTTCGGTATTATTCGTATTGTCGAGTGCCTTTTTCGCACTTTCCATTGCGGCACCGTATTCCTGAACGGTTTCCAGTTCCATCTGGTGGCCGGTCGTGCGTGTAACCATGATGGTATAGGTTTTGCGAAGAGGATTTTCTGACATTTAGACCCGTTGTAAGTGGTTGGATTGGCGACAAAATGCCCTGTTCTTACGGGAATGTATATCTATACATTCGCCTATGCTCTGAGCCCCGCGTTAGCAGGGTATTTTTTAAATCAGAGACCTGAAAGTTTGTTGCGCAGTCGTGTCACTATTGCGCGTTTGCATAATCAGGTAACGATTGTCTTTCCATATTGTTTAACGGCGCCGTGAAACAAGATCAGACGGTTCAAAAAATGGATGTGTGAATTTTTTGCCAATAGGATGGGGGGGAACAAGGGGCAGGATACCCACCCATATAAAAACCCTTCCAGGCCTGGAACCGGGAAGGGTTTGTAAATTCTCGAGAGATGTTAAGCTGGTTTCACCAGTTTGATTTTTTGCCGTTTAGCGCATCGTTCAGGTCTTTATATTGTTCGCAGTCGGTACCGCAAACGTCTTTCAGGCGGGCAAGATTTTGTTTTGCCATATCGACACGCCCGGTATGGATGTAAAGTTCGCCCTGATATTCCAGCGCACCACGATGATCGGGATTGATTTCAAGGGCCTTTTCGTAATTGGCTTCGGCCGATTTCATGTCGCCTGATTTGCGCTGGCTATAGGCAAGATAGTTCAGAACGTCGGCGTTTTTTGGATCGGCTTTGTTCATTTTTTTCAGGCTGTCGATGGCATCAGAATATTTTCCGGCATCAATCATTTTCACAACGGCCGGCAGGTCGGTTGGTGTGTCATCGCTTGAGCTGCTGAAAAAACCCGCTGCAAAACCGGCAGAGCTATAAAGGCTGACGGCACCTGCAATGGCGGCGATACGGACAAATTTGACAACGTTTTGTTTGTTCATTTGAAGCTCGTGCTTTCAATCGGATATGGCATAAAGGCGGGAATAATGTCAGGCATTGCGGGCGCATTATAGCTACATTCCGGATTTCAGTATCTCACAGCTCGCAGAATTGTTGTAACGAATGTGTGAGCCCGATGTGAAGGCGATAGCAAAAAGGCCCGCCGATGATACAGGCGGGCATTTTAAGGTGATGGCGCGATTTAGAAATCGGCTTCGATCACGCGATCCTGAATTTCACGGACCATATCTTCTGCCAGGTCGGAAATCGCAACGGTCTTCTGATGTTTGAAACCAAGACGGCGCACGGATGCGGTTTTTTCTTCGGCTTCGCGTTTGCCAAGTGCCAAAATCAACGGGATTTTGGCGTGGCTATGCTCACGAACCTTGTAACTGATCTTTTCATTGCGAAGATCAAGTTCAACATTCAAGCCTTTGGCTGCCAATGCTTCTTTGACTTCCTGTGCATAGCCATCAGCCTCGTTGGTGATGGTGCAAATGACCGCATGAACCGGCGACAGCCACAAGGGCAGGCGACCGGCATAGTTTTCGATCAGGATGCCGATAAAGCGTTCAAGTGAGCCTAAAATAGCCCGGTGCAACATGACGGGACGATATTTTTCGCCATCTTCGCCCATATAGGAAGCATCAAGACGTTCGGGCAAAACAAAGTCCGCCTGAAGCGTGCCACACTGCCAGTCACGGCCAATGGCATCGCGCAGAACAAATTCCAGTTTCGGGCCATAAAATGCCCCTTCACCAGGATTGATCTCGAGCTTCAGTCCCGCTTCTTCGGAGGCTTCGCGCAGTGCTGCTTCCGCCTTGTCCCAGATCTCATCTGACCCGGCACGCACTTCCGGGCGGTCCGAGAATTTGACAACGATATCTGTAAAGCCAAAATCCTTGTAAACCGATTTCAAAAGGTCACAGAAAATCTTGGTTTCTGAAACGATCTGGTCTTCGGTACAGAAAATATGCGCGTCATCCTGAATGAACTGGCGGACCCGCATGATGCCATGCAACCCGCCCGAAGGTTCGTTACGGTGACAACAGCCAAATTCGGCCATACGCAACGGCAGGTCACGATAGGATTTACTGCCCATTCGGAAAATCTGCACATGGCAGGGGCAGTTCATCGGCTTAAGCGCCAGAACTTTTTCATCACTATCAGGGGCCGTCGTGAACATGTTTTCACGGAACTTTTCCCAGTGACCGGATTTTTCCCACAACACACGGTCTACCAGCTGCGGCGTGCGCACTTCCTGATAACCAGCGTTGTCGAGGCGGCCTCGGATATAGTTTTCCACCTTGCGATAAAGCTTCCAGCCCTTATCGTGCCAGAAAACCGATCCCTGGGCTTCTTCCTGCATATGGAACAGGTCCATTTCGCGACCAAGGCGGCGATGGTCACGCTTTTCGGCTTCTTCCAGCATGTGCAGATAGGCATCAAGCTGTTCCTGCGTTTCCCAGCAGGTGCCGTAAATACGCTGCAGCATTTCATTGTCGGAATTACCGCGCCAATAGGCACCCGCGACCTTCATCAGTTTGAAGGCCTTGCCGATTTTACCCGTCGAGGGGGAATGCGGTCCGCGGCACAGGTCGATAAAGGCACCCTGGCGATAACACGTAATCGTTTCCGTTTCCGGCAAATCACGAATGATCTCGGCCTTGTAGTCTTCACCTTTATCAAGGAAGAACTTGATCGCCTCGTTACGATCCCATACTTCGCGTTCGATTTTCTCGTTGCGATTGATGATCTCGTGCATCTTCTTTTCGATCTTGACCAGATCGTCGGGCGTGAAGGGCGTTTTACGGGCAAAGTCGTAATAAAAGCCGTTTTCGATGGACGGGCCGATCGTGACCTGCGTGTCAGGATAAAGTTCCTGCACGGCTTCGGCCATGACATGCGCGCAGTCGTGGCGGATCAGCGGCAATACTTCGTCATGCCCTTTGGTTACGATCTCGATGGTTGCATCAGTCTCGATCTCGCGGCCAAGGTCGCGGACTTCACCGTTAACGATAATGGCAAAGGATTTTTTTGCCATGGAACTGCTGATGCTTTTGGCAACATCGAAACCCGAAACGGGACCGTCAAATTCACGTACGGCGCCGTCCGGAAGCGTAAGGGCAATCATGTTCTGCTCAACTCTGCTTTTTATACGGGCGAAATAATCAAGGCGCACACCTTATACCCGCTGTTGTTGCGGGAAGTCTGCACAAGAAAACGAATTTTGGGATGGGGTCAAGTTCGCACTTTGGAAAAGGCGACTTTCTGGGCAGCAAAAAACGCTGCACCGCCACGATGGCGTGCAGTGAATTCCGTCTTCATCAATTTTTTGTCGGCGATGCCGTGCATTGATGCTTTCCCGTTTGTTGCGGGTCAAATATAACAGGCTATTGCCTGCGGGCAAGCCGGAACTGACTGAAATCTGCCCTTTTTATACAATAATAATCAGCCAGGCGCCACCACGCCATTCAGGAAGGTCTTTCATGTCTCGCCCCGAAGTCAGACGTAACGTTATTGTTCTCAGTCTGTGTGTCGCCCTTTCGGCAAGTGCGATGTCGCTGTTGTTTACTGTTGCAGCCGTGATTGGTTATTCGCTGGCACCTGATAAATCGCTCTCTACCTTGCCAGTGTCGGCAACAATGATTGCGATGATGCTTACTACGGCACCGTCAGCTTTCATGATGAAACGGTTTGGCCGCAAGGTTGGTTTTTCCGTGGGCTGCTTGATTGGGATGTGTGGTGCCTTTTCCGGGATGGGGGCGGTTTATTGGGGTAATTTTTGGCTGATATGTGCGGCCGGGGCCTTTATCGGGTCGGCCAATGCCATTGCCATGCAATATCGGTTTGCCGCAGCCGAAGCCGCCCCGGCAGAATTTCGTTCGCGTGCGATCTCATTGACGATGCTGGGCGGTGTCCTGGCGGCATTTATCGGGCCAAATCTTGCCAGTCACGCCCGTAACTGGGTTGATACCATTCCGTTTTTGGGGACGTTTCTTGCGCTGTTGGGGCTGCAATTGTTGTTGATGTTGGCCATTGCCCAGTTGCGCCTGCCGGAAACGCACAAAAAAATACATGATGAACCCGCCCGTCCACTTGGCGAGATTTTTCGTGTGCCAGGGGTGTTGGTTGCCATTGTCGGCGCAGCCCTTGGCTATGCGGTCATGAGCTTTGTGATGACGGCAACGCCGCTTGCCATCCTTGACTGCGACTATGCCTTTGGGGATGCCGCCTTTATTATTCAGTGGCATGTGGTGGGTATGTATGCGCCGGGCTTTTTTACCGGCAACCTGATTCGCCGTTTTGGGTCACTGGTCATCATTCAGGCAGGTGCTGTCTTTACGCTTGTTTGCCTGGTGTTCGGGTTAACCGGGATTGATTTGCTGGCGAATTTCTGGCCCGCACTGGTATTGCTGGGGATTGGCTGGAATTTCATGTTCGTGGGCGCGACAACGTTACTGACGGAAAATTACCGTCCGTCTGAGCAGGCCCGTGTGCAGGCCATTAATGAATTTGCCGTGTTTGGGACAGTTGCTGTGGCTTCGTTGTCTGCAGGCTCGATTTATGCCGGAGCAGGGTGGTCCGTTTTGTTAATGTCGGCGGCCATGCCTGTCGGCCTGGTTGTGTTGATTGTTGCGATTTATGCCGTTTATAAACGCCGGTTAAAAGCAACTGCGATAAAATCAGGGTAACGGGAACGCCAAACCGCCCTGTCATAAGGGCGGTTTGGCAAGGCCTGTGGTTTGTTTATTGGCGAATAGAGCGCAAGAATTCACCAACCTGGTCGCGCAATTTGTCGCCATTTTTTGCCAATTCTGATGTTTCCCCCTGAACATGGCTCGCAGCCTTACCTGTGTCGTTGGCTGCCTCCGTGACAGATCGAACATTAGCCTGAGCAGATTCGGTGCTTTTTACAGCCTGATAAACACTGTTTGAAATCTCGTGGGTAACCGATCCCTGTTGTTCAATTGCAGAGGCAATGGCCGTTGAAATCTCGTCTACTTCGTTAATCGTGCGGGAAATGTTCTGAATGGCTTGAACCGCGTTTTGCGTTTCTTCCTGTATTGCTTTGATTTGGTTGGCAATTTCTTCTGTTGCACGCGCTGTTTGGGTCGCGAGGGTTTTTACCTCGGAGGCAACCACGGCAAATCCCTTGCCAGCATCTCCTGCACGGGCAGCTTCGATGGTGGCATTTAGGGCCAAAAGGTTGGTTTGTCCGGCAATGTCATTGATCAGTTTGACAACATCACCAATTTTTTGTGCAGCAGTCGCCAGAGATTCAATTTTGTTGTTGGTTTCGACAGCTTCTGAAACGGCAGTACTGATAATTTGGGATGATTGGTTAACACGTTTGCTGATGTCATCGATTGATGCGGACAATTCTTCTGTTGCCGATGCGACAGACTGAACGTTTTCGTTTGTTTCATGGGAGGCGGAGGCAACAACATCACACAAGTTTGCTGTTTGAGTTGCCGTTGATGTCATTGAGTGTGCGGCTTTATCGAGTGTTCTGGCGGATTCTGATACCGCTTCGACAAGTTTCCCCACAGAGGCTTCAAAAGCATCGGCCAACTTCTGACGCATTTCGTCACGTTCGGCTTCGGCAACTTTGCTATCATGAACGTCAACCAGTGACCCACATGCGCGGCGGGGAATGCCGTTTGCATCCTTCACGGTTCCACCAGTCGCCCGAAACCAGCGATAGGAGCCATCCTTTACCTTCAGGCGATATAGAACGTCATATGGTTTACCCGTTTCCAAAGCATTGCCAAAGGCGGCAAATGTGGGCGCGACATCCTCTGGATGCAGACGGTCCGACCAGGATTGCACGACGTTGGGAAAATCGTTTTCATTGTCAAAACCGCACAGGCGACGAAATTCAGGTGTCCAGGTCCATTTTGACTTTGGGTGCATCGCATCGCCATCGTGAAGAATGGCATCCCATAATCCAACACCGGAGTGTCGTGACAAAATTTGCAGCCATTCGATTTTTTCGGCTGTTTCGGCTGATGGTTTTAAAAACGCCATGCGATATACTTTCAGAACTTTTGACAATCTCATCCCTGCACCATCATCTTATCTTAAGGTGGTGATGTGCTATTCTTTTGGGATGTGTGTATTGATCAAAAGTCTTTCAAGGTTTTTGTATTCTCCATCAGTTTCCGTGCTGGTGCGTTCGTCCGTCTGTCGGTTTGGGTGATCTAACGCCCCATCATGATTTCCAGGGCATGGGAACGAAATTCACGATTGTACAGAATGACGATCACCCAAGTGGATCCAATCATGAAGGCTACAGGATGATAAAACCAAGCCAGCGCCGAAAGGGCGAAGAAATAAGCACGAATGCCACGATTGAAGTTATGGGCTGACATCATGCTCATACGGGCGGCCTGGGCTGCTATGTTGGGGCCTTTTTCATCGCTGGTTTCGGGGGTGGCACCAATCAGGATCGAACAGTAATTTGATAGCCGGAAAGCCCAGGTAAATTTGAAAAAGGCATAAACAAAGATCAACATCAGAAATACGACTTTGCAATTCCACAATAAGGGTGTGGACGCGGCGGCATAGGGCAGGGTGGAAACCAGTTCAATACCTTCTCTGCTGTAGCCAAGAAGCGCGCCCAGACCAACCAGAACCAGAATCGTTGTTGATGAGAAAAAACTGATCGCTGTAATCAGGTTGCTGGCGATAGAGGTATCAATCATCCGCAAATTACGTTTACGCATCTGTTCCATCCAGCGATGTCGATTATGCGCCATTAACGCGGAAATGCTTTTGCGTCGCCGCGTGCTGCTGTCAGCATAAAAGGTATAGCCAGCCCACCAGCAAATGGCCCAGCCGAGTGCCAGTGCATCGTGTAATGTTGTTGTTACCATTTATGTTTTTCGTCCTTTTCCCCTTTTTATGGGGGCGGATTATATCATTGATGATCAAAATTGGCTTAGGTGTTTCTTTTGGCAGCACCCTGGGCTTGGTTTATAATGATGCGATAGGCAATGAGATGACGAATTGCTGAAAATCATCTTCGGCGGGTTGTTTTCCGACCCGAGAAAGAGTATCAGCGGCGCAAATTTAACGGAGCAAATACCCCATGAGCGACCTTGATAACGACCTTGGCGAAGAAGACGTCGAACTGGCCGAATTTGAAGCACATACCGAAGCGCTGATCGAGGAAGGTCGCAGCAAGGATGATGTGTTTGAATTTGTCGGCTATATGAATATCAATGAAGTCGGCACCCACATGATTGCCGCCGAAATGGTGCTGGACGAAGACGACATCGACCAGATGAGCAAGACCCTGCGTCAGCTGGAAGTTGATTTGAAGCCACTGGGTGAATTAACCGGAGGGCTTAAGGGCGGCGAAGATGTCAAACGCGCGCTGGCGGCCCTGTTCCTTGAACTGGTGGAGCTGTGCGAACTTGACGATGATGATGAAGATGCTGGCGAATTGAGCGAAGAAGCCCTGTTGCTGTTGAACTTCATTAAACGGTTCAATCCGCAAATGCGCCGCCTGACGGTTGCGCTGACCGATACCGATGATGATGACGTATCGTGCGAATATGAAGTTGCCAACTGGTAACGGGGCAAAGGGTGGGTAACGCAGTTGCTTGCCACTGGCCGATAAATTCGATACCCACAAAGGCAGCATGGATAACCTTGCTGCCTTTTTTCTTTTGCGGAGCATCGCGGTGAGCCAGGAACGCCCGGTTTCAATGGATATGAATAACGAATTGGCGCAGGGCGAGGAACGCCTTGCGACCTATTTGGCGCGGCATGTAAAGGGCGAGGCACCGTTTCCCGAAGGACAAAAATTGCTACGCTGGATTGGCGATAACCAGGATCAATTCGCCTCGGTTTTGTCGTTTGATCTGAAAACATGTCGCAAGATCGTTTATGATTTCAGCCGCAATGGCGATGTGGTGATTGGCGGGACCAGCGACCCGGCCCGGCAGACGGAACTGATGTTTGCACAAATGGCCGCGCAGGATGCGCCTGTTGGTGTTGGCCGCTATCGCGAGGACCGGATTTGTTATCAGTCGCCTCAATTTAAGGTGGGCGGTGAAGCCCGGTCCCAGCATTTGGGGATTGATCTTTTCCTGCCTGCGGGAACGCCGGTTTTCATGCCGCTTGATGGCGTAGTGCACAGCTTTGCTGATAATGACCTGCCGCTGGATTATGGCCCCACCATTATCATGGAGCATAACCCCGAACCGGGCATCACCTTCTGGACATTGTATGGACATCTGAGCCGGGAATCGCTTGTGGGGCTTTATGAGGGCAAGCCCTTTGCGAAAGGGGAAGAGCTTTGCCAGTTTGGTGATTATCCGATCAATGGCGACTGGATACCGCACCTGCATTTTCAGATCATTTTTGATCTTCTGGGGAAACGCGGTGACTATTTTGGTGCAGCCAAACCGTCTCAATGGGATGTATGGGAAGCTATTTGCCCCAATGCAAACCTGATTTTGCAAATGCCGGAAAATGTAACAGCCAGTCGGGAAGGTGTGTGAAATGACCCAGCCCCGTTTAAAAGCCGGTATTTGGGTGCGTGGCCAGATCGGGATTTGCCAGGCCAATGGCATTACGGCAATGGTCGTGCATAAAGGCAACGAGGATGCCGGGGCGGTTTTGTTGAAACTAAACCGTTTTGCCGCAGGTTGTTTTGTATATTCGCGTGTCACCACGATGGAAGGTGAACTTGGCTGGATGCAGGTTGCAGGGGGTGGAAGCGGTGATCGTGAAACGGAAATGCAGTGCGATAAGTATTGCTGCCGACAGATTTCTTTTGACCGGGATATTTGGGTGCTGGAAGTCGAAGATCACAAGTCGCAATATGAGCTTGATGCGCCAATTGTTGAATTCTGATATAAAAAAAGGCCTGCAAGCGACTGCAGACCTTTAATTTTTTGCGATACCGGATTAAGCGGTGCGCTGCAGGATGTGATAACCGAAATCGGTTTCCACCACGTCGGACACGGTTCCGACTTCCATGTTGAACGCGGCCTGGTCGAATTCAGGGACCATCATGCCACGGCCAAAAAAGCCAAGGTCGCCACCCTGACGGCCCGACGGGCAATCGGAATTTGCCTGGGCGACTTCGGCGAAATCGGCACCATTGTCGACCTGGGTTTTCAGGTCTTTAATCAGGGTCAGGGCTTCGTCCTTGCTGCGTGACGCGGTGGAGCGTGCGGAACCGGCATACATCAGCAGGATGTGAGATGCGCGAACTTGTTCACTCATGATTTTTCCTTTCAGCCCGGCACCACACCATTGCGAAGTACCGGAAATCTGCAAAATTTCAAAATTATGGGAATTGCCATGGCTGGCACTTTCCCATAAGCCTTGTGGCTTGTTACGACAAAATGATCCGCGATGAAAGAGAAGAGGCGCACAAATGCTTGCTGTTGTTTCCCCGGCAAAGAAACTCGACTTTGAAAATCCGGCCCCAAAAATGCCTGTTAGTCAGCCGGTATTTCTGGACGATGCCGTTGAGTTGGTTGAGGTTGCGCAAAAAAAGACCCGTCGCGATTTAATGAATTTAATGGGGATCAGCGAGGATCTGGCTGAATTGAATGTGCAGCGATTTGCCCATTTCAAAACGCCTTTCACCGCCGAAAATGCCAAACCGGCGGTTTATGCTTTTCGTGGCGATACCTATGTCGGACTCGATGCTGATAACCTGAGCCAGAAAGATCTGGACTGGGCGGAAGACCATTTTCGCATGCTTTCGGGCCTGTATGGGGCGTTGCGCCCGCGCGACTTGATGCAGGCCTATCGTCTGGAGATGGGAACGAAGCTGGAAAATCCGCGCGGTAAGAACCTGTATGAATTTTGGGGCGAAAAGATTGCCCATCATTTGAATGACATCACCCGCGAGCATAAAGATCGCACCCTGGTGAACCTGGCCTCGAACGAATATTTCAAGGCGGTGAAAACCAAATTGATCGAAGGGCCGGTAATTACGCCTGTGTTTAAGGAAATAAAAGGCAACACCGCCAAAGTCATTGGGTTTTCAGCCAAGCGTGCCCGTGGCATGATGGCGCGATACATGATCCAGAACCGGTTGGAAAAGCCCGAAGACCTGAAATCATTTGATATGGACGGGTATGTTTACCGTGATGATTTGACAGACGGGAATGACTGGGTCTTTACGCGCACGCACGAATAATGTAGTGCCCGTGATCTTATTTTTTCACCAACACAGTGAGCGATCAGATGAGCGACGATCATCTCGAGCAGCCCGACGATGAAAATCATTTGCCAGAATCCCATCCGTTCTCGGGGTATTTGCGGCAGTTTTTTCGCGGACCGGGCAGGTCGCGCAGCCTGACACGTGACGAGGCCTTTACGGCCTTTTCCATGATTCTGCGTGATGAAGTCGATCCGATTCAGCTTGGCGCTTATCTGCTGATGTTGCGCTATCGCGGGGAAACCCCCGAAGAACTTGCCGGGATGATCGAGGCCGTGCGCGACATCGCCCGTCTGGAGCCCGATGAAAGCGATGTTCCAGAGGCCAGCCATCCGATGATCGATTGGCCGTCTTATGCTGCTGGACGCACACGCGGCTTGCCGTGGTTTGTGCTATCGGCCCTGTTGCTGGCACAAAACAAGATCCCGGTTTTGATGCACGGCTATAATTCGCATCTGGTCAAAGGCGTTGGCACCGAGGCGGCCTTTAAAGCCCTGAAATTGCCAACGGCCATGTCCGCCGAAGAAGCAAGGGCCGATATTGCCACACATGGTATTTCCTATTTGCCGCTGCGCCATATTCATCCCAAATTGCAGGAACTGATTGGCCTGCGGCCGTTACTGGGCCTGCGCAGCCCGGTAAATACCCTGTTGCGTCTACTCAACCCCTTGCAGGCGAAGGCGGCGTTTTTGGGGGTATTTCATCCGGCATTTTTGGATGTGCATCGTGAAACCGGCAAATTGCTGCATTTACCACGTATTGGCGTGATTAAGGGCGGTGGCGGCGAGGCAGAACGCACACCTTACAAACATGTCGATCTTCGGTTGCTCGATAATGGGGTCCTAAGCGACCTGCGCTGGCCTGCCAGCCTGGCACGGACGGAAAAACCCGAAGATGACGCCACACCGGCCAAGATGGATCATTTCCTGGGGGTCTGGCGTGGCGAAATCGAGGATGCCGATGCGATTGCCAAAATCAAGGGCAGTGCCGCAATGGCGGCATATCTGGCCGGGCGCGCGGATTATATTGACGAAGCGGAAAGCCTTGTTGAAGGCTGGTGGGATAACCGCAAAATCAAGCGGTAGTTACCTGAGGCGGTTTTGAGGAAGAAAATGTAAGGCAGGGGCGGTTTAACCCCTGCCTTTGTTGTTAGAACGACGAGCCCGGCTGTTTCAGAAAAGCCAGTTCTTCTGCGCTTGACGGGCGTCCCAGAATTTCATTGCGATGCGGATAACGGCCAAAACGATCAATGATCTGTTTGTGGCGTTTTTCGTAATCGAGATTTTCTTCAAGGCCCGGCTGGTCAAACAGCGTCAGCGCAATCTCGTGAATGATTTCGGATTCAGAGTGCATATAGGGCATATATAAAAACAGCCTGTGCTGCACATTGGACAGGTCCTGATCTGCCTTTACCCGCACGGCTTCCTGCGCCAGCACAAGTGCCATTGCATCGCTGGCAAAGGATTGTGGCTCGTCACGGTACATATTGCGCGAAAACTGATCGAGGATGATGATTTCGGCAAGGCGGCCCTTGGCGGTTTTGCGCCAGTCAAACAGTTCGCCCCTGGTGGCCGCAGCATGAAAATCGGCAAACCGTTCGGTGATGTGCCGGTCAAGTGCTGTATCTTTTTCAAACCATTTTTTGGGCGTCAGTTCCTTAAACCAGAAATGTAATATGTCGTCCGGATTCATGATGATGCGTCCTGTCGGGCTTTGTGTTTATTGCGGCGTATCAGAAACAAGTTTGCCATTTTGCAGCCGGATCTGGCGCGTCGCAACCTGCTTTAGGAACGCATGATTATGCGAAATGATCACCATTGCCTGGGGCAGATTTTGCAGGATTTCGGTCAGCCGGACTTCCACATGCTGGTCAAGGCCGGTTGTGGGCTCATCAAGCAACAGGATTTCGGGCTGCATTGCCAACACGGTTGCCAGGGCGACCAGGCGTTTTTCCCCGCCGGAAAGATGATGCGTGATGCGATTTTCAAACCCGAACAGACCAAGATCGTTCAGGGTCTTGCGTGAAATTTCCATGGCGTCGGTATCGCTGGCACCAAGGTTTAGGGGGCCAAAGGCAACATCTTCAATCACGGTCGGGCAAAAAAGCTGGTCATCCGAATCCTGGAACAATAACCCCGTGCGCCCGCGAATGGCGGCGAAATCTTGCTCGCTCACGCAGGTATTTTGCAGGATGCGGACCGTGCCGATATCGGCTTTGCGCAAGCCCATGATGATGTGAAACAAGGTTGTTTTACCGGCCCCATTGGGCCCGGTCAGCGCCACCCGTTCGCCGCGACTTAAACCGAAATCGGCATGATCCAGTACGGGTTTTGCCTGGTTAAATGAAAAGCAGATATCACGCAATTCAATCAAATCATCGGCGGGCATAGAACCTCCAGCGTGGTAAGTGCCGCTAACACTGCCAGCATTGCAATACCAAACACAATATCGCGTCGAGCCAGCCGGGGTAGGTGGGCAAAATGATAATGCCCATGAAAGCCCCGGCATTTCATCGCCCATATAATGCGTTCAGAGCGTTCATGCGCGCGCACCAGCAACATACCCACCAGATATCCGACCATTTTCCAGCTATGCCGGTTTGTTTTCAGGCGAAAGGCACGGGCACGCATGGATTGGCGGAGCCTTAAATATTCATGGTGAAGCACATCAATATAGCGAACCGTGAACATCATTAGGGTTGTCAGCTTGGTGGGCAGATAAAGGCCCGTCATGCCACGTCCAAGTTCGGTGCTGCTCATATTGCCCAGAAGGGCAATGATCCCGCACATCACGGCATTGGCCTTTAATGCAATCATGATGGCGCGATAAAGACCCTGCCAGGAGGCATCAAAGCCCCATAGCGTGAACATCACATCTCCCGGATAGGTAAAGGGCAGCAATATCAGTGTTGCGACAATAAAACCATCCATCGCCAGGATGCGGCGCAGGGATTTTCGCCAGTCAGGTGCCGAAAAGGCCATCATGGAGAGGGCAAAGAGGATGGTTGCCGTAACAGTCTGCCAACTGGCAAACGAAACCACGGCAATCGCCAGTATAATCGTTGCGGTTATTCTGACGCGGGGGTCGATTTTACCGGTAAGATCGCGGGCTGTTACCTTGCCTGCCGGTATCAGAACGGAATTTTTATTCATTCTGGCGGGGGCGATACGCGCTTTCGGGCCTGCCACCATGCAATTGTCCCGAATATGCCGATAATGATGCCAAGGCCGCCCATAATATCGGAAAAACGCACCTTGTTTTCATAAGCGACAATCTGTTCACGCAGCGGATTAACCTGCTTTGCAACCGCATGGCTGACAAGGCTGGATAATTGCTCTGCGGTTATTGTTATGCGTGGGTTTTCCGGTGCAATTACACTGCTTGTCGGGGATGGGCCGGTATTGGTCGACAAAGCAATATCGGTATTTGGCGCGTCTTCTGTGGCATTCAGGGCGATAACCGATGCCGGGCTGGTGGCAGTTGCCTTGGGCAGGTCATCGGCAAGTTCGCTGGATTTCACGATATAGGACGCCGCATGTCCATCGCCGGTATTGGCGCGAATGGTGTAATCATCCAGATGATCAACCCGAAGCCGGAATTCGCCATTATCATTGGTTTGCCCGGTCAAAAGGACTTTGCCATCGCTGCCTTCAATGGAAAAGGCAGCATGATGGGGCCGGGCGCCGCCGCCAAAATAGGCATAGCCTTCGATAATATCGCCATCGCCAAGGGCAAAAACATGAAAGCTGTGTGCTTGGGCACGATGAGGGGCGAGCAGCAGTATGATGGTGACCAGCGCAATGAAAATGGCCGTGCCCTGTGTAACAGAAGCCTTAAAGCCGGGCACACAACGATGAATGGTCGCGGGAAATGGCATGGAAGTGATCTCAGGCAGTGACACGGGAAGAGGCACCAGAAAGCAGCAGGGCTGGCCGCACCTTTTTGATCAACGAAAAAGCTGCGGCAGTCAGGAAGCCTTCGACCACCATGATGGGAATGTTGTTGATGAAAACGAGCTTTGCGGTCGCGAGAAATTCCTGGCCGCTCAGGGCAAGGGACAGGCCGACCATAACAGCACTGAGCATAATGGATGAGGCCCCGGCGACAAAGGCGACAACCGCCATGATCCGGCCATCTACGCGGGCTAGAAACGGGCTGAAAGCCAGCCCCACCAGAACCGCAGGCAGCGCCATATTGACCGTATTGACCCCTAACACGGTAATGCCGCCAAAGCCGAAAAACACGGCCTGAAGCAAAAGGGCAATGAACACCGCCGGAAAGGCCGCCCATCCCAGTATCAGACCCAGCAGGCCATTCATGATAAGATGGATGCTGGTTGGCCCGATGGGAACATGAATAAGGGACGCGACAAAAAACACCGCACTGAGCAAGGCGGTGCGTGGCATGTTTTCGATGGTGATGCCACGCAGGCCATAAGCAATGCCGCCCACCGCAATGACGGCGCCGGTCACAACCACGTCCGTTGACAAGACACCATCAACAATGTGCATTTGATCGTCCTTAAATATCAGGTTGGTCGTCGATACAACCGGCAAGGAGGCAAAGAAACCAGTGTACTGAAGTCTTATACGCAAAAAATGCGTATGCGATGACCGGTTTCATATTTTCTGAATGAAAAACAGCGTAGCGACGGAAACCGTTGAAAGTCAAGCGTCACAACGCCTATTTTCATATTTTTCCTGGAAATTTATGATAGATATTTTTTAGTCAACTATTTGTTTTTATATTATTTTTTCTTTCTTTCGTGCCTTCCGGGTTGCGCATGCTGCAAAGCGAACTGGGTTGGTCTAATTTGCCGTTTTGACCGGATTTTCGGTTTTGATCCACAAAACACCACCGCGTTCAATCGGGACATTTTCTTTGCCATCGGGTGTTGGCAGTGTGCCATCTTCAATCAATGCGGCAAAAACCCACCAGCCTGTCCAAGGGGTGGTATAGGTGAACGTGCCGTTGGCATCAGCCTTGATGATTTGGGTGGAAAAGCTGCCATTTGGCAATGTCACGCTGCCGTCATTTTTGAATTCAACTTCAATTTCGGCGAACGGTACGGGTTTGCCATTATGCTTTACCACACCGGAAAAGCTGTTGCCGGCCCACAGCCCATAGGGGCGCGTTAGGGGTTCGATCTCGACAGGAAACCCGACCATTTGATCCCACTTGCTGCCGTCACCAAAGGCATCAATGACGGTTTTGGTATATTGGACGATATATTTGCCTTCGGCAGGTTCATAATAGGGCTGAGGTTCCAGATAGAACACATAACCGGCCGGACGGGGCAGAGTGACATCGGCTTGGTAGGCCTCTTTTTTATCGACATCGTGGCGCATTAACTGATCGGACAGGTCGGTTTTTTTGCCATCCGCCTGCATCCCGAACTGGGCCGGACGTTTCATTTCCATCGTCGGTCCCATGTCGGTCGGGTGGGTAAAAATCATGTCGAAATGCACATCTTTGCCGGTGGTCTGATCCACGACATTGGTTGAGGGGATGAGTTCCTGAAAATGGGCCTGCGCGGTGCCCCCAAGCATCGATGAAACTGCAATCCCGGCAAAGATCGCCGTCAAAGTACGTGTTTTGACACTGGACATGAATTTAACCTTCTCTGATGGCGGATGTCGTTTGGACCGAACGCTAGATTTGTGAAGAACAATCGTCAAGCTATTGAAATCATTTTTTCATAAAAAATATCAAAGTGTGTGAAGTTAAAATGGTTTGTGTCCTTGCTGTCGTCCCGTCGGCTTGATGCGAGTGTAAATGCCTCTCTTTAAAAGCGTATTTTTTGCACGTATTACGGTTTATCCGTGTGTTGATAGTGGTATGATTCGGATAAGTTAGATGGGCTCGCATATTTATCGAAAAGGGGGATGGCTGTGTTAAGGATGGTCTATGTAACGCCCGATGGCGGGCGGCACTGGGTTGATAGTGAATGGCGCGATACCATGACATTGCGCGATGCGATTGCCGACAGTGTCGCGGGGGATTTGATTCGGCTTCTGCCCGGAAGTTATTTTCTGCCCGAGGCCATTGACCTGCCGCGCGATGGAACGCCGGCAGAACCTATTATCATTCGTGGGGAACATGGTGCCATTATTGATGGTCGTCGTCCGCCCGACCCTGAGGTTTCGGCCACCAGCCCGGGGCCGGCGCGTTATGCTGCATTCCGTTTGATCAATCGTTGTCATATTCGGCTGGATAATATTCGTATTGAACGCTGCTGGCCCAGTGCTGTGTATATGGAAAACAGCCACCATCTGACCTTCAAGGACATGTCGGTGGTTGGCGGGACTTATGCCTTTTATGCGGATGGTCCTGGCTGCCATCATATTTCAGTGGTGCGTTGTGACTGGGTGCAGGATGACAGCCTATGGCGTTACATCAACTGGGCGATGGTCCATGATGGCGAATTGGTGCCGGGCGAAAAGGCACCCTATCGTTATCTGAACGGGGCCTTCTTTGGCAGTAACAACATCCGGGGAGATGTTGTCATTCGCGATAATGATATCCGCCATTGTTACAATGCGATCCGGCTGGATATTTCTGATGAGAATGCCGATGCGCCTTTGGGGCAGTTCAATTGCAATGTTGTGATTACCCGCAATCGGTTTTCATTCGTGCGCGATAACCCGGTGGAGCCCGAAACCTTTGCGGTTAATTGGTGGGTTAGCTATAACCAGCTTTACAATTGCCATAAATGGTTTTCGCAGGACGGGGCGAAAGGCGGTTTTTGGTATTATTTTGGCAATCTTGGCTGGTTCGATTCCCGTCCCGGGCCCGAAGGGGACGAGAATAATGGCGGGGCTGTTTTTAAATTTGGCAAAGACCCGGATGATTTGCCAAGCCTGCCGTTCGAGACCTTTCACAACAGTTTTTATCTACGCCAGCAATATGTGAAAAAAGGAACTACCAGCCAGTGGTGCCATCGCCGCAATGCAATCGGCTATGCCGATAGGGCCGAATTGCCACCAGGCTTGATGGTGCCGGGGCAGCCGTTTTTGGGCGAGGGGCTGGAACTCTCCGCGCAGGAAGACGTCTCGTTTGAGGGTGATTTATGCAATCACCCGACTTTTCCATCGGTGTTTGACCGTTATCCTGGTGTGTATTTGGGTGGTTTCCCGGTCCAAGGCCCCATTTTCCGCGCGGGGATTTGCGGTGACCTCGCCCTGTTGCCAGGTACGGCAGAGCCTTATGACCAGCCATTGGCCGTGCCAATGCCCGATGGGACTGTTTGGCATTCGGAAAATGGTTTGATGCCAGGGGCGCTGGATGGCAATCGCCTGTTTGCCGGGCCGCGCTATCGCCCGATTGACCCGGATTATTTACAGCAATGTTTACAGGGGGCGGAATAGACATTTATCGGCGGAGAGAAAGTTGCAGCCGCGTCAAGCCGATTCATTCTGGTATGATGCTAACGTTAGCGTAAATTTATTGACTTTGACGTAGGTATGGGGCGATGGTGTAACAAGTGTCCCGAGCATAAGAAAAACAGATGAACGATAAGCTTTATAGCATCACAGAACTTGCCGAAGAGTTCGATATTACGCCACGCGCCATTCGCTTTTACGAAACCAAAGGCCTGTTATCTCCCCAGCGCGCCGGTGCAACACGTGTGTACAATTACCGTGATCGCGCAAGGCTGGTGCTGGTGCTGCGAGGCAAGCGCCTAGGCTTCACGCTTGAAGATATTAAGGAATATATCGATCTGTATGACGCGGATCGCAGTCATTCTGATCAGCTGGCGCATTTGATTCTGGTGGGGCGCAAACGCATTAGCGAGTTGGAACAGCAGCTTGAAGATGTGCAAACGACATTGGGCGAATTGCGCAAGATCGAATCTGAAGCCTATGAAGCGCTTGAATCCCGAGGCCTTGACCCCGAAGAGGCCGTGCGCGACATCGTGCGTAAATTACCGGCAAAGGCCGGGCTGTGATTTTGCGCTAACCCGCTGCATTGACGGCATTTTGACTGTTTATCATATAAAACACCCCGTCCGTGAGATGAACGGACAGGGTGTTTTTTGGTTAAGCTGCCAGCGTGGCGTTTAGTCCTGGTTGAGCGGCAATTTGACCTCGAAAACTTCCTCGTCTTCAAGATATTTGCGAGTAAAGCCCAGTTTCTCACATAGCGTGAGCATGCGCCGGTTGGATGGCAACACCTGACCAATGAAGGTGCCCACACCCTTGGTCCGGCAAAATTCGATCATTTTTTCCATCAGAATACGGCCAAGACCACGTCCCTTAATGTCCGAACGCACCATGATGGCGTATTCGGCATATTCATTGTTGGGATCAATGGCAACCTGGACAATGCCGTGAATATCCCCCTGGGCGGTGCCATCGGGAACGGTTGCGACAAAAGCCATTGCCCGGTCGTAATCAAGCTGGGTTTGCCGTGCCATTTCCGAATGCGGTAATTCGCGGACCGACCCAAAGAACCGGAAATGAATATCCTCCGGTGTCAGTTTGGACATGAACGCATAGTGTGCCGGTTCATCTTCGGGTTTGATCGGGCGCAGCATATATTGTGTGCCGTCTTCCAGCACAATTTCCTGTTTCAAATGGCGCGGATAGGGGTGAATCGCCAGGCGCGTATCCTCGCTTTCGACCTTGGGCGTGACCTTGATGCGGGCGTCAAGGGCAATCACGCCTTTCTGGTCAATCAGAAGCGGGTTCATATCAAGTTCGACCACTTCACCCAAATGCACTACCAGTTGCGACAGGCGCACCAGCGTCATGAACAGTTCTTCCAGGTTAACGGGCGGGACATCGCGATACCCCTTTAACAGGTTATAAATGCGTGTTCCTTCAACCAGTTCGCGGGCAAGCTTCATGTTAAGTGGTGGCAGGGCCATTGCCCGGTCACGCACCACTTCGACTTCGACGCCACCATGACCAAACAGGATGACCGGGCCAAAAATGGGGTCAGTCGTCATGCCAACAATCAGTTCGCGGGCATTACGCCGTGTGACCATTTGCTGAACGGTAAAGCCGCGCAGGCGTGCATCGGGGAATTGCTCGCCGATGTTTTTCAGCATTTTTTCGCCAGCATGTTCGACTTCTTCGGCATTCTCCAAATTCAGGACCACACCGCCAACATCGGATTTATGGCTGATATCGTCTGACAGGATTTTAAGCGCGACCGGAAAGCCGATTTCCTTGGCGGTGCTGACGGCTTCGGCAACATTCGTAACCGAAATGGTTTTGACCGTATTGATGCCATAGCATTGCAGAACCTGCTTTGCCTCGGGTTCGGTCAGCATATTGCGACCGGCATGAATGGCGGCATGAATGATCTGCCGGGCCTTGTCGGTTTCAGGGGTGAAATCCTGTGGTACCGACGGTGGCGTTTCCATCAGAAGGTCTTGCAGCTTGCGGTAATTGACCATGTGTTGAAAGGCCGTTACGGCATTTTCCGGTGTGCGGTAGGTCGGTATCCCTGCAGCATAAAACAGCTTGCGGGCTTGTGTGACGGTGGCTTCGCCGACCCAGTTGGTCAAAATATTCTTACGGGTGTTTTTGATGGCATCAATCACCCCGCTTGCGACCTCTACCGGGTCGGTAATGGCGGTCGGGGCGTGCATGACCAGCAGGCTGTCGATATTCGGGTCTTTTAAAACCTGTTCGATGGCACTGGCATAACGTTCGCCCGGCGCATCGCCGATAATGTCAATCGGGTTGGCATGGGACCATGTGTCGGGCAGCACCTTGTTCAGGGCATCAATCGTGCCGTCTTCGAGATGGGCCAACTGGCCGTGCTGTTCGATCAGGGAATCGACTGCCAGCACGCCAATCCCGCCGCCATTGGTAATAATACCCAGCTTGTCGCCCTTGAAGGGGCGCATGCGCGACAGCGTTTCAGCAGCCGAAAACATTTCCGAAACGGTGTACACGCGCAATACACCAGCCCGCTTGATGGCGGCGTCAAACACATCATCGGCCCCGGCAAGGGCCCCGGTATGCGAGGCGGCAGCGGCTGCACCCTCGGCAAAGCGGCCCGATTTGATGCACAGAATCGGTTTATTACGCGATGCGGCCCGGGCTGCCGAAATAAAGCTGCGGCGTTCGTGAATGGATTCGATATAAAGCATGATTGCCCGGGTTTCCGGATCAGAGCCCAGATAATCGATCACATCACCAAAATCGACATCATCGCATTCGCCCAGCGAAATAAAGTGCGAAAAACCAACACCGCGGGCTGCTGCCCAGTCCAGCACCGCCGTGCACAGTGCGCCCGATTGCGAGACAAAGGCGATTTTGCCTTTTTCAATGCTTTGATGGCTGAAGCTGGCGTTAAGGCCAATACCCGGAACCATCAGGCCCAGGCAGTTGGGGCCAAGCAGGCGCATTTTGTTGCGTGCAGCCGTTTCCAGCATGGCCTGTTTAACGCTGCGGGTTTCATCATGCGGGGTGGAACCAAGGCCGGCGGTGAGCACGATGGCAGCTTTGCAGCCTTTTTGATCCAGGCATTCCATTACTGGAATAACGGCCTTGGGCGGCACGCAGATAACGGCAAGTTCGGGAACAACCGGCAGGCTTTCAACATCGCGGTAGGCCAAAACGCCGCCAATGGACTGGCTGCGTGGATTGACCGGCATGATCGGCCCGTTAAAACCGCCTGCCAGCAGATTGCGCATGATGACCTGCCCGACAGAATGCGGGCGATTGGATGCGCCAATAACGGCGACCGAGGACGGTTTGAAGAGATGTTCGAGATTGACTGTGCTCATAACCGAATTCCCGCTTTGCTGTCGGAATGGACTGTGTGCAAATGCACAAGCTGCGCAATGTAACCCGTTTTCGATTCCGTATGATGTGATCGGAATAACGGCATTTCGCAGATGCGGAAATTATTACTTCCGACCCTTATTTGCCTTGTTCTGAATCAAAAAGGCGACAGACTTCATAATTCTGGAACAAAACTGTCAGGGCAGGGCGTGCGCATGCGTTATGAAATATGATCGGGCTTAATGCAAATGTTCGCCATGATCATGGTCAAGATCGTGGCGTTCGGAGTCTTCAATCCACTGTTCCACTTCAGCCGCACTGCTCATGGCAAGGGCGATGGCAACATCATTGTGAACATGTTCGAGACTATCAAACATCGGGCACCATCCAAAGGCCTGAATGCGTTCGTCCGTGGTTGAGGCGATAGTATAAAGCTCGCCGTCAATCGGGTGTACGGTGCCGTGAATGACATCTTTTTCACCAATGATCAGCCAGCCATCGGTTGATCCGGCCAGTGTGCCCAGTTGAACCTTGCGCAATTCGATATTTGCAATTTTCATTGGTTAATCCCTTTTGGCCTAAGGTGAAAAACGGTTAACGCCGATCAAACGAAAAAGGGACCGAACAAAATGTTCGGCCCCTTTTAAATTGGCTCCGGCAGCAGGACTCGAACCTGCGACCCAATGATTAACAGTCATTTGCTCTACCAACTGAGCTATGCCGGATCAGTGTTTGGCGCTCCGTTCGAAGCGTGTGGCAGGGGTATAATAAAACCCGGAAACGGGCGCAAGACCTTTTTTGATAAAAAAGCGCGAAAAATTCAAATTTGGCAAAATTTATCCAGTTTCAATGCCTTATCAAACGCTCAAAGCGAAGTGGGACCTGGCTGTTAAGCTACTGGTCCCGTTCTTTGGTCGTGATATATTCCAGCCCCGGCCGTGTAGGGCGCACGCCAGGTAATTCCAGGATCATCCGTCATCCCATTATGGCCCGGATAACAATTCGTTGATTGTTACGGCACAGGATGCCCCTGGGCCGCAACCAGGATGGTAAACCAGTCCTGGCGGTCCAACCTGATTGAACACGCCGTGGTGGCATCTTTCAGGCGTTCGGGTTTCATGGTGCCCAAAACAGGGATTGGCTGGCACGGTAGGGCCAAAAGCCAGGCAATGGCAATTTCGCCAATGCCGGGGGCATCGTATTTTACCCGCATGTCTTCAAGGACGGGCCTTAAATGGGCGGCAACGGCATCGTCTTTATCGCGAAACAGGCGCGCGCCGCCAAGTGGCGACCAGATCATGGGGCTGATACGGTTTTGCTGCATGAGATCAAACGTGCCATCAAAAACGGGCGCAAGCTCCAGTACCGAGCATTCCACCTGGTTTGTGATCATCGGTGCCTCAAGACGGCTTTGCAGCAGGTTGAATTGCGATGGGGTAAAATTTGAAACGCCAAAATAGCGTACTTTGCCATCGCGTTTTAGCTGGTTGAAGGCATCGGCAACTTCATCGGCAATCATCAGTGGGTCTGGCCGATGCAATAGCAGCGCATCAATATGATCGGTCCGAAGGTTGCGAAGCGAGGATTCGACAGATGCGAGAATATGTTTTTTACTGGTGTTGTAATGATTAATGCGATTTTCGGGTTTGCCCTCACAAGCTAAGGCAATATCGCACTTGGTAACGATTTCCATTTTCTGGCGCAAATGCGATGCCTTGGCCAGTGCGTTGCCAAACAATTCTTCGCAGCCGTAATTGCCGTAAATATCGGCGTGATCAATGGTGGTAATGCCAAGATCAAGGGCGGTTTCAACAAGGCGTAATATATCGTTGTCGCTATTGATATCCGGGCTGTTTCGCAGGCGCCAGGCACCCCAGGCCAGTGTTGAAAAGCTAAGGTCGTTGGCAAGTTTTCGGCGTGATAGCGACATATCCGGTCCCCGTCGCCCCGTATAAAGGCGCAAAACAGCAGGGTTTTGCGATCCAAGGGGCTATTGTTGTTGGTTTGGTTGCTGGCATTGTCCTAGCAAGCCCGTAGGGCGGGGTAAACTATTCATATATGTTCGCCAGCCTTATCATTGGGGGTGCGTTTGATGGCTTATAACGGGTGCTTGATGATGAAAGTACAAAGAAAAAGGGACCGAACCCAAGGTTCGATCCCTTTTCACATTGGCTCCGGCAGCAGGACTCGAACCTGCGACCCAATGATTAACAGTCATTTGCTCTACCAACTGAGCTATGCCGGATTAGTGGAGGCGCGAGCCGGAATCGAACCGGCGTACAAGGATTTGCAGTCCTCTGCGTGACCACTCCGCCATCGCGCCATCGCGTCGGCAGGGCGGTGTATAGCCCTATCGAATACAGCCCGTCAAGCACCCAATTTTACATTTTTTGTACAATGACAGGAATTTAGGCCAAAAAGCAGCTCAGCCGCCGGTTTGGGGCCAGCGGCTGGTGATAAAATTGTGGTGTTTGGCGGATTATGGGCAGCGTTTTATCTGTCGTTCCAGCCACGGCCGCAGCATTTTTTCGCGCCCTGACGGATCGGTGAAATACAGATTGGCAATGTCTTCGTGGCTGTTTTCCACCTCAAAAGACAGTTTGATATTTGTACCATCAAATTGAATTGTCCCCCGTGATCCTGGCTTGACTGGTTTTTTCAGTTTCACCTTGCTGCCGCCATTGGAAATGTCGATGGTTTTACCTTCGATGGTCTCGCCATTCACCGTAATGGCAATGCCGGCTTCAAAGTCAAATCGGGGGTCGCGGCGGCGATTAACCTCGGGCGTTGCCGTGCGCACGATGCGAACAAGGGTGGCACGCAATTCGGCAATGCTTTGATCGACCTGAACGGCAATGCGATTCATGCTTTCAGCACGCTCAAGGTTCTGGTCGGCTTCCCGGGCAACAATCGCGATTTTTTCGGTGACTTCATTGGAGGCTCTGGCCGTTTCAACAACGTTTCGGGCAATTTCCTGTGTCGCGCTATCCTGTTGGTGAACCGATGTGGCGACACTTGACGCTACATGGTCAATCCGGCGGATATTCTGGCTCATATGTTGGACGGTTGAGACGACCGACCCGGTGACGTGTTGTATTTCGCCGATTTGACGGGTGATTTCTTCGGTAGAGCGGGCAGTCTGGTTGGCCAGGTTTTTAACTTCTTGTGCGACCACGGCAAAGCCTTTGCCAGCGTCACCCGCGCGGGCGGCCTCAATTGTCGCATTCAATGCCAGAAGGTTGGTCTGGGCGGCGATATCGGCAATCAGTTCAGCTACTTCGCCAATCCGATCTACGCTATCTTTTAGAGATAAAACAGTGCGTTCGGCATCCATTCCTGAAGTGTTGGCTTCAGTTGTTACAGATGTTGCCTCGCTAATCTGAAGGGTGATTTCGCGAATGGACGCTGCCAGTTGTTCAGACGCCCCGGAAACAGTTTCAGCATTTGCCAGGGCCTCATGCGCAGCGGCGGCAACGCTGTCCGAATTCGATGATACTCGCTTCGACGAGCCCGCCATATCGCCAGCCGACGCGTTTAGGCGCGATGTTTGTTCGATAATGGTTGCGACAACGATCTGTAATTCGCGCTCGACCGTTTCTGCCAGATTTTGCAGGGCAGAAACACGCTGGTTTTGAACCTTTTCTTCGTTTTCACGGCGTTCAAGGATGTTATAGGCCAACTTGGCGTGCAAGGCGCGCAATTGCTGAATGACAGGTTTAAAGTCTGGCACGGTAGGGAGTTCGATATCGTGGGACAGGTCATTGCGGGCGATGGCTGCAAAATGGTCTTCCATGCGCAATAGGGGATTGCGCAGTTTACGGATGATAAGATTGCCGTAAATAACCGTAAGCACAAACGCAAACACGATAAGAAGGATATTAACTGTCAGCCCTGAATAGAGATCATCTTTTGCATTTGTAAGACCGTCATTTGTCAGTTCTGATTGCAATTTGGCAAGCTCGCCAATCGCAGCGGTTAGCGGCTCAATGGTTTGATAAAGGTGCTGTTTGACAAGGTTGTCCAGCAAAGGCCGGTCTTTGGTCTGGAAGCTTTGTTCCAGTTTTGTCGCCAGGTCGTCTGCCACTGTCATCATGGCGGTAACGTCGTGCACAAGCGATTCTTCGCTGGGATGCAAGTCACGGGAGAGGTAGTTGGCAAAATTGTCATGAATTCTGTCTTGGGCGGCCCTGATATCCTTTAATCCGCCTTCCCAGTTGGAATTTCCGTTATTGACCTTGTTTGCTGCATTCACAATGAACACAGCATAATCGTCGGATACTGACTTTAGAAGATTAAGTGGTTTGACGCGGTTTTCATAAATGTCAGAAACATGATTGATGGTGTTTTGTGCTGTCCATATGCCAAAGCCCACCGTGATAGACATTAAAACGATCAGCGATCCGAGAACCAGGGACAGGCTGCCGCGAATGCCGGTAAGACGATTCTTGATCCGGGCTGCAAGGCTATTGGTAACGATTTGGCCGTCATCAAGGCCAATGCCTGCACCTGAATTGTTGCGCAGGGCAGCATAGGTTTGTTCGGCTTGTCTTTTTTGTTCGGCCGTGGGTTTGCTTCTGATTGAAATAAAACCCGTAACGTTACCGTCTTCAATAACCGGGGTAACATTGGCGCGGACCCAGTAGTGATCACCATTTTTGCAGCGGTTTTTGACAATACCCTGCCACGGGCGGCCAGCCTTTATGGTTGACCATAAATCGGCAAATGCCTCTTGGGGCATATCGCGATGGCGGACGATATTGTGCGGCGATCCAAGCAGTTCATCTTCGGAAAAACCGCTGATCTCTATGAAGGTTTTGTTGGCAAAAACAATTTTACCACCAAGATCTGTGCGTGAGACAAGAATGCTGTCATTTTTCAATTCGACTTCTTGGTTTGTAACCGGTCCTGTATCCCGCATGATCCCCTCTGAAATTGTGAGCGTGATTTTTCGATGTGCTTGCAGGAAAGTTGATAACACACCGAAATATCAGAATTTTTTTTCACTAATAATGATTTGAGGGGCAGATATTTATACTATCCGATAGTATTATCAACAGGGAAAATCTTGCGGAGGTTTACCAACTTCTTGCTGGGCAATTTTGAAAAATTCCAGTCGATAAAGTATGTGTTAGTGGGGGGCTGCAGCCGGGAAATGGCGATTCTTTGTTTGTGAAACCTCCAGAAATATCTTGCTTACGTTTTTTGGGGCCCTGTCTCTCAGGGCGGGAAAATGTAAGACTTTTATATAGGTCGCAAAATGCAGCGCAGGCTCGACAGTCGAAGAGCAGGGGAGCGGCCTTGGAAAGTGACTGCTTTGTCTGATCAAACAGGCAATTTGGGTCCTGGTGTTGCTTTGCGGCAATTTCCAATGTTGTCAGGCGCACGCAGGCTGATTATAAACGTCTCACCTCGTCAGGCCTGCCCGGATGTGTTTCCGGTAGGCCATAGTGCATTTCTTGCGGGAATTTCAGGTCAGATATGATGGATTATCAAGTCGCGCGCCACAACATGGTGGAAAATCAGGTTCGTGCCAACAAGGTGACGGATCCTTTGGTCATCGCAGCGATGGAAGAGGTCCCGCGCGAACTGTTCCTGCCCGAAAGCAAGAAGGGTGTTGCCTATGTCGATGAAGACATTTCGATTGGCAATGGCCGTTATGCGATCGAACCGATGGTGATTGCACGCTTGATGCAGATTGCCGAAATTGAAACGACGGATGTCGCCCTGGTGATTGGTGCAGGCTTTGGTTATTCCAGTGCGCTGTTGTCGCGGGTGGCCGAAACTGTGGTTGCAATCGAAAGTGATGCAACGATGGTGCAGAAGGCCGAAAAAATCCTGCAGGAGAACAACTATGACAATGTCATCGTTGTCGAAGGCGATGTGGTTGCAGGTTATCCCAAACAGTCACCCTATAATGTGATTATGTTTGATGGTGCGGTTGCCGAAGTGCCCGAAGCCATCTTGGAACAGCTTGGCGAGGGTGGCCGTTTGCTGGCGGTTGTGCGCGAGGCTGATAAAGTTGGTGTGGCCCGTCTTTATGAACGCGAACATGGTGTGGTCGGGCATCGGGATCTGTTTGATGCCAATGTGCCGTATCTGCCAGGCTTCGAGCCGGTTGAAAGTTTTGTCTTCTGATTTGACCGTTACAGTGTTCCGGTGCTGGTGTACCAATACCGGAACGCATCGTTACGCTATTTGATATTGCAAGGTTTGTTTTAATTGGACATGGTCCGGGATATTTCGTGTCAGGAAGTTGCAAGCATGATGGAAACATCCGTTCCATTTACGCTTGTCGATGTTCGTGAAGCATGGGAGCTCGATATTTGTTCGATTGAAGGGGCCTTGCATATTCCATTGGGTGATATGGCCCGGCGTTTTCGGGAAATAGATGCCGAAAAACCGGTAGCGGTCCTCTGCCATCATGGTGTTCGCAGCCGTCATGCCGCGATGTTTTTGGTGGCACATGGCCTGCGGGATGTTTTTAATATTTCTGGTGGTATTGAAAAGTGGGCTTTGGAAATCGCGCCAGAGATGCCACGATATGACTGACGTGATTGTATGAATTCGGTTAAATAAGGGAATTTTTGGAAATTTTACTTCCAACTGGTTCTTTTTTTGGACATTTTTATTGGCAACGTTACCATATCGGAACTGCGCTGGGGTCGGGACTTAGTGTAGGACTTTGACAAGGGTGTATAAATGATAAAACGGTTCTTGCTCACCTGTAGCATTCTGGCAACGGCCGGCGTGATTTCTACGGGGGCGTCTGCTGAAACCCTCGATGATGCGCTTGCCAAAGCATATCAGAATAACCCGACCCTCGAAGCGGGCCGGGCACAATTGCGTGCAACTGATGAAGAAATCTCTCAGGCTTTGTCAAACTGGCGCCCGACGGTTCAGCTCAATGGTAGCGCGGGTATTCGCAAACTTGACGTTGATACTGGTCAGGCTGCCAGCACAAACGATACCACGCTTAATCCCTATCAGGTTGGTCTGAATGTCAGCCAGCCGCTTTATCGTGGTGGCCGGACAGAAGCCGAAACCAAACGTGCCGAAGCCCGTATTCAGGCGCAACGTGCTGCTCTGCGGTCAACCGAACAGTCTGTATTTTTGAATGTTGCAACGGCATATTTCAACGTTTTGCGTGATACGGCCGTTGTTGAACTGAACCAGAATAACATTCGCGTTCTTGAACGCCAGCTTGAGGCAACCCGGGATCGTTTTTCGGTGGGCGAAGTGACCCGCACCGACGTTTCCCAGGCTGAGGCACGTCTTGCTGGTGCAAAGGCCAATTTGATTGCGGCCCAGGGAACACTTGCCAATACCCGTGCGGTTTATGAACGCCTGGTTGGTAATGCACCGGTCGACCTGAAAATTCCGGCTTCTCTCGAGGGGCTTCCGACCAGCGTTAAGCAGGTGATCGACACTGCCAGTGTCCAGCATCCTGATGTGTTGCAGGCGCAGTATTCCGAAGAAGCAGCCCATGACAATATCCGTCTGAGCGAGGGGGCACTTTATCCCGTCGTTAATCTGACAGCGGGTTTGTCGCGTAGCCGGGAAGCCAGTTCCGAGGATACCACCACCGATACAGCCGAAGTTATGGCGGAAGTGACGGTGCCGATCTATCAGAAGGGGGCCGAATATTCCAGCATTCGTGCTGCCAAACAGACGGCAGGGCAGGCGCGCATTGTCGTGGATCAGACCCGTCGGGAAGTGATCGAAAGTGCAACCAGTGCCTGGGAAAATCTGGTAACGGCCCGTGCCAGCATCGAAAGCCAGCAGGCCGAAGTTTCGTCTGCCGAAGTTGCTCTTGATGGTGTCCAGCGCGAAGCCTCGGTTGGGTCGCGTACGGTTCTTGACGTGCTTGACCAGGAACAGGAACTGTTGCAGGCGCGCGTTGCACTGGTAAAGTCACGCCGTGATGCCGCCGTTGCCGAGTTCCAGGTTAAGGCAGCAATCGGAGCCTTGAATGCACAAGTTCTCGGCCTGCCGGTTGAAATTTACGATGTAGAACAGAACTATAATAAAGTTAAGGATCAATTGTGGGGAACTGATTGATCCGGAAGTGCCAACAACCGGCCTTGAAAAGAAAGGCCGTATAATCGACCGGATCCGTTCGGTGGTTATTTTAGCGCGGAAGAAAACCAATGAGTGATGGGCAACAGGAACCTTCAATGGAGGACATCCTTCAGTCTATCCGCAAAATTCTTGCGGATGAGGGCGAGGATGAAAAAAAGGAACCGGCAAAACCGAAGTCGGCCCCGGCTCCCGAGCCTGAACCGGAACCAGAGGTTTTTGACGAGCCGGAAGACGAATATGACGAACTGGTTCTGGAAGATGAACCAGAAGAGCTGGAGCTTGACGACGAGGAACCGGAGCCTCTTGATCTTGATGATGAAGAGGAGCTGGACCTTGAGCCTGAAAGCATGGACCTTGACGATATGCTTGATTTTGAAGAGCAGGTCGAAGAGGAAGAGCCGGAGCCCGAACCCGAGCCTGAACCTGTTCGGGAAGAGCCACGGCAGCCGATGCCAGCCTTTTATGAGCAGGAAGATGATGACGAACCGGCCCTGATTTCGGGAACGACGGAATCTTCTGCTGCCGGTAGCATGACGGAACTGGCCCAGGCGGTTGCGCGCAAGCGTGCGATTGGTTTGGGGATTAATGCCGGACATGCCACACTGGAAGATCTGGTGCGTGATATGTTGCGCCCGATTTTGAAAGAGTGGCTGGACGAGAATTTGCCTTATATGATCGAACGCCTTGTGAAAAAGGAAATCGAGCGGATCGTGAGCCGCGCCGAAGACCTCTAGGCGAGCCGATGAGCAGAATATAGCGGCGCGCCTTCGGTGCGCCGCTTTTTCTTTTAATACGAAAACCCGCAGCGGATCAGAAAGACGATGTTGGATAAAACCTACAACCCGGCAGACGTGGAAACCAAACTCTACGAAAAATGGGAAAAATCCGGAGCCTTTGCCGCCCACCCGGAAAGCAAAGAAAATCCCTATGTCATTATGATGCCGCCGCCCAACGTGACCGGTAGCCTGCATATGGGCCACGCCCTGACATTCACCCTGCAGGATATTCTGGTGCGTTATAACCGCATGAGCGGCAAGGACACTCTGTGGCAGCCCGGCACCGACCATGCCGGCATTGCGACCCAGATGGTGGTTGAACGCCAGCTTGGTGCCCAAAATGTGACCCGCCACGACCTGGGACGTGAAAAATTCGTCGAAAAGGTCTGGGAATGGAAAGAACAGTCCGGCGGGACCATTACCAACCAGTTACGCCACCTTGGTGCATCGCCCGATTGGCCGCGTGAACGCTTTACGATGGACGATGGCCTGTCGGCTGCGGTGCGCAAGGTTTTTGTCACCCTGCATAAACAGGGGTTGATTTATCGCGACAAACGCCTGGTGAACTGGGATCCGAAACTTCTGACCGCGATTTCCGACCTTGAAGTGGTCCAGAAAGAGGTCAAGGGCCATTACTGGCATTTCAAATACCCGATTGAAGGCCGCGAAGGCGAGTTTATTACCGTTGCCACGACCCGTCCTGAAACCATGCTGGGTGATACGGCTGTTGCGGTTCATCCCGACGATGAACGGTATGCCGATCTGGTTGGCAAATATTGCATTCTGCCGATTGTTGGTCGCCGTATCCGCATTGTCGCCGATGAATATGCTGACCCGGAAAAGGGCTCTGGTGCGGTGAAAATCACCCCGGCGCATGACTTTAACGATTTTGAAGTCGGCAAGCGCAATGATCTCGAAAAGATCAATATCCTCGATGATCATGCCTGCATTAACGACAATGCCCCCGAAGAATATCGTGGCCTTGATCGCTTTAAGGCGCGTGATCTGATCATTGCTAAAATGGAAGAACTCGGTTTGCTCGAAAAAATCGAGGAAACCGTTCATATGGTTCCCTATGGCGACCGTTCCAATGTGGTGATCGAGCCTTACCTGACCGATCAGTGGTTTGTAAATGCCGAAGTCCTGGCAAAACCGGCGACCGAAGCAGTTGAAGATGGCCGTATCCGTTTTGTGCCGAAAAACTGGGAAAATACCTATTTTGAATGGATGCGCAACATCCAGCCTTGGTGTATTTCGCGTCAGTTGTGGTGGGGGCATCGGATTCCGGCCTGGTTTGGCCCGGATGGCACCTTCTTTGTTGAAGAAACCGAGGAAGAAGCTATTGCTGCTGCCAAGGCCCATTACGGCAAGGATGTGGAGCTGACCCAGGAAACCGATGTTCTCGATACCTGGTTCTCGTCCGCCTTGTGGCCGTTCTCCACGCTGGGGTGGCCGGAAAAGACGGTTGAGCTGGGTAAATACTATCCTGGCGATGTTCTCGTCACTGGCTTTGATATCATTTTCTTCTGGGTTGCCCGCATGATTATGATGGGGATGCATTTCATGGATGGGCAGGTGCCGTTCCGTGATGTCTATATCCATGCGCTGGTCCGCGATGAACACGGTCAGAAAATGTCCAAATCCAAGGGCAACGTGATTGACCCGCTGGATCTGATTTCGGAATATGGTTGTGATGCCCTGCGTATGACGCTAACGGCCCTTGCCGCCCAGGGGCGGGACATCAAGCTTGCGACGTCGCGCGTGGAAGGCTACCGCAATTTTGCGACCAAAATCTGGAACGCGGCACGTTTCTGCGAAATGAATGAATGCCAGGTGATTGAGGGCTTTGATCCCAAATCGGTCAAATCCACGCTGAACCGCTGGATCGTCGGTAAGGTTGCCGAAGCCGCCAAAACCGTCTCAACCGCGATTGAAAACTATCGTTTCAACGATGCTGCGGGTGGGGCCTACCAGTTTGTCTGGGGGACCTTCTGTGACTGGTATCTGGAGCTGGCAAAGCCCGTTTTCATGGGGGATGATGCCGATGCCAAGGCGGAAACCCGCGCCACGGCAGCTTGGGTTCTGGATCAGATTTTGCTGATCCTGCATCCTGTCATGCCCTTCATCACCGAAGAGCTTTGGGCGCAGACCAGCGAAAAACACAGTGGCCTTCTGATGTCTCAGGCATGGCCGGTATTGGGCGAGGATCTGATTGATGCCAGTGTTGAGTCGGAAATGGATATGGCCTTGCGTCTGATCGGAAATATCCGTGGTGTGCGTTCGGAAATGAATGTCCCGCCATCTGCCGAAGTGCCGATTTATCTGGTGGATGCGTCCGATGCCATGAAATCGGCCATCACGGCACAGGAAGCTCAGATCAAACGTCTGGCGCGTGTTGCCAGCATTAATCTGGTCGGGCAGGACAAGGTTGAAGCCATTGCCAAAGGTGCGATCCAGACGGTTGTGGATGGCGTGCCGGTTTTTGTTTCGGTTGCCGATTTCATTGACGTGGCGGCTGAAAAGTCCCGTCTTGAAAAGGAAATCGACAAGATCGGAAAATATATCAAGGCACAGGAAGGCAAGCTGGCCAACGAACGCTTTGTCAGCCGTGCACCAGAAGAAATCGTCGCTGCGGAAAAAGCCAAACTTGAAGAGGCCCGTAATACGCTTGGCAAGCTTCAGGAAGGATATGACCGGATTGCTGCCATGTAAGGTTGCGGCTTCGCGTCAATGATTTGGGAAAGGGGTGCGGGAAATGTCGCACCCCTTTTTTGTTTCTGGAAATCTGGTGGGAATCGCCTAAATTGACGCCCTGAACATCGTGCAGGAGACAGCAGATGACGCTTTCGCGTTTGCCTTCGCCCCCTTATTACGCCGTCATTTTTGCATCGGTCCGTACTGATGAGGATGAAGAAGGCTATGGCATAACCGCCACGGAAATGAGCAACCTTGCCGCGCAACAGGATGGATATCTTGGTCAGGATTCCACAGCACGGGATGACGAAGGCATGGGGATTACGGTTTCCTATTGGCGTGATGAAGCCTCCATCCTTGCCTGGAAGAAGCAGCTTGATCACACCGCTGCGCGCAATATGGGCCGCGAGAAATGGTATAAAAGTTATACCTTGCGGGTTGCCCGCGTTGAACGGGCCTATGATTTTGACCGGCCGGAACAGGCATAATGCTGGCGATTGAGCATCCCTATATCGACCCGGAACTGGCATTTTCTGCCTTTGCCAATAATACGGGTCGGCATTTTCTTGATTCTGGCGGAGATAGCGGTTTTTCCTATATTGCCGTTCATCCGGTGCATATGATTTCGGCACGTGATGGTGTGGTAAGCGTTGATGATCAGGCCATTGATGCGGCACCCTTTACCGCCATCCGTGATTTGTTGGACAGCTATCAAATTGCCCATAATCCCGATTTGCCGCCATTTCAGGGCGGCTTGGTTGGTTATTTTGGTTATGACCTGTGCCAACAGCTTGAAACCCTGCCAGTACCGCAAAACGATTTCATCAATATTCCCGACATGTTGGCGGGCATTTATGATGTGGTAATATCTTTTGACCTTGCCAATCGGCGGATGTGGATCATCGCGCATGGCCTGGATGCCCAAAGTCAAACAGCATCCGATATGCGTGCTCAGGCACAAATTATGGATGCGCAGCAGGCCCTGGCGGGCGTGATGCAGGGGCAAAGCAAACAAACATTGCCTGCAGCACCATCCGCGCCTGCAATTGCCCCGTGGCAGCCCAATTTTACGCGCGACGGTTATCAATCCGCCGTTGGCCGGGTGAAGGACTATATTTTTGCCGGTGATATTTTTCAGGCCAATCTGTCGCAGTCTTTTTCGGCCCAATATGATTCTGCACAGCTTTGCGACCTTTGGGGGCTTTACCGGCGTATTCGGGGGCTTAGTCCGGCACCTTTTGGCGCGTTCCTGAATTTTGGCACTATTGCCATTCTGTCAAACTCGCCGGAACGGTTTTTGATGGTGGATGAAGCTGGGGCAGTTGAAACCAAACCGATCAAGGGAACGCGCCCGCGTGGCAAAACACCGGTTGAAGACGCGACTTTTGCGCAGGATCTGCTCGTATCGGAAAAGGACCGGGCGGAAAATGTCATGATTGTCGATTTGTTGCGCAATGATTTATCGCGTGTGTGCAAGCCCCATTCGGTTATCGCGGATCCGATTTGCGATCTGGAAAGCTTTGCCAATGTGCATCATCTGGTATCCACTGTGACCGGGCAGCTTGATGACGGACAAGATGCGATTGATTTATTGATGGCGTGTTTTCCCGGTGGTTCCATTACCGGGGCTCCAAAAATACGGGCGATGGAGATCATTACCGAATTGGAGCAAATGCGACGTGGGGCCTATTGCGGGGCAATCGGGTTTATTGGCTTTGATGGCGTGATGGATACCAACATCGCCATCCGAACCCTTACCGTTCATGACGGTAAGGTGGCCTTTAATGTTGGGGGTGGTATCGTTGCCGATAGTGAGCCAGCGGCGGAATATGAAGAAACACTGGCCAAGGCGGCGAAATTAATGGCGGCTCTGGATATCGTGCTTGATGATCAATAACGCGCCAATGTTGACAGTGATGCAGCAATACGAAAGACATCCCGCGTGATCTTGCTGATCGATAACTACGATTCGTTTGTTTTTAACCTGGCCCGCTATGTGCGAGAGCTGGGACGCGAGGTGATGGTGGTCAGAAATGATGCCATTGATCCGGTTATACTTCGCCGGATGGCACCTGCCGCTGTTATTTTATCGCCGGGCCCCTGTGCGCCGGACCAGGCCGGGCAGTGCCTGAATATCGTGCGTGAAAATGGGGCGGAATTTCCAATACTTGGGGTGTGTTTGGGGCATCAGGTCATTGCCCAGGCATTTGGGGGGGCGATTGTCCGGGCCAAACGCCCGCTACATGGCAAGACGACACCAATTACGCATCAGGCAAGGGGGCTGTTTAAGGCGCTGCCCAATCCGCTGACGGTGACACGCTATCATTCCTTGATTGCTGAATTACCTTATAATCACTGCCCCCTGGAAATAACGGCCCAAAGTGCCGAGGGCGAGATTATGGCACTGGCTCATAAAAGCCTGCCCTTATACGGGGTTCAGTTTCATCCCGAGGCTGTGTTGACCGCGCACGGGCATGATCTGTTGCAGAACTTTTTGACGATTGCTGATCGGTTTAACGCATCAAAAAAAGGGCATTCCGATACCGGGTCCCGGACTCTAAAGGTTGTCATTTAATGTTGTGGTTCAATGGTAAATTCCTGGCGCAAACGGATGCCTTGCTTCCGGTGCAGGATCGCGGTTTTTTGCTGGGGGATGGGGTTTTTGAAACCATGTGTGCGACGCAAGGCAAAGTAATTTGGTTGTCGCGTCACATAAAAAGAATAACGCAATCAATTGATAAATTGGGTCTTTTTTTTGTAAATCTGCCCAAAGAAGATGAACTGGCTGCGATTATCGCAACGTTATGCCGGGACATCACGAGCCCGCATGCGGTGATACGTCTTACGGTCTCGCGCGGGCAGGGCGGACAGGGCCTTTTGCCGCGTGGTGTGACGGATGCAGCTGTTTTGATAACCGCGAAACCGTTTGATCCGGGGGCAAGTAAGAGCACGGTTT
Source organism: Thalassospira sp. TSL5-1 (assembly GCF_001907695.1). Taxonomy (NCBI): domain Bacteria; kingdom Pseudomonadati; phylum Pseudomonadota; class Alphaproteobacteria; order Rhodospirillales; family Thalassospiraceae; genus Thalassospira; species Thalassospira sp. TSL5-1. Next base: position 1,611,182 of record NZ_KV880637.1, read on the forward strand.
CTCTGGCTGTATCGGAACAGGTACGGCGAAATCCCTGGTCGGTAGCAAGTCGCGTTAAAAGTCTGAATTACCTAGATAACATCGTCGCACGGCAGGAGGCGGACGTTCAAGGGGCAGGGGATAGCCTGATTTTGACCCAGGATGGCTTTGTTGGTGAAACGACCATTGCCAATATTTTTGCCCTTTTGGGGCACGTATTGCGCACGCCATCCCATCAAACCGGGATATTTGCGGGTTTGGCACGGGCGGAGACTATTGATTGGGCGCAAAGAAATCACATCTCGATATGTTACGATCCGCTGCCTGTTGCGGAACTTTACCGATCAGATAGTGTTTTTATTTGTAATGCCTTACGGGGTGCTTGCGAGGTCCGGGAGGTGAATGGCCGACAAATCGTGCCATCCGAACACGGATTAAAAACATATGACAAGATTTCGCAACATCTTGAAAAAAGTATCAGGGGTGCCGGTTAATTGTCATTTGGCTCTTGTGCACCCCGAACGATGAGAGTTGGGAGACGATGGGCGAAAACGGCAAACTAAAGGAAATTCCAGTCATCCGCTTGCTGGAGTTTTTGAAAAAGAATGACCAGTCTGGCAAGAAGCTGTTTGTTGGCCTGCTGGACGTCCCTGTTTCCTTAAGATTATACCCCGAAGATTACGCCTTGCTGATGCGCGAGGGGTTTCGTTTGCTGCCCGAGCGGACCCAGCAATACAAACTGGATAATGGTATGGTTGCCTTTGTGCGACTAGGGCGTGGTTTTGGTAATGTAGATCCGTTTGTCGATAGTATTTCCGCAATGCTTGAACAGGTGATATCGCGGCAGGGTTTGGGAAGTTTTCCCGAAAATTTGTGGAATGAATTTCGCTGGCCCGATGACGATGCCGCCTTGCAAACCATACTTGGCATCGACGAAAAAAAGGCGTTGCTGCCCACTGGCAAAAAGAAAATCGATTTGGCAAATATGCTAAAGAACGCCATTTCAAAAGAAGCAGTTTACGATTCCTGCCGCCGTCAGGCCATTCTGGAAATTCGCGATACGCAGCGCGAAATTATCGGTCATGAATTATATTGTTCGCTGGATTTTCTGCGCCACAATCACTTGTCGAGCTTTCAGCTTGAGGGGCCAGGTGAAATTGAAATCCTGTCGCGGGTGCTTGACGAAAAGGTGATGGCCTTAACCGAGCAATTGGCCCCGCGTATTTTGCCTGATGTGCTTCATTTAAACATCCAGGTGCAAACCATCTTTTCCGATGCGTTTACCAGTTTCCTTGATAGTGGTGATAGCCGTTTTGCCCGTAATCTTGCCATCGAGGTATCGCTGGAAAATGCTATAGCCGACTGGTGGGAATTTGAAGATGCCTGCAAATTGCTGCAATCGGCAGGCGTGCGCGTGGGCCTGGATCGGATCACGCTGCCGGCACTTGAATTTTTATCGCCGCGTAAAATCAAGGTCGATTTTCTTAAGGTTATTTGGGATCAAAATATTATTGGTTCCAAACGCGCAACAGTTGCCCAGCGTCTGCGGGAATTTGCCACCGTGCTTGGAAGCCGCAATATGATCTTGACGCGCTGCGACACCCGAACTGCCTTGCGGATGGGGCGCAGCCTTGGTGTGGATGCCTTTCAGGGCAGTTATGTCGATGCCCTGTTGGGGGCTTATCTGGCTGAGGAATGTAATTCTCCACACGCAGCAGGAAACGAGCGCCGCTGTGCCGTTTGCCAGTGGGCCCCGCGCGAAACCGAAAGCAACGGGTGCAGTTTCCATTTCCGTGCGGGCAAAGTCCTGCCCCCCTTGTGATGCCCTAAAATGGGGCTAAATATTTGGTTTCTTCCGTTTATATCCGGTCTGTCACAAGCAGTTGTTAAGGTTTGCGCTTGCCAAGCCCGGTTTGATTTTTTACTGTCGCGCTATCGGTCAAATGTTGGCCGGTATGTCGTTATTAAACGGCGCTTATTCTCAGGGCAGGGTGTAATTCCTGACCGGCGGTAACCCCAAAAGGGAAGCCCGCGAGCGCCTGGCGGTTCATCTGCCAGGGTCTAGCAGATCTGGTGTAAATCCAGAGCCGACGGTAATAGTCCGGATGGGAGAGGATAAAGCGTGACAAAATGGGACGGGCGGAAATTTTTTCGCCTTATTGTTCTGTTTTGTCGGGTATCGACAAAGGACGGTACAGCTTTGTGCCGGGTCTTTGACCTTTCTTGCGTGCCCTGATTCGTAAGCCGCCATTATTATGGAGGACGGTTATGAATCAGAGTGTTCATCAGGAACCCACATTGTCGCTGTTTGGCGATCCAATGGCCCGTATGGAACGTGCCATTGCCGATTTGCAGGCGGGCAAAGGGGTTCTGGTTGTCGATGACGAAGATCGCGAAAATGAAGGCGATCTGATTTTTTCAGCACAGCATCTTACCAATGAACAGATGGCGATGATGATTCGCGACTGTTCCGGCATTGTGTGCCTGTGTTTGACGGATGCCCAGGCCACGGTGCTTGATTTGCCGCCAATGGTGGCAAACAATACATCAAGCATGGGAACGGGCTTTACCGTATCGATCGAGGCCAGGGTTGGTGTGACCACCGGTGTTTCGGCTGCCGACCGTGTTACCACGGTCAAGGCTGCGACCGCTGACGGGGCAAAAGCCGATGATTTGGCCCGTCCGGGGCATATTTTCCCGCTGCGCGCCCGCGCCGGTGGTGTTCTGGAACGCCGGGGCCATACCGAAGCCACGGTTGATTTGATGCGTCTTTCCGGCCTGAAACCGTCGGGTGTCCTGTGCGAAGTGACCAACCCGGATGGTACAATGGCGCGGTTGCCTGAACTGGTGGCTTATGCACAAAAGCACGATATGGTCGTGATCAGTATTGAAGATATTGCGGCCTATCGTCTTTCTATGCAGGAAGCAGCTGAATAGGCTTTATACGCCAGGCCAATATGATGATTGAAAAAGGGACGGCGTTTATGCTGTCCCTTTTTGTGGTTCATGCCAGATATTAGTCGCGATCAATCGTCGATCATGCACCAGACAGGGGTGTGGTCTGATGCCTTTTCCTTGCCGCGCGGTTCGCGGTCGATGTCGGATGCGCTTAATCTGTCTGCTGCTGCCGGCGTTAGCAATAAATGGTCAATGCGCAGGCCATTATCCTTGTTCCAGGCACCGGCGCGATAATCCCACCAGCTATATTGATGGCCGCTGGCATTGAAAGTGCGGAAGGCATCAGTATAACCCATATTCATCATGGTACGCAGGCGCTTGCGTTCCTGGGTGGAGCACAGGACCTTTTCGTGCAGCTTTTCCGGGTCGTAAACATCGGAATCATCGGGCGCGATGTTATAATCGCCGCCCATCACGGCAGCTTCACCGCTGGCAAAAATGTCGTCAAAGCGGGTAATCAACCGGTCGAGGAAATTTAGTTTATAGGCAAATTTTTCGGACCCGACTTCGGTGCCCATCGGCACATAGATGGAGGCAACCCGAACCGGGTTTTCACCGGAAATGACGGCTTCTATATATCGTGCCTGGTCATCTTCATCATTGCCGGGAAGGCCACGCTGCACATCCTCGATCGGGAATTTCGATAGAATGGCAACACCGTTATAGGTTTTTTGCCCGTGGACCGCGATGTTATAGCCCAGATCCTCGATTTCCATTGCTGGGAAACCGTCATCCACGGTTTTGGTTTCCTGTAGCAAAACAACATCGGGTGCTGCGGCTTCCAGCCATTCGAGGATATTGGGCAGGCGTGCCTTGATCGAGTTGACGTTCCAGGTGGCGATTTTCATTGGGTCCTCGAATTTGCCTAAACAGTGCCGAAAAAGAAAACGGGACCTGCGATACCACAGGTCCCGAAAATATTTAACGCTTTAACAGCGGCCGATCAAATCGAGAAACTTGATCCGCAGCCACACGAGGACGACGCATTGGGGTTATTCACCCGGAATGCAGCGCCCACCAGTTCACGGACAAAGTCGATTTCGGCACCGCCCAACAGGTCAAGCGACACTTCGTCGACAACCATTTTGGCACCGTGATTTTCAAAGACATGGTCGTCGCTGCCGTTTTTGTCATCCAGCGAGAATTCATACTGAAAACCGCTGCAACCACCGCCTGAAACCTGAAGGCGCAGCATAAGGTCGCTGTTGCCTTCATTTTTGATCAGTTCCTGAATCCGCGTTGCGGCACTTTCTGTCATCTGTACTTGCCGGGATGCTTCCGCCATTTACATGCTCCTTGACGCTCAACCCAACGAAGGGGAATTTTCATTCTGAACATGATTTTACCATATTCAGACATATGTGTTTAAGCTGTATTTAGCGCGTCTGTGCCAAATGTCAAAACACAGGATCGGCAAGGCTGCCATGTTGTTGGCAGCCGCTGCTTGCGTTTTGCGATGAAATGGCTCAAAACACCGGCAGACTGTTGGCCTTTGGTCACAACTCACAACCGCAAAAGTCTTTAATGTCATGAATGTTTTCAGCCAGTTGAAAAGCGATATCGAAGGGCAAATTGCCGCCCTTCAAACCGAGGGCGTCCTGAGTGGCGAAATTGATACCGCACGTATCACGGTCGAACCGCCGCGCGACCCGTCGCACGGGGATGCCGCAACCAATGCCGCCATGCTGCTGGCGAAGCCTGCGGGGATGAAGCCGCGCGATCTGGCCGAAAAGCTGGCCGAAAAATTGCGCACCGTTCCCGGTATTGCCGCTGTTGAAATTGCCGGTCCCGGTTTTATCAATTTGCGTATGGCAAATGATTTTTGGCTCTCGCAAATTACCGAGGTTCTGAATGTCGGCACGGCCTATGGCAACAGCGACCTGGGGCAGGGCGAACGTGTAAACGTCGAATATGTTTCTGCCAATCCGACGGGGCCAATGCATGTTGGTCACTGCCGTGGGGCCGTTGTTGGTGATGTTTTGGCAAACCTGCTGGCAAAGGCAGGGTACGACGTTACCAAGGAATATTATGTCAATGATGCCGGTGCCCAGGTTGATGTTTTGGCCCGCTCCCTGCATTTGCGCTATCGCGAGGCATTGGGCCAGGATATTGGTAAAATTCCAGCTGGCCTGTATCCTGGCGACTATCTGGTGGCGCCGGGCAAGAAACTTGCCGCGCGTGACGGGGATAAATGGCTTGATCAGCCGGAAGATGCTTGGCTACAGGAATTCAGGGGCTTCGCCATTTCTGAAATGATGGGGCTGATCCGCGAAGATCTGGCCCAGCTTGGTGTCGAGCATGACGTGTTCACATCTGAAGCCGCTTTGGTTGCTGCGGGCAAGGTTCAGTCTGCCTTTGATTATCTGGAAGGTAAGGGCGATATTTATGTCGGTGTGCTCGAGCCGCCAAAAGGCAAAACGCCTGATGACTGGGAACCGCGTCCGCAAACCCTGTTTCGTTCAACCGATTTTGGCGACGATGTTGACCGTCCGCTGAAAAAGTCAGACGGAAGCTGGACTTATTTTGCCTCTGACATTGCCTGCCATTTCGATAAATATGAACGTGGTTTTGCGACCATGATTGATATTTTTGGTGCCGATCACGGCGGATATGTCAAACGCATGAAGGCCGCCACCAAGGCCATCACCAATGGCAAAGGCGAACTTGATGTCAAACTTTGCCAGTTGGTGAACCTTTTTGACAACGGCGAACCGGTTAAGATGTCAAAACGTTCCGGCACGTTTGTCACCCTGAAAGAGGTGGTTGAAACGGTTGGCAAGGATGTTGTCCGTTTCATCATGCTGACGCGCAAAAATGATGCGACGCTGGATTTTGATTTTGCCAAAGTGACAGAGCAGTCAAAAGACAACCCGGTCTTTTATGTGCAATATGCTCATGCCCGGATCAGCTCGGTATTCCGTCAGGCGCGCGAAGCCTTTACCAATGTCAATTTTTCCGATGCAGCCCTGGCTGGATGTGATCTTTCGGTGCTGAATTCGGAAGAAGAAATGCGCTTGGTGCGTCGCGTTGCCGAATGGCCGCGTATCATCGAGCAGGCAGCAACCGCGCATGAACCGCATCGTATTGCCTTTTTCCTTGGCGAAGTGGCAGCAGATTTCCATTCCCTGTGGAACCGGGGCCGCGATAACACCGAACTGCGTTTTATCAAGGCTGATGACCTTGCCGCAACCCAGGCCCGGCTGGCGATGATTCGTGCGGTCGCCCTGGTGATTGCATCGGGTCTGGCCGTTGTTGGTGTTAGCCCGCTCGAGGAGATGTAAGCATGTCCGGGGATCACAGCCGCGGATTATACGCCGAAAACCGCCGCACACCGCCGGGAACACCGGGCGGGAGTGGATGGAAACGGGGTGCCGCGACTGTGATCCTGGGTATTGCCGTTATTGGGGGTGGTATTGGTTTTGGGGCCTGGTGGTTTTATGGTCATGGCCAGCATGTCATGCAGGAAGGCGACCTTCCTGTCCTGATGCCGGAAGGCGGACCGGTCAAGGTTCGGCCAGACAATCCTGGCGGCATGGAAGTGCCCCATCGTGATACCACCATTTATCAGGAACTTGATGATAGCGGCGGGGATGTTGCCGTTGTCATTGAACCCATTCCCGATATGCCACGGGCACCCGAGGCATCCGAACTGGGGCCGCCACCTGATGCGCGCAAAATTGTTGGTGGTGAAATGGACATTTCCGCTGGCACGGATATGAATGGCCCTGAAAGTGGGGAACCGGCAACGGACCCGCAAAAACAGGCCGCCACGACGCCGGTAAAGCCAACGGTTCCTGTAACGTCCAACCCGCAAACTTCAACAGGCACGCCGGGTGTAAAAGCAGATGGTGCTGGCGTTCCGGCTACGGTTGATGCTGGATCTGAAGGGGAATTTCGTATCCAGATGGCTTCCTTTCGCGAGCAGGGGCAAGCCAGTGTGGCATGGAATAAAATATCTTCCGAGAACAAAGATTTACTGAGTAATCTTAAGATGTTTGTCCAGAAAGTCGATTTGGGCGACAAAGGTATTTTCTATCGGTTGCAGGCGGGGCCACTGGATGGTCGGGCGGCAGCCGATAAAATCTGTTCTGAACTGAAACAACGTAATGTGGGGTGCCTCAGTGTCCGGCCTTGAGTTAAAGCGACCCAAAGCCTGTATCCTTGGACTTGAAGGAACGGCATTAAGTAATTGGGAAAAAGGTTTTTTTCGCGAGGCAGATCCGTATGGTTTCATCCTATTCGCGCGCAATGTGGTCGACCCTGACCAGCTGAAACGGCTGACCATGGAATTGCGCGACATGACCGGGCGCAGCAATTTGCCCATTCTGGTCGATCAGGAGGGCGGGCGTGTTGCGCGGTTAAAGCCGCCGCATTGGCGCAAAATGCCCGCTGCGGGCGTATTTGGACAGTTATATGAGCAACGGCCCGAAGATGCCCGCGAGGCGGCCTATCTGAATGCGCGCCTGCTGGCTGCCGATCTGGTGGATGTTGGCATTTCGGTTGTTTGCGCCCCTGTGCTGGATCTTTATTTCCCGGGCATGAGCGATGTTGTCGGCGATCGTTCCTATGGCAGCGAAGTTGCCAATGTTGTCGCCCTTGCCAGTGCCGTTTCCGCGGGTTTGCTTGATGGCGGGATTATTCCCGTGATCAAGCATATTCCGGGCCACGGGCGTGCCGCCGTTGATAGCCACAAGGATTTGCCGGTGGTGACGGCTTCTAAAAGCAGCCTTTCGGTCAATGATTTTGAACCGTTCCGCCAGATGAAGGATATTTTGGCGGGAATGTCGGCACATATTCTGTTTACTGCGATTGATGATCAGCGTCCTGCAACGGTGTCACCAACGGTGATTCGGGATGTTATTCGCGGCGATATTGGCTTTGAAAACCTGCTGATCAGCGATGATTTGTCGATGGAGGCCCTTGGAGGGTCCATTGCCAGCCGGACGCATGAATGCCTGGCCGCAGGATGTGATATTGCGCTTCATTGCAATGGCAAACGCACGGAACTGGAACAGATTGTTTCCATGTCGCCCGCACTTGATGGTGTGGCTCTGGAACGTGCATTGGCTGTGACCAACCGTATATCTTCACTGAAAGGGGACGTGCCCGCCCGCCCGGTATTGGCGGACTGGAATGCGCGTCTTGCTCAGTTGCTTGCCCCTGTCTGGGCCCCGGCACAAGGAGAAGGTGCTTGAACCACGTCTTTGAAATGATTGTTTCGGCAACCACTTGGGTTTTGCCGGTGTTGTTTGCTGTGACATTTCACGAGGCTGCGCATGGTTTTGCTGCCAAGGCGTTTGGTGACGACACAGCCCAGCGTGCCGGGCGTCTGAGCCTTAATCCGATCCGCCATATTGACCCGGTGGGAACAATTGTTATTCCCGGTCTTTTGCTTTTGACAGGTGCGCCGTTTCTGTTTGGTTATGCCAAGCCTGTTCCGGTGGCCTTTCATCGACTGAGCCCGCAACGCCTGGGCATTATTGGTGTGGCCATTGCCGGACCGGCAATCAATATCGTTTTGGCGATTATTTCGATCATGCTGTTGGCCTGGCTGCCGTCGTTTTCGCCGGTTGTGAATGACTGGCTAGGCCGCACGTTGCAAAATTCGGTGGCACTCAATTGCGTCTTGGCCGTTTTCAACATGTTGCCCATTCCGCCTTTGGATGGCGGGCGCGTGTTAACTGCCATTTCACCCGCCCCGATGGCCCGTGTCTTGATGCGGATGGAAAAAGCAGGCATGGTTCTTCTGATTGCGCTGGTATTTCTGTTGCCTTATGCCACCGCCCAATTTGGTATTGATTTGCCGATTTTTCAGTGGCTTGTCATCGAACCGGCTTCGGCGTTGATCAATTTTCTGGCCAATATCATTACCTGATCATGCGATCCATTTTATTGCCGTTACACGAGAGTTGAATGGCCGAACCCGTTTCACCAGAAGCAAATATCAGTGACGAAGCTTTTGATGTTGCCCCCGTTGACGGGGGCAGTCTGGCGGATCGTCTTGTGCTGGATCTGGACGGTTTTGAAGGGCCGATCGACGTTCTGCTGGAACTGGCCCGAGATCAGAAGGTTGATATTATTCGTATATCGATCCTTGATCTGGCCGAACAGTTTTTACAATTTATCAGCCGCGCCCAGGAAATGCGCCTTGAACTGGCGGCGGATTATCTGGTCATGGCGGCATGGCTGGCCTATCTGAAATCCCGTTTGCTGTTGCCCAAACAGGATGACGACGAGGAAGAACTGAGTGCTGAAGAAATGGCCGAACTTTTGGCCTTTCAGTTGCGCCGTCTCGAAGCGATGAAAGCCGCCGGGGCAAAGCTATTGGAAGGCCCCAATCTGGGCCGTGATTTTTTTGCCCGTGGCGCGCCCGAGGAAATGAAGATTACGACATCATCGGTTTACGATGCGTCGCTTTATGACCTTTTGAAAGCCTATGCCCAGATCATGCTGACCGCCGAGGCCAAAACCCTCGAAATCGAGGCATTTGACCTTTATGCGATGGATGATGCCATTCGCCGCCTGCGTGACCTGTTTGGACGGCGGATTGTACCGCAATGGACATTGTTGCTGCAATTTATGCCACGCGGCCTGGGAACGCCTTTAAAAGCACGTTCGGCCCTTGCGGCCCATTTTGTTGCCAGCCTTGAAATGTGCCGCGATGGCGAACTTGAGATTTCGCAGGAGAAGGTTTTTGGGCCAATCATGCTGCGATCACCGCAAAAAAGGCGGGATGCCGACGGGGGCCGGTATGAGGGTGACAGTGCTGACGACGAGAATACGTTAACGGACGGGCAGGGCGGGCTGCCGGAAGATGTGATCGATGATGATCCATCCGGGGATTGGGACGAAGACGACGTAATTGAACGCAACGGGGACGATGATGAGCGCGGATAGCACCCAACAGCTTGAAATGGATGGCATGAACCAGAAACCTGCCATTGATTTGCAGCATTTGCGCATCATCGAAGCTGTGTTGTTTGCCTCAAGCGAGCCCCTGAGCGAAAAGCTGCTTGCCGCGCGATTGCCTGAGGATGCCAACATTGGCGAGATTCTGGCGGAATTACAGGAAACCTATGCTGAACGTGGGATCAATCTGGTGCATGTTGGCGAGAAATGGGCCTTTCGGACCGCCCTTGATCTTGCCGGGGACCTTCATGTTGAGGTCGAAAAGTCCAAAAAGATGACGCGCGCGACGCTGGAGACACTGGCGATCATTGCCTATCATGAACCCGTAACCCGTTCGGAAATCGAAGAAATTCGTGGTGTTGCCCTGTCCAAGGGGACACTTGATATTTTGCTTGAAGCAAAATGGATTCGTCCGCGTGGGCGCAAGCGTGTCCCGGGGCGCCCGGTTTTATGGGCTACGACGGATGAATTCCTCGATCATTTTGGCTTGCAAAATCGTGATGACCTGCCAGGGCTCTCGGATCTCAAGGCCGCTGGTTTGCTCGATAGCCGGCCTGGCATGGGCCGTTACGGGGCCAGTTCGGGCGAAGACAGCCTGCTTCCCGAGCCCGAGGATGACCCGGCGAGCACGGAATCCGCCGTGGAAGAGGCGCTTACCAGCCGGAACCTGGCCGAGCTGGATGCCGAGATTTATGCGGATTCTTTGCCCGGTGATGATCTGGAGTCCTGACAGTGTGTCATTATGGTCTGCTCGGCAAACTATTGCATGCCACGGATCATGCCGTTAAACCTGAAGCCGTAATTGAATTTCATTCGCATTACTGTATTAGGCCGTGATGCGCTGTCCGATAGAATCGCAAAAGGGTGTATAATGCCGGTTGGCCTGAGCCTTAGAAATGTCAGTCACGAATTTGGCAGCAGCCGGGTCCTGCGCGACATCAATTTTGATGTTGAACCGGGGGAACTGGTATGCCTGCTGGGGCCATCAGGTTGCGGTAAAACCACGGCCCTGCGCATTGCAGCGGGGCTGGAGCGGTTGCAGACCGGCACGGTTTTAATCCATGACGAGGTTGTGGCGTCCGCCGGCCAATATCTGGAACCCGAAAAGCGGGGCGTCGGGCTGGTTTTTCAGGATTATGCGCTGTTTCCGCATCTTGATGTAGCGGGAAATATCGGCTTCGGCTTGCGCCATATGGGAAATGCGCAACGCCAGCAGGCCGTTATCAACGCGCTGGAGCGGGTCGGTATGGCGGATTACGTTAACGCCTTTCCTCATCAATTGTCTGGCGGGCAGCAGCAGCGTATTGCGCTGGCCCGTGCTTTGGCTCCGGTGCCCCGCGTGATGTTGCTGGACGAGCCCTTTTCCGGGCTGGATGTTGCGCGCCGGGCGGAGCTACGCGACACGACGCTGCATGTTTTGAAAAATGCCGGTATTGCCACTGTAATGGTCACACATGACCCGGAAGAGGCCATGTATATGGGTGATCGCATTATTGTGATGAATGAAGGGCAGGTGATGCAGGATGGCACACCCGAGGATCTTTATTTTCATCCCGAAAACCATTTCGTCGCATCATTCTTTGGGGAGGTAAATGTTTTTCCATCACGGGTGGAGGGGACTGTTGCATCGACCCCGTTGGGGGATGTGGTTGTTGAAAATATGCCCAGTGGAACTGCAGTTGACGTACTGATCCGCCCTGAAGGACTGCGCATTGGATCACATGGCCGCGATGGGGATGTGCTTGCCAATATTGACGCCGTGCGTTCGCTGGGCGGTGTCAGTTTGATGCACCTTTCCATTCAGAACGGGCCCCATGTTCATGCCCGTGTCCCGCGTCCGCAGGTGGTTGATAAAGGCGGAGTGGTCTCTATAACGCTTGATCCCGAGATGACCTTCGTGTTTCCTAGAGACTAGAAAGGTGGCAGAAGCGTTAAATTGACAAACACCGCGTTGCGCGGTCACAGGCTTTCTGCCATTATCCCTTACCCCGTTTAAGGGGAGAGTACCGTATTGGGAGTAATAAGGTTATGAGTATCGGCGTCTGGCAAATTGTTCTGATCCTGGCCATCGTTCTGATTATTTTTGGTGCGGGCAAGCTGCCGCGTGTCATGGGAGATATGGGCAAGGGTATTCGTAGCTTTAAAGCCGGTATCAACGAAAAAGACGATGATGAATCCGGCAAAATCAGCAATAATAGCTCCGCTTCCGTTTCTAACGAAAGCAAAGACCAGGACTCGGTTAAGTCCTGATCCCGTCTGTCTGACTGGCCTTGCTCTAATAGGCGCTTTTCATGTTTGATATCGGTTGGACCGAAATGGCACTTGTGGCCGTCGTCGCGCTTTTTGTCGTCGGCCCCAAGGATCTGCCCCATGTTCTCTATAAAATGGCTCATTACTGGAAAAAAGTGCGCGGTATGGCGCGCGAATTCCAGGGTGGTATCGACAGCTTGATCCGAGAGGCCGAGCTTGACGAACTGCGCAAGCAGGCCAGTAGCGTTAATACCAGTGCCACCGAATTTCTGGAAAAGCAGATTGGTGGTGCTGACAGCAAGTCCGCTTCATCTGCTGAAAAAAAGGCAGATACTCCGTCGGTTCCGGCGGATGCGAAAATCCCGGCAAAATCTGATTCTGATAAAACGGCGACACCGGAAAAGCCGTCGTCAGATGCGGCGGCACAGCCCGCGACAGAAGCCGGAGATGGCGCGCAAGATAAACCCAAAGATCAACCTGAACCGGCAACCGTCCGGACCCAGCCGGAGAAATAGGCGTGAATATGCAGCTTCAAGACCCGCAGATGCCGATCATGGAGCATCTGATAGAGTTGCGGAATCGCCTGACCTGGTCGGTGCTGGCACTCTTTGTGACGTTTGGCATCTGCTATTATTTCGTCGAAGATATATATGGTTTTCTGGTGCGTCCCCTGGCTCAGGCGATGGGACCGGGCAGTGACCGACGGATGATTTATACCGCCTTGACGGAAGTTTTTTTCACTTACGTCAAGGTTTCGTTTTTTGCGGCCTGTTTCATCTCGACGCCGGTTGTGTTGGGCCAGATATGGGCGTTTGTCGCACCAGGGCTTTATAAAAACGAACGCAAGGCATTTTATCCGTTTCTGTTTGCCACCCCCATCCTGTTTTTTCTGGGCGGGGCGATGGTTTATTATTTCATTATGCCGCTGGCCTGGAAGTTCTTCCTCAGCTTTGAATCAACAGGTAGCCAGACGGGCCTGGCCATTCAGCTTGAAGCCAAGGTGGGGGAATATCTCTCGCTGGTGATGAAGCTGATTTTTGCTTTTGGCCTTAGTTTCCAGTTACCGGTTCTGCTTACCCTGATGGCGCGTGCCGGTTTGGTCACAGCACAGGGGCTGGCGAAAAAACGCAAATACGCCGTTGTTATTACATTCATTGCTGCCGCTATCATGACGCCGCCTGACCTGATTTCGCAGATCGGTCTCGCGGTGCCAATTATGCTGCTTTATGAAATCTCCATCATCATGGCCCGTATGAGCGAGCGCAAGCGCGCAGCAAGCATGGAAGAGGATGATCTGGACGATGAGGGCGCGCAGGATCATAGTGAGGATGATGTGAATGCGCAGTCTGCTGCTGCGGCGTCGGCTGGCAATATGGATGGTTCCTCCTCACGCGACGCTAGCGATGAAACATCGTCCAATGCCAAAAAGCAGTCAGATTCGTCTGCTTCCCGAATGTCGGGGGATGATGACGAAGATGATTTCAATAATGCCCGGTAATTAGACCTCGCAAAATACAAGAAATGCTTGGCGGGGTGGACCAACGGTTCACCCCGTCGTATAAGCAGCCCGAAAAATTCAGACAAATAAGGTGCGGTTTCATGCACGACATAAAATGGATTCGTGAAAATCCCGAGGCATTTGACGCAGCCATGAGCATGCGCAATGCCGATATTACAGCGGCACGCCTGATTGATATTGATGCCGAACGGCGCCGGCTGATGACCGAACATCAGGAATTGCTCGCACGCCGCAAAACCATTTCCGGTGACATCGGCAAGGCAAAAAAGAACGGAGAAAATGCCGACGAACTGATGGCTGAAATGGGTGGTCTTAAGGATCGCATCAAGGCCGCCGAAGATGGCCAGGCTGCGTTGAATGATCAGCTTGATCTTTTGTTGATGTCTTTCCCCAATATTCTTGATGCGTCGGTGCCCAAGGGGGCAGATGAAGACGAGAATGTTGAAATGCGTCGCTGGGGCACACCGGCCGAATTTGCCTTTACCCCGGCCGAACATTTCGACCTTGGCGAAAAGCTTGGCATGATGGATTTTGCCACGGCTGCGAAATTATCGGGATCGCGCTTTGTGATTTTGCGGGGCCAACTGGCGCGCCTTGAGCGGGCACTGGCACAGTTCATGATTGACCTGCATGTTAATGAGCATGGCTATGAGGAAACCACCACGCCGATGCTGGTGAAGGACGACGCCATGTTTGGTACAGGTCAGTTGCCAAAATTTGCCGAAGATTCCTTTAAAACCACCAATGACATGTGGCTGATTCCGACCTCGGAAGTCACCCTGACCAACCAGGTGGCAGGCGATATTATCGATGTGGCAAGTCTGCCGTTGCGTTATACCGCACTAACACAGTGTTTCCGCTCCGAGGCAGGCTCGGCCGGGCGTGATACCCGCGGCATGATCCGTCAGCATCAGTTTTCCAAGGTGGAAATGGTGTCGATTGTCGATCCCGATCAATCGGATGCCGAACTGGAACGCAAAACCAAATGCGCCGAAGAAGTGCTTGAGCGCCTTGGCCTGCCATATCGCACGATTTTGTTGTGTTCGGGCGATACTGGTTTTTCGGCCATGAAAACCTATGACATCGAAGTCTGGCTGCCGGGGCAGGGACGGTATCGCGAAATTTCCTCGTGTTCGAATACTGGTGAATTTCAGGCACGTCGCATGAATGCGCGTTGCCGTGGCCAGGGCGACAAGAAAAGCCGTTTTGTCCATACCCTGAATGGGTCGGGGCTGGCTGTCGGGCGGTGTTTAATTGCCGTCATGGAAAATTATCAGCAGGCTGATGGCTCCATTAAGGTTCCCGAAGCATTGTTGCCTTATATGGGCGGGCTGACTGAAATTTCCGCGACGAAGTAAGGTTTCTCGATGATCGATCTGCACAAGGCCCGCATTCTGATTTGCAATGATGATGGCATCGATGCACCGGGTATCAAACTGCTTGAAAGTCTGGCCCGGCAATTTTCAGATGATGTGTGGGTTGTGGCACCGTCGATTGAGCAAAGTGGCGCAGGGCATTCGCTTACCCTGCGTCGCCCGTTGCGCATTCATCAGCGTGATGATCGCCATTACGCTGTTGATGGCACACCGACGGATTGCGTTTTGCTTGCCCTGCAGGTGATCATGCGCGAAACACCCCCGGATATTGTTTTTTCCGGCATTAATCGCGGCGGCAATCTTGGCGAAGATGTGACCTATTCGGGTACGGTTGCCGCAGCAATGGAATCCGCATTGCTGAATGTTCCCGCTATGGCCTTTTCACAATATTTCACCCAAAAAATGGTCGATTGGGAAATTGCCAGGGCCCATTTGACCAACGTGGTTTCTTCACTTGTTACACAAGGGTGGCCGCGTAACGTTCTGATGAATGTGAATTTTCCAGAAAAGGAACGCGAGGGGGGTGCCAAAATTCGCATCACCCGACAGGGGCAGCGCAAAATTGGCGATCATGTTGCCCAACGTCTGGACCCGCACGGCGAACCCTATTATTGGGTGGGGGCCATTCGTTCGGAATTGCCCGAAAATGAAAACGCTGATTTACATGTGATCGAAAAGGGCGATATTTCTGTTACGCCCATCGGCCTTGATTTTACCGATAATGTGACCCTCGAAAAACTGACAAAGGCATTTCAGTGAGTACGTCTGCCATTGCCCGTACAGCCGAAATTGAAGTCCTGCTTGGCATTCTGCGCCAGGACGGCATTCATGACGAAGCCGTTTTAAGTGCTTTGGCAGATATTCCACGCGAATTGTTTGTTGCACCGCCCTTTGCCAGCCGCGCCTGGGAAAATGTTGCTTTGCCCATCAGCAAGGGGCAAACCATTTCCCAACCCTATATCGTTGCCCTGATGACCCAGGCGCTTCAGTTAAATGACCGCATGAAGGTGCTGGAGGTTGGTACGGGTTCAGGCTATCAGGCGGCCATCCTGGCCCGCCTTGCCCGTCGTGTGTACACCCTGGAACGCCACAAACCGCTGCTGCGCGAGGCTGAAGAACGGTTTCGCACGTTGGGGCTTCATACCATTTCAACCCTGCATGCCGATGGCGGGCTGGGCTGGAAGGCGCAGGCGCCTTTTGACCGTATCATCGTTACGGCATCTGCCCAGGATGTGCCGCCGGTTCTGGTCGATCAGCTGGCTATTGGTGGCATTATGGTGGTTCCGGTCGGCGAGGTTTCCCACACCCAGATTTTGTTGCGTGTGATGCGCACCCCGACCGGTATTGATGTAACGGAACTGATGCCGGTGCGTTTTGTGCCCATGCTGGCTGGTACCGAAGAATTTTAAAATCCCGTATTTTGTGAAAATTTCAATCTCGTTACCGATTGTTAACCGGTGATGCGGGAAAATCTGCGACATGATGAAAAATTATGTCAAACGCGTCGTTCATAATGTCCGGACGTTGCTGTTTGTCTGCGGGACAGCAGCAGCCCTTGGTGGGTGTTTGCTTAATTCCAAGCCCGTTCCGGTCGTTTATGGCGATGGCTCCAATTATTCGCTTTCGGCCATGCCGGATCTGCGCAATGGGGAACGTGTCATTACTGTTAAGCGCGGGGACAGCGTTTCGTTGCTGGCCGAACGGTATCATGCCGACTTTCGCAAGTTTGCTGCCAGAAACAATCTTAGCGCACCTTACGTGATTTACCCCGGCCAGCGGCTGGTTTTACCGCCCTGGCAGGCCGATTATGACAGCAGCCCGCCGGAAACGGCTGTGGCGCAATCCCGGTCCCGGTCGTCGGGTCGGAAAAATGTTGTTATTGCGGGGCGGTCCCAATCAGTTGAAATCACGTCGTCACCGTTGGCTTCACCCGCGCGGAGCGGGGAATCGCCTGACGATTCTTCGGCACAATCGGATCTCAGCCCGGTTACGGATATTACCGCATCCAAAAGCAAAGTTATTGCTGGCGCACGATTGCCTGTTCCTGGGATTAAACCGCAGGATATGGCAGCAAAGGCCGAACGGCAGTTTGCTTCGGCCAATAACTGGCATGAGTCAACAAAGAACACGGCTTCCAATAGCGGTGAGGGCGCAAGCACTGTTGCGTCGCGTGCGGTACCGCGGCCATCAAAAGTCAATGTTGATGATATTGTGCCAGCCGGTCGCCAGGGCTTTATCTGGCCGGTGCAGGGCAAGGTTGTGCTGGGTTATGGTGCAGGACCAGGCGGGCTGTTTAATGACGGCATTAACATTGCTGCCGAACGTGGCACGGCCATTATGGCAACGGATAATGGTGTTGTGACCTATGTTGGCAATGAACTGCGCGGTTTTGGCAATCTGATATTGATCAAGCATGCCGACGGTTATGTCTCGGCCTATGCCCATACTGAAAATCCGCTAGTGGCGCGCGGTGATATTGTCAGGCGGGGGCAGCAAATTTCCTCTGTCGGCTCTACCGGGGCGGTGAACCGGCCACAGCTTCATTTTGAAATTCGCCAAGGGCGCAAATCGCGCGATCCGGTAAAATATCTGCCTCAAGCCGTGGCTTCGCGTTAACAGTCAACAAACCGGCCTGAATATGATCAGGCCGGTTTGTTGTTTTAGTGTGCCAGCGGAATGGTCAGGAAATGTGTTTGCCCTGTTCGCCCGCAATTTCCTGAATGAACTGCCATGCGACTCGCCCAGAACGACTGCCGCGTGTGACCGTCCATTCCTTGGCCCGGGCAAACAGGGCGTCTTGCGGCATATCCAGGCCGTATTCTTTTGCGTAACCGGCAATGATCTCGAAATAGACATCCTGGGAAATATTGTGGAACCCAAGCCACAGGCCGAAACGGTCAGATAGAGAGACTTTTTCTTCGACCGCTTCCGACGGATTGATCGCGGTTGAACGTTCGTTTTCAATCATGTCCCGTGCCATCAAATGGCGACGATTGGATGTGGCATAGAAAATCACGTTTTCCGGGCGTCCTTCGATCCCGCCATCCAGCACAGCTTTAAGCGATTTGTATGATTCGTCTTGCAAATCAAACGACAGGTCATCGCAAAACAGAACGGTTTTGCGTCCGCTGTCTTGCAGGATTTTTAACAAAACGGGCAGGGTGGGAATATCTTCGCGGTGAATTTCCACCAGGGCCAGCGATGACGGCGCTTCCTGGTTAATCAGCGCGTGCATTGCCTTGACGATAGAGCTTTTGCCCGTGCCGCGCGCGCCCCATAACAGCGCATTATTTGCAGGCAGGCCCCGGGCAAACCGTTTGGTATTATTATAAAGAATGTTTTTCTGTTGTTCGATCCCCTGCAAAAGACCGATATCAACCCGGTTCACCTGCTTGACGGGCTGCAAATATCCGGTCTCGGCATGCCAGACGAAGGCATCTGCGATGGACAGGTCGTTTTGCTGGCGCGGCGGCGGCGCCATTCGTTCAAGCGCATCGGCAATGCGGGTTAATGTTGGCAGCAAATCGGCAAGGGTGTCGGTCATCGGGGCCTCTTGGATGTTTTCGTTTTTGGTGGCAGGGAAGGTTCTTCACTACGCTTTATGGCCGAACCCTAGCACAGCATGGTTTGCGTGGAATAGTCCGTATGAACCTGCATGATTACTGTGAATCTGGTCACAAAGACGCCTGAAGACAGGAAATTCAACCGCCAATGCGCAATGATGTGTGATTTATAAGGCACGGGCTGGCGAGTTTAAGGCAAAAAGAAGCGATCTTTCTTGCAACGGCGCATTACACCGTTATATTCCGGCAGTTGATTGGTTTTTCTGTTTTAGGTTAGGAGTTCCTAATGTTGATTTCACCGGCTTTTGCTCAGGGTGCTGGTGGCGCTGCTGGCGGAGCGGATATGCTGACCAGCTTTCTGCCGCTGATCCTGATTTTTGTGGTTTTCTACTTTTTGCTCATTCGTCCGCAGCAGAAGAAACAGAAAGAACACAAAGCAATGCTGGCTGCGGTTCGCCGCGGTGATAAAATTGTTACGGCTGGTGGGATCATCGGAACCGTCGCCAAGGTTGTTTCGGACGAAGAAGTCTCTGTCGAGATTGCTGATGGTGTGAAAGTCAAAGTCGCACGCGGCATGATCTCCAATGTTCTGTCGCGCACTGAACCGGCCAAGGGTGGTTCGGATGCCGAAGACAAGGCAGACGATAAAAAAACTGACGAAGTCAAAAAAGACTGATTTTTGTCAAAGTTTCGGGCGGAACCAACAGGTTCCGCCTTTCTGCATATTACTGGCGGTCGGCCGGGCAAGTTCTTCCTTATTATCCTGATTGAGCCCTGAGCCCGATGTCGCAATGTTCCCCAGACATCTCTGGTTAAAGGACACATGCTTTATTTTACCAAATGGAAAGCAACGCTGGTTTTGCTGGTGTGTGCTTTGGGCGTGATATATGCCGCGCCAAACTTTCTTCCCAAGGGCACTTTTCCTACCGAAGCAAGCTGGATGCCCGGCAAGCAGATTAGCCTGGGTCTGGACCTGCGGGGCGGGTCACACATGCTTTTGGAAGTCGGGGTCGATAGCGTTATTCGTGAGCGTTATGATGCCCTGACGGAAAATATGCGTGATGCCCTGCGTGAAGCCCGTATTCGCTATCGCGGTTTGCGTGGGTCGGCTGACGGGGCATCTGTCACCATCGTTAATGATGATGATGTTGAAAAGGCCCGCTCGCTGATTGCAAAGCTGGACCCGCAGACGGTTGTTGGCGGTGAAGGCAATCACATCATGTTGACCTACAACGAAAAAACGCGCCGGGAAATGGTCGATCGGGCCATTAGCCAGTCGCTTGAAGTTGTGCGTCGGCGTGTTGATGAATTGGGAACGACGGAACCGTCAATCCAGCGTCAGGGTGAAGACCGCATCGTTGTGCAGGTTCCCGGGCTGAATGATCCTTCTCGTTTGCGGGACATTCTGGGCCGGACGGCAAAGATGAATTTTCATCTGATCAACGAAAGCAAAACGCCGCAACAGGCGCGCGAGACCGGTATTCCGCCAGGCGCTGTTATTATGCCGGGGGCTGATGATGCGTCAGCAGGTGCGCCGCAGGAATATCTTGTGGATCGTCGCGTTGTTGTTTCTGGCGACAACCTGATTGACAGTCAGCCGACCTTTAATGACGGACGTCCGGTTGTGTCCTTCCGTTTTGATGCGGCAGGCGGGGCGCGTTTTGGCGATGTGACCAGTAAAAACACCGGCCGGCGTCTTGCCATTGTGCTTGATGGCAAGGTGATTTCGGCACCGCGTATCAATGAACCCATTATGGGCGGAAGCGGCATTATTACCGGCCAGTTCAGCGTACAGGAAGCAAATGACCTGTCACTGCTGCTGCGTGCCGGTGCTTTGCCAGCACCAATGAAAATTCTGGAAGAACGCTCTATTGGTCCGGGGCTTGGTCAGGATTCCATTGAATCGGGTGAAATCGCCTCTATCCTTGGTATGGTTTTCGTCATTGTGTTCATGGCGATCAGCTATGGCCTGTTTGGTATTTTTGCCAATATTGCCCTGATGATAAACCTGATCCTGATTCTGGCGGTCATGTCGATCTTGCAGGCGACACTGACATTGCCGGGCATTGCCGGTATTGTTTTGACAGTGGGGATGGCGGTTGATGCCAACGTTCTGATTTTTGAGCGCATCCGCGAAGAACGCAAGATAGGCCGGTCAATCATCAGTTCGATTGATGCGGGCTACCGTAGTGCGATGTCGACCATTCTTGATGCCAACATTACCACGCTGATTGCAGCTTTGGTGTTGTTTAGCTTCGGTTCAGGCCCGATCAAGGGTTTTGCCGTGACACTGGCTATCGGGATCATCACATCGATGTTTGCCGCCATTTGGGTGACACGACTGATTGTGGCCTCTTGGGTCAAATATCGTCGTCCCACCGAGCTGGTATTGTGAGGAAGGGAGCAAATCGCACATGAAACCTTTGCATATGGTTCCGGATGACGTGAACATCCCGTTCCTCAAATTCCGGAAACTGTTTTATATCTTCTCGCTCTCGATGGTTATTGTTTCGGGGGTCCTGTTCTTCACAAAGGGTCTTAATTTCGGTATCGATTTTCGCGGCGGTATTCTGCTCGAAATCAAAACCGAGGGCCCGGCAGACGTAACGGCCCTGCGGACTAATCTTGGCAGTCTGGGGCTGGGTGACGTTTCCATTCAGCAGTTTGGTGAACCTGACGACGTTCTGATTCAGCTTCAGCGCCAGGATGGCGATGAAAAGGCCCAGATGGCGGCACTGGAAACTGTGACCAAGGCTCTTGGTGACGGTGTCAGCATCCGCCGCTCCGAACTTGTGGGGCCGAAAGTCGGTGGGGAGCTAAAGGAAGCCGGTTTATATTCGGTTGTGATCTCGCTTGCGCTGATCATGATTTATATCTGGCTACGCTTTGAATGGCAGTTCGCCGTGGCGTCGGTCGTTGCCTTGCTGCATGACGTGATCATTACGGTTGGTCTGTTTGTGGTTTCCGGTATTCAGTTTGACCTGGCAACGCTTGCCGCCATTCTGACGGTTGGCGGCTATTCGATTAACGATACCGTTGTGGTTTTTGACCGTATCCGCGAATTCATGCGCAAATATCGCAAAATGGATTTGCCGGAACTTCTGGATCTGTCGATCAATACAACGCTTTCGCGTACCGTGATGACATCCTTTACAACGTTGTTGGCCCTGATTGCGCTGTTTTTGTTTGGCGGCGAAGCCATTCGCGGTTTCACCTTCGCACTCATTTTCGGTATCGTGGTGGGGACATATTCCTCGATCTGTGTGGCATCGCCCTTGCTCGTCGTGCTGAAATTGCGCCGCAAGATTCCCGAAGGCGAAGAAGCCAGCACTGAAGAGGCAAATGCGCTGTAATTTTGTATTGCAGTAAGATTTGATCCTACCAGATATTTACAGAAAGGCCGGGTTCGTGCGACAACGACCCGGCCTTTTTTGTGCCTAATGCAGACGCTATAAGGCTGTCCCATCCGTTATCATAAGCGAGGTCTCCCATGTCGATGGACGTTACACCGATGGTCGCATCGGGTCGCAAACTTGTTTCCAGTTACGGGGATGGTCTGTTCCGATTTGGCAATGAGAAGGCGGTCGGGTCCGTTTTGCTGTTTCCGGGTGAATTCCTGTCCTGGCCGCACCAGGATATCGCCACTGTCACCGAGGAGTCCTTTGCCGAGGTCATTTCCCGTGCCGGGCAGGTTGATATATTGCTGTTGGGGATGGGCCCCAGAATGCAGCCGGTGAAAACCGCCTGGCGCAATGCCTTGCGTCCACATGGTATCGTTATTGAACCAATGGATACCGGAGCGGCCTGCCGGACTTTTAATGTGCTGCTTTCCGAGGAACGCCGGGTGGCTGCGGCATTGATCGCCGTCTGACGGTTGTTTTTAGATCCTCTGAGCGGATGGTTTATTTGCCATTGCGGGAACATTTCCCGCTCTCTGGTGCGTTGTATGGATAGAGATATCACTGCAGACAGGGGACGGTGCAGGCTGTTTTGCTGGCAGGGCAGGCTGCATTTCTAGTATATGGAAGAACTGACTTCGGGGTTGCACAGCCTGACCGAACAGATTGTTGCAAAATTTACCGACTGGGCTGACCTGTTGGGCGGCGACGGTGTTGGGCGCGTGATTGTCGCCATTGCCGTTTTGCTGTTTTTTATTCTGGTTCGCAAATTGCTGGCGCATGGTGTTGTTGGTGGTGCTCGCCGGCTTGCCGATAAGCGAAAACACCAAACACTTGCGATGATTTTCAATGCCATACAAACACCTGTTGAAGTGTTTGTTGTGTTGCTTGGTTTCTATTTTTCAACCGAAGTAATCGACTTCTCAGACAAAACCGACGCCGTTATTTTCAGCATTTTGCGGGTTTTTGTCATTGCCACGATTTTCTGGGCATTTTACCGCGTTGTAGAGCCGCTTGCGCTTGGCTTTAATACCTTTGCCGGTCGTTTTGGGGCCGGCCTGGCCGATGATTTGCGACAGTTTTTTATTCGCTGTGTGCGGACCTTGGTGGTTGTGCTGGCCGGTGTTGCCCTGCTGGAAGATTGGGGCATCAATGTTACGGCCTTTTTGGGCGGGTTGGGGCTGGCCGGTATGGCCATTGCTCTGGCGGCAAAGGATTCGGTTGCCAATGTTTTTGGCGGATTAACCATTTTTGCCGACAAATTGTTTAAGCGCGGCGACTGGATTGAAACGCCACATTTTGAAGGTGTTGTCGAATTTGTTGGCTTGCGGGCAACCAAGGTTCGTACCTTTTCCAAGGCGCTGGTGGTGATGCCCAATGCCGAAATCGTGGATTCACCGGTGATTAACTGGAGCCGCATGACTCATCGCCGTATCAAAATGGTGATTGGCGTCGAATATCGCACCACTGCCGACCAGATTGAAAAAATCATTGAGCGTTTGCGCAGCTTTTTACAGGAAGACGAGGATGTGGCGCAGGAAGATGTGCCACAGATGGTGCATTTGGCCAATTTTGGCAGCAGTTCGATTAATATCGACCTTTACTATTTTACGCATACCACCGACTGGCTGAAATGGCGCGACATTCGCAACCGGCATATCATTGCTTTTAAACGCATCATCGAAGAAGAAGGGGCAGCATTTGCATTCCCCTCCCAGTCTCTGTATGTGGAGAGCATGCCGGATGTGAAAATGTCCGGAATGGCGGCCGATCGTGATGAGCAGAACAGGAATGCGCACCGACACTCTCAAGCAACCGGACAGGTTGAATGAGCGTGTTGCGTTTGAGCGATGGATAATTCAAAATTGATGAGTGATACACCTAGCCTTTCCTATTGTGCCGATTATGTGCGGCGGAACGACAAGGATCGTTTCCTGTGTGCGCTTTTTGCGCCGCCAGACAGGCGCGAGGATTTGTTTACGCTTTATGCCTTTAATCAGGAAATATCGAAAACCCGCGAAATGGTGAGCGAGGCCATGCTGGGGCAAATCCGCCTGCAGTGGTGGCGGGATGCCCTGGCAGATATTGCCAAAGGCAAAATTCGTAAACACGAGGTTGTTGAACCATTGGCGGCGCTGATCGGGCAGGGGCGCCTTGCACCCAAAACCCTTGAAGCCATGATTGATGCCCGCGAGTTTGATCTGTTTGATCAGGCCCCCAAAGATATGACCGCCCTTGAAGGCTATATTGATGAAACATCAGGAAAGCTAAGCCAAGCTGCCGCGACATTGCTGGGGGCAGAGGATGATGCCGCGCTAAAAGCAGCACGCCTTGCCGGGAATGCCTATGGTTTGGTGGGGATTTTACGTGCGATGGTGTTTCATGGGCGGGCCAAACGCCAATATGTGCCCGAGGATCATTTGCATAAACATGGTGTCGCGACGGGCGATATTTTTGAATTTCGCAAGACCGATGCGGTAAAAGCCATGACCCGTGACCTTGCCCATCAGGCGCAGGATAAAATCAACGCGGCACGTAAAATGCGCCGCCATTTACCGAAAAAAGCTGCACCGGCAGCCTTGCCCGTTACCCTTGCGGAAAATTATTTAAAGAAGCTGAAAAAGGCGGATTTTGACCCGTTTTCTGCCGAATTTGGTCTGGCGCGCCCGGCCAGTTTCAGGCTGACGCTCCGGGCACTTTCGGGATATTGGTAAGGCTGTATCTTTACAACCGACAAAAAGGTTATAAATCTTTCTAGATCAACCGGTTCATAACCTGTCTTTGTTGGGTGTCCGGCGATCAGAGGCTGCGGGGTCCCGAAATGAAAATATTCAGAAATATCGCGATTTTGGTCATCATCCCGGTGGGTTTGTTGATGGTGGTCTGGTCGCATAACAACCGGGCAGCAGCTACCTCGATTGATCCTTTTGTCGGAACCTATCACGGAACGGCCATTTCCGAAGAGACTGACGAATTGAAGGCGCGTGACCTGGATGTGACGATCCGGAAAAAAGATGAGGCCTTTACAGTCGATTGGTCAACCGTGATTTACAAGTCTGACGGTCGGGAAAAAAAGTCGGCCCTTAGCATTGAGTTTTTCAATACCGACCGCCCCGAAATTTATGGCAGCGCCATGCGGACCGGCCTGTTTGGCAAGCGTGTACCCAATGACCCGTTAAAAGGCCAGCCCTTTGTCTGGGCGCGCATCGTGGGCAAAACCCTGACGGTGCATGCAATGTATATTCTGGATGATGGCGGCTATGAAATGCAGGTCTATGAACGCACGCTGGATGCCAATGGCAACCTGGACCTGATTTTTAAACGGTTTCGCAATGGCAAAAGCATTCGCGAAATTACCGGTAAGTTGACTCGCGTTAACTATTAGTTGTCGCGCTAAGTCACGTAAAAACGCCCGCGCAGTTTGCGCAGGCGTTTTATTGCGTTGTTAAGGCTGTTGCCTTAATTGCCGATTTCAGCAAGCCATTCATCAAAGGCGGGAATGGCGCGGTCAGTATAAAGCTTTTTGCGATCCCGGCCTTTCACCCGTTTTGTTAGTTCCAGTTCCGGGAACAGCCCAAAATTCACATTCATTGGCTGGAAGCTATCGGCATCCGCGCCACCGGTAATATGTCCCAAAAGTGCGCCCATTGCCGTTACCGCCGGGGGCAGGGGCAATTCGCGGCCCAGCTTTTCAGCCGCGGTAAAGCGGCCCGTCATCAGGCCAACGGCCGCACTTTCCACATAGCCTTCACAGCCGGTAATTTGCCCGGCAAACCGGATGTCCCGGCGCGATTTAAGCCGCAGGGTCGGGTCAAGCAGGCGCGGGGAATTCAGGAAGGTGTTACGGTGAATGCCGCCGAGGCGGGCAAATTCGGCATTTTCCAAACCGGGAATGGTTTTGAACACCTCGACCTGGGCGCCGTATTTCAGTTTCGTCTGGAAACCGACCATATTGTAGAGCGTACCCAGGGCATTGTCCTGGCGAAGCTGCACAATCGCATAGGATTTAACGGTTGGATCATGCGGGTTGGTCAGGCCAACCGGTTTCATCGGGCCGTGGCGCAGGGTTTCGCGCCCGCGTTCGGCCATCACTTCAATGGGCAGGCAGCCGTCAAAATAGGGCGTGTCTTTTTCCCAGTCCTTGAATTCGGTTTTTTCACCGGCCAGCAGCGCATCAATGAAATTGTTGTACTGCTCTTTGTTCATCGGGCAGTTGATATAATCCTTGCCATCGCCCTTGTCATAGCGCGACTGGAACCAGGCCTTATCAAAATCGATGCTTTCCTTATACAGGATCGGGGCAATGGCATCGAAAAACGCCAGCGACTGTTCGCCGGTTTGTTCCAAAATGGCAGCAGCCAGAGAGCCCGAAGTCAACGGGCCGGTGGCAATGATGGTATTGCCCCATTCAACAGGCGGCAGGCCGTCAATCTCGCCACGTTCCATTGATATCAGGGGGTGGTTTATCAAGGCATCTGTAACGGCCTGTGAAAAGCCCTCACGGTCCACCGCCAATGCAGCGCCGGCTGGGACCTTGTGTTTATCCGCACAGCGCAGAATAAGCGAATTTGCCCGGCGCATTTCATCGTGGATCAGGCCCACGGCATTATATTCTTTGTCGTCCGAGCGGAACGAGTTGGAACATACCAGCTCGGCGCATTTGTCCGTCTGGTGAGCATCGGTCGGGCGTTCCGGGCGCATTTCGTGAATGATCACGGGGATGCCGGCTTCGGCCAGTTGCCAGGCCGCTTCGCTACCGGCCAAGCCAGCGCCAATGATATGAACAGGTGTAACCGTTTCCAAGCTGAACCTCCGTCAGAACAGGTTTTGGCATCAAGCCAAGTTTGGCCCCACACATAGCGGTCCAAGGGCACAAATATCAAGTCAATTGCAGAAAATTACCGGGTTTGAGGAATGGATGAATGTCCTAAACGTGTTCCGTATCACATTTGTCATCCTTCCGCGTCGATCAGGACAGTCTGACAACACATCAGCATTGTTCATCAGGGATAGATACAAACCATGATTGATCCAGCAAGTGCCCAAAAATCTGTGGTCGCCCACCCAACAGATACGAATATCGGTTCTGACAATGTCAGGAAAAGTGCTTCATCCGTTCCGAACAATTTTTTATCGGTTCTGGTGTCTGGGGGTGATGTTGCCCGGTTATCGGCAGCCAGCCTTGCGCTGGTATTGTCACCGGTGGTGTTGCTTGCCATCCTGGCGATATTTTTCGCGATCGACGTGATCGTCAGTTCGTGGGGCGGGCGCTTGTTCGGTTTCAGTTATGATTTGGTTTTCTTCGTGGGGATATTTGGCGCATTAGGCGCGATGGTCAGCGTCATGTTGCACATCAGTGACCCGCAGGAATGGCAAAATTTAACACCACTTGATGTTTTCTTTCGCTTTCTGTTTCGTCCGTTTTTAGGGTTTGTTTATGCCGTGCTGGCCTTGTTGATCGTAAGGGCGAATATAATTCCCGACAACCTGGACCAGCTTCAGGCTATTCGTGACCTTAATGACCTTGGATCGCTCAAACTTGATGCCGATAGCGGACAGCAGGTGGCCATCATGTTGCTGATTGCCTTTCTGGCGGGCTTTAGCGAACGGCTGGTCAAGGTCATTCTGCAAACGGTCGAAGGCCGCATCCGTGCTCTGGCGATCGGTTCCGATAGTGCCAAAACAACCTGATGCAGTCCAACGGTCAAATTGAATATTACGATAGACGCAAATGCCGTTTCAGATATTTACCAGTATAGCTGCGGTCATTTTTCATGATGTCTTCGGGCGTGCCGGCACCAACCAGTTCACCACCGCCATCCCCGCCTTCGGGGCCAATATCAATAATCCAGTCCGCTGTTTTGATCACATCAAGGTTATGTTCAATCACAACAACCGTATTGCCCTGATCGGCCAGGGTATGCAGCACTTCCAGTAATTTGCGAATATCATGAAAATGCAGGCCCGTTGTCGGCTCATCCAAAATGTAAATTGTTCTGCCAGTCGCGCGTTTTGAAAGCTCCTTGGCAAGTTTGACGCGCTGTGCCTCACCCCCGGAAAGGGTGGTGGCCTGCTGGCCCAAATGAACGTAACTTAACCCCACCTGTTTCAGGGTTTCCATCTTGTCACGAATGCTGGGAACGGCTTTGAAAAAGTCTGCACCTTCCTCGACTGTCATATCAAGAACGTCGGATATTGATTTGCCTTTAAAAGATATTTCCAGCGTTTCACGGTTATAGCGTTTGCCTTTGCACTGATCACACGTCACATAAACGTCGGGCAAAAAGTGCATTTCAATTTTGATCACGCCATCGCCCTGGCAGGCCTCGCACCGGCCACCCTTGACGTTAAAGGAAAACCGTCCTGGCTTGTAGCCACGGGTTTTTGCCTCGGGCAATTGGGCGAACCATTCCCGAATGGGGGTAAAGGCCCCGGTATAGGTGACAGGGTTGGAACGCGGGGTGCGGCCAATCGGGCTTTGGTCGATATCGATAATCTTGTCGATATGCTCAACACCTGAAATGCTGTCATGCGCACCGGGCTGGGTGCGGGCATTGTGCATCCGTTTTGCCAGCGATTTATACAGCGTTTCAATCACCAGGCTGGATTTACCACCACCAGAGACACCGGTCACGCACACGAATTTACCCAGCGGAAAATCAACATCGATATTTTGCAGGTTATTGGCCCGGGCACCTTTAATGGTAATGGCCTTGCCATTGCCATCACGCCGTTTGTCGGGCACGGCAATTTGTTCAATCCCGGTCAGATATTTACCTGTCAGGCTTGCCGGGTTTTGCTGAATTTCCTCTGGCGTGCCCTGGGCCACAATACGGCCGCCGTGAATACCGGCACCCGGGCCCATATCGACAACATAATCGGCCGCGCGAATGGCGTCTTCGTCATGTTCAACAACCAGCACCGTGTTGCCAAGGTCACGCAGGCGTTTCAGGGTTTCCAGCAGGCGGTCATTGTCGCGCTGATGCAGGCCGATGGAGGGTTCATCGAGCACATATAAAACACCCGTCAGGCCCGAGCCGATTTGTGATGCCAGGCGAATACGCTGGCTTTCCCCGCCCGAAAGCGTGCCCGATGTGCGCGACATGGACAGATAATTCAGCCCCACGTCACTCAGGAATTTCAGGCGGTCGTTAATTTCGCGCAAAATACGGCGGGCAATTTCGGTCTGTTTTTCATCCAGCTTGGGTTCAAGGGCGGCAAACCATTCCACGGCCTTGCCAATAGACAGGGCGGTGATTTCGGAAATGGTGCATTGATCAACCTTGACCGCCAGGGCTTCGGGCTTTAGGCGCTGACCGTGGCAGGCGTCACAGTCGGAAATGGTTTGGTATTTTGCCAGTTCATCGCGGGCCCACTGGCTGTCGGTTTCACGCCAGCGCCGTGACATGTTGGGAATAACCCCTTCAAAGGGGCGTGTTACCTTATAGCTGCGCGAACCGTCATCATAGGTGACGGTGACTTCTTCGTTGCCTGACCCATGCAGAATGATGTGCTTGGCCTTTTCCGGAAGCTTTTCCCACGCCACATTGGTTTTAAACCCAAAATGCTTGGCAATGGCGCGCAATGTTTGCAGGTAATATTTCGATGTACTGCTGGCCCAGGGCGCAATTGCACCGTCATCAAGCGTTTTTGTCGAGTCAGGCACCACCAGTTCCGGGTCAAATTCCATTTGTGTGCCAAGGCCATCACAAACCGGGCAGGCACCAAACGGGTTGTTGAACGAAAACAGGCGCGGTTCAATTTCCTCGATGGTGAAACCCGAAACCGGGCAGGCGAACTTGGCCGAAAACAGGGTGCTTTCACCGCTGCGGGCATCTTCGGCAAAGACGATGCCGTCGGTCAGCTCCAGGGCAGTTTCAAAGCTGTCGGCAAGGCGTGTCTGAATGCCATCCTTGACCACCAAACGGTCGACCACGACGGAAATATCGTGTTTCAGCTTTTTGTTCAGCTCTGGTGCTTCGTCGATGTCATACATCTCGCCATCGATTTTCACGCGCTGAAAACCACGTACACGAAGGTCTTTAAGTTCTTTTTTATATTCACCCTTGCGGCCGCGCACGATGGGGGCCAGCAAATAAAGCCGGGTGCCTTCTTCCATTTCCATGACGCGGTCCACCATTTGCGAAACCGTCTGGCTGACAATGGGAAGGCCGGTTGCCGGGGAATAGGGGATGCCGACACGCGCCCACAACAGTCGCATATAGTCGTAAATTTCGGTCACAGTCCCCACGGTCGAACGCGGATTACGCGATGTGGTTTTCTGTTCAATCGAAATGGCAGGCGACAGACCGTCGATATATTCGACATCCGGTTTTTGCATCATTTCAAGGAACTGTCGCGCATAAGCCGACAGGCTTTCGACATAACGCCGCTGACCTTCGGCATAGATGGTGTCAAAAGCCAGCGAGCTTTTGCCCGATCCCGACAGGCCGGTTATGACCACCAGCGAATCCCGTGGCAGTTCGACATCAATGTTCTGCAGATTGTGTTCTTTCGCACCGCGAACTGAAATTTTTGTCAGCATATCCGGCCTTTTGTTCCTGAATTGTTCGGGGAATGTATAGAGGAGCCAGTGGTTATACGCAAGTGCGCCCCCGACAGTTCCTGTCAGGATCTGTCAGCATGACTGATATGCGATCAGCACACGCGAATTTTGCGCCGCAAAAACAAAACCCGCCAGATCTCTCTGACGGGTTTTGGTAGCAGCTATTTAGGCTTAACCTTTGGCAATCGACTTGCCCGTAGCGCCCAAATCCTTGAAGGCTTCTTCAAGGCGGGCTGCCATTGAAAGTTCGGCTTCACGAACCCAAACGCGCGGATCGTACTGTTTTTTGTAGGGTTTGTCGTCGTCCGGATCGACCTGGTATTTAAAGGCCCGTTCGTTTTCTTCGACATATTTGCCAACGGCTGTCGCATAGGCAAACTGGGTGTCGGTATCGATATTCATTTTGAAAACGCCGTAACCAACGGCTTCCTCGATCTTTTCTTTTTCCGAACCGGAACCACCGTGGAAAACGAAATCAAGCGGGAAGCCATCCAAACCATGTTTTTCGGCAACGTATTTTTGCGATTCCAGCAGGATTTCCGGGCGCAGTTTCACATTGCCGGGTTTGTAAACGCCGTGAACGTTGCCAAATGCTGCCGCGACCGAAAAATGGCCCAGCGGTTTGAGGCGACGATAGGCTTCTTCAACTTCTTCCGGGCGGGTATAAAGGCGTGGATCGATATCGTCCTGACTGGTATCGAGTTCCTTGCCAATCCCGTCCTCTTCACCGCCGGTTACACCCAGTTCGATTTCCAGGCTCATATCGACAGCGGAAAGACGTTTCAGGAATTCCTCGCAGGTTGCCAGATTTTCTTCAAGCGGTTCTTCGGAAAGATCCAGCATATGCGAGCTAAACAAAGGCTTGCCGGTTTCCTTATACGCCTTTTCGCCCCAGCTCAGCATACCATCGACCCACGGAACGAATTTCCGGTTGGCGTGATCGGTATGAAGAACAACGGCGACACCATAATATTCAGCCAGAAGCTGGGCATGGCGGGCGGCGGAAACAGCGCCAATAACACGGGCCGCATTGGCATCCTTGATGCCCTTGCCGGCAAAGAACTGCGCACCACCATTTGAAAGCTGAATGATAATGTCAGAACCGGCATTGGCAGCAGCTTCAAGGGCTGCGTTCAGCGTGCTCGAGGACGTAATATTAACTGCGGGTAGAGCGTATCCGTCCTGCTTGCAGGCAGCAACGAGATCACGATAGGCCGCACCGGTTACAACACCGGGTTTAACGGAAGGCATGTGGGTACTCCTCCTGGGGGTCAGAGCATTATAACATTCCCCGTGCGGACCGACTGGTCCGCCGCTAGGGCGATCCGTAAGGAGCCCAATCCATCCGCCATATGCTGCGTAAGGTCAAGATTTTCCGTAATAGACTTTAGGAAAAACTGCTGCTCACGCAGACACAAACCATCATGATCGGGCTCGTCATCGGTTTTGATGATTTCGTCCGAATGTGAAAATTTTCCGTCCTGATCTGTGGCAGCATGGTGCAATTTTAAGGCATTCGTCTTGGTATGTGTGTCGACATTGGCCGATCCAGCGCCTTTTTCTTCTACATCTGTGATTGATACCGACCCCTTGGGCCCGATCACATCCTTAACGAAAAATGCCGTTTCGCTGATCATCGGGCCCCAGCCCGCTTCGTACCAGCCAATCGACCCGTCATCAAACCGGACCTGCAATTGTCCGTAATTATACATGTCCTCGGCCACATCGGGCGACAGGCGCACACCCATTGCATGAACCGAAACCGGTTTGGCCCCCGTCATCAGGCACATCATATCCAGGTAATGCACCCCACAATCGACAATCGGCGACACGCTGTTTAACAGGCGTTTATGGGTTTCCCAAAATTCACCACTGCTTTGCTGGTTCAAATTCATCCGCATCACCAGCGGTTTGCCCAGTGTTTGGGCCAGTTCAACGAATTTCTCCCACGACGGATGATGGCGCAGGATATAGCCGATCACCAGTTTACGGCCGTGTTTGACTGCACTTTCGATAACCCTCTCGGCATCCTCAACCGTTGCCGCGAGTGTTTTTTCGATAAACACATGCGCACCTGCTTCAAAGGCGGTAATGGCGAAATCGGCATGTGTTTCGGTATAGGTATTGATCGAAACCGCATCGGGTCGGGTTTCGGCCAAGGCGGTTTCGTAATCGGTAAATTGCGGATAGGATTCAAATCCGGCGGGCAGGGTGCCTTGTGAAATGGGGGACCGGGTGCATAGGCCTACGATCTCGAATCCGTCAAGGGCATGATAGGCTTTGGCATGGGACATCCCCATATTGCCCAGTCCGACAACAAGGATGCGTACGGGTTTCGACGTCATGGGGATGCCTCCTGATCTTATGTTTTAGATAAAATTTTTGCTTTATTTACCTGAAATCCAAGTGTTTTTAACCTCGAATGTTTCCGGGTCAAACAAAACCATATCGGCATCAAAACCCGGCAGGATTTTGCCTTTGCAATCATCAAGTTTCAGGAACGTTGCCGGATACTGCGACGCCATTCGCAAGGCTTCGCCAAGGTCAACACCGATCATTTCAACACTATTTTTGACTGCCGACATCATGTCCAGGTCCGACCCGGCCAGTGTACCATCAGCAAGGGCGCAACGCCCGCCAGAGGCTGTAATTTCTTCACCACCTAACACAAAGCTTTTGGTTTTTGCACCCACCGTCGGCATGGCATCGGTTACCAGCATAATCTTGCCTGTTTTCTTGGCCCGGACGGCTACTTGCATGGCCGCCGGATGAACATGATAGCCATCGGCGATCAGGCCACACCATGTGGTTTCGTCTGCCATTGCCGCCCCGGCAACACCGGGTTCACGGTGGGCAAGGGGGCTCATGGCATTAAACAAATGGGTGAAACCGCGTAATCCTTCGCCGATTGCCTTTTGCATGTCATCATAGGTGCCAGCTGTATGACCTGCGCACACCAGCACACCTTTGGCGGTTAATTTTTCTATGGTGCCCTTGGCAGCCTTTTCAGGTGCCAGCGTTACCAGAATGCGGCCATTTGGCAGGCTGGACAGAACCTCGATCGCATCATCTTCCATCGGGCGGATGATGTTTGGGTCATGCACGCCTTTGCGTTCCGTGTTCAGGTATGGGCCTTCAAGATGGATGCCAACGATGCCAGGTACGCCTTCATTAATGGCGTTTTTAACCGCGTCAATGGCGGCCAGCATTTTTTCGCGTGTGTCGGTAATCAGGGTCGGCAGCATGGCCGTGGTGCCAAATTTGCGGTGCCCCGCCATAATCTGGCGAATGCCGTCAACGCTAGGCGAGTGGTTTAACAAAACGCCGCCGCCACCATTGACCTGAACATCAATAAATCCCGGTGCCAGTACATTCCCTCGGGCGTCAAAAATATCAGCCCCATCGGGTATGCTGGCTGGTGACACAGCACTGATTTTACTGTTTTCAACGATCACAGTGCTATTTTCGTGAAACTGCTCGCCATCGAACAGCCGGGCATTTTTAATGGCAAGAATCTTCATCAATGCGTCTCCGTTACCTTGGAAAGATGCGGCGGTGCATCGGGGTTGCAGCCGCGCAGCAACGCAACATGTTCAGCCAGGGTATAAAATGTCTGGATCATCGCAATCGGGGCCAGCAGCGGGTGAATGTCTTCGACGACCGGTAAATGCCCCTTGGCAATTGCGTCGCCGGTTTCGGCGGCAAACAGGTTGTCGGTTTTTGCGCGCATTTCCGTCAGGAAACCCTCAACGCTTTCGCGGGTGGCGTCATCCTGTGAAAAAACCAGCAACGGAAATTCCCGCGTTACCAGCGCCATTGGCCCGTGTTTGACTTCGGCTGCACTAAAGGCTTCGGCATGCAGGCTGCTGGTTTCCTTGAATTTCAGGGCAGCTTCCTGGGCAATGGCAAAGGCCGGGCCACGGCCGATTACATAAAGCCCTTGTGACTTTGCAAGGGGCTCTGCCGCATCCAGCCAGTCTTTATCAAGGGCCTGGGTTAATTGGTCGGGCAGGGTGGCAAGGCCCGCATTCAATGCCGGGTCATCGCCCCAGCGCGCGACGATCTGGGCGATGGCCGATAATGTTGCGATATAGGATTTGGTTGCGGCAACACTGGTTTCGGACCCGGCCATAAGGGGAATGACATGATCAACCGTTTGCGCCAGTGGTGAATCGACAACATTGACCAGCGCCACGGTGCGGGCTCCGGCCTTTTTTGCAGCCATTGCACTTTGCACCAGATCGGGACTTTTGCCGGACTGCGAAACGGCAATAAACAATGCCCCCTTAACAGCCAGCGTCTTGCCATAGATGGACGTGATCGACGGTGCCGCCGACACCACAGGAATGCCAAGCTGGCTTTCGATCAGATATTTGGCATAAAGCGTTGCATGGTCCGAACTGCCGCGGCCACATGTCATGACAAAGGCAGGTGGTTGGGCGCGCAATTCATGCACCAGATCGTTGATCGGGCCAAGATTGGCAGCAAGCTGCGCCTTGATAACGGACGGTGCCTCGGCGGTTTCGCGCCCCATCTGGGTTTGCGGTTTCCAGCGTGTGGTCATGTCGGAGTTCCTTGCATGTCATGTAAGGTTTATATGCAAAAAGGCGCATGGACTATCGTGTATCGACCTGCATTTCGGCGATAAAATCGTAACTGTCGCCGCGATAATAAGATCGGGTGAATTCAACAGGGGTCCCGTTGGCCAGAAACGACCGCCGTTCGATATAAAGCGCGGCACTTCCTTCTGGCACCCCCAGTGCGCGGGCGGTTTCGCTGGTAAACAGTTCCGCGCGCAATCGCTGCAGGGCGCGATCAGGCTTTTTGCCATTTTTTGCCAGCGCATCATAAAGCGATCTGTCCACCGCCTCGGGGTCCGGGATAAATTGTTTGGGGATAACGGCAAATTCCAGCGCCATCGGTTTGTCATTCGCGGTTCGCAAGCGGCGAAACCGGGCAACTTCCGTGCCGGGTGACAGGTTTAAGGCCATTGCTTCTTCTGGCGAGGCATAGCCAACCGATTTTTCCAGCCAGATCGCTCCGGGGTTAAGGCCCCGGGTTGTCATATCCTCGGTAAAGGATGTCAGTCGGGACAGGGCCTGCTCGACGCGTGGGGCAACAAAGGTGCCAGCACCGTGACGCTGGATCAAAACGCCATCTTCCACCAGGGCCCGCACGGCATTGCGCACCGTCACGCGCGAAATTTTCAGTTCGGTTGCCAATTCGCGTTCGCTGGGCAGGGCATCTTCGACCTTTAAAATGCCATCATCGATGATGGCCTTGATGGCGGTTTGCAAACGGCGATAGAGCGGACCATGCCCTGTATTTTCAAAATCCCGGGTGCGCAGGCTGTTTAAAACGTCATCTGTTGCAATCACTGGCGTTCCTCCTGCAGGTGTTTGGCCATCAGGATGGCCCCCTCCAGCGCATCTCCGACCGCAGGGACAAGTTTGGCCTGAATGTCATCTGACATCAAATCGGCCATGCGCCGGGCGATACCCCCCATCAGGCTCAGCTTTGGGGCCCCAAAGGCCATAAGGTGACGTAAAATTTTCTCATTTGCCAATCTGGCCTGTCCGACAATGTCGCGGGCAATCGCATCCCCCTCATCCAGGGCGTCAAAAACCGTTAAGGCGAACTGGCCAAAATCTGACGGGCAGGCGGTTTCGGCAAAGGAAACCATTTCCTCGGGGCTGTGGTGGAAATGCGCCATAAGCTGGTGTGTCAGGCTGGTTGCCATACCAATTTTTTCATGGGCCAGCAGGGCTTTTTCCAGGGCCTGTTTGCCAATGCGGGCACTGCCGCCAATGTCTGAAATCTCAAATCCCCAACCCGCAATAGCAAGCTGTCTGCCATCGACAATTGCCTGCCCGCAGGTGCCGGTTCCCACAATCAGGATGGCACCATCCTCGTCGTTATGGGCGCCCAGGCAGGCTGTATAGGCGTCGGTTTCAAAAACAGCACTGGCAAAGGGATGGGGGTAAGCGGCAATATGTTTGCGTTCGCGCTCCAGCGATAATCCCGCCAACCCCATACCGGCATGAATATCCCTGATGCGCTCGCGGGGGATAGCAGCCTGGTCAAGGGTGTCGTGTGCTGCGGCGGTGATTTCCGAAAAGATTTTATCAAGTCCCAGACGGGTGTTTGCGCCGCCCCGAACGGCTTCGCCCAAAATATTTCCCAACCCGTCGCGCAGGCGTACCCGGCAGCGCGTACCGCCGCCATCGACGCCAAGAAAAAGACCATCAGAATCCGGTTTATTCATTGTTTGTCACCCCTAACTGCCTGCACCATAGCAGAGTGGTATCAATATTTGCAATACCAATATAGGTCCAGTTGAGTGCAAGTTCCGAGTTTGCGCGTTCCGCGGTCTTGTCATTCTTTGCCGATAGATGATAAAATATTTCGCATATCTGTATGAAATTTAAACATTTATCTGGTTATATGTGCTGGATTTTGATTGGGTAAGGGAGAGTAGGAAAATGGCGTTAAGCACCTTGATGCTGGTGGGCTCGGATGCGCCTTTGACCATCGCCATGTTTGACCGTTTAAAGCAGGGGTCAACACCCGTTCTTAACGCGCTTTCATTGCTGTTGATGGTGGTTTCCGGGGTGCTGGCCCTGCTTTCTGTTTTTGCCCAGCGGGATCGCACGGAAAAAAGCGAGGGGTAGCTTCGCGCCGTTTAAACCAGTTTTGAAATGAACATTGTTGAAACAAGCGGCCCGATTAGGTCGCTTTTTCTTTTGTTGATTCAGTGTTAAGGTAAAAATGATAGAAATAATTCTCCGTAAATCAACCTTAAGTAATTAATTTCTGAGTGACTGGCATGTTTGGAGCCAAAATGATGTTGTGTTTCGATAATATGACATCATTGAATGCTGGTGATTTAGCTATTGACTGAGCTGAAACATCCTCAGTTTCGTTTCACTTGCCGATCAAGTGAAAATTTAATTGTTTATTTATGCGCCAAATGAAAATGAAATTTGTTTAAAACATAAGTTTCCGAAAACTGTCACTTGAGTGAATGGGCTCTGCATTGGAAAAAATAGCCGTGTTGTTTGGCCTGGTAGACAGCGGGTCAAAGCAGGCTATTTATTTTATTTGGGAGTTCACAGAACCATGTTTCGCAAAACGCTGATGGCGGCTGCGGCGCTGTTTGCTATGGCAAGTTCGGCCAACGCAACGACGGAAATTACCTGGTGGCACGCAATGGATGGCGCCCTTGGTGACGTCGTTAATCATATTGCTGACGATTTCAACAAAAGCCAGTCAGAATACAAAATCGTGCCGGTCAACAAGGGCGGTTACGAAGACACGATGACGGCCGGTATCGCAGCGTTCCGTGCGAAAAATCAGCCCAACATCATCCAGATCTTTGATGCCGGTGCCGCCACCATCATCAATGCGAAGGGGGCTGTTTATCCGGTTCAGGATCTTTTGGAAAAATACGGCTCCAAATTCGATATTAACGACTACATCCCGGGTGTGCGTTATTTCTATGCCGATTCCAAAGGCAAAATGATCGGTCTGCCGTTCAACAGCTCGACCCCGCTTTTGTATTTCAACAAGGATGCCCTGGCAAAAGCCGGTATTCAAAACCCGCCGAAAACCTGGCAGGAATTTGAAGAAATGGCTCCGAAGCTGAAAGAAGCCGGTTATCAGGGCCTTGCTGAATCCCATAGCCCGTGGATCTTCTTTGAAAACTTCATGTCGCGCCATAACCTGCAATTGGCAACCGCCAATAATGGCTATGACAGCACCGACGTCAAACTCCTTTACAACAATGAAAACCTTAAAAATCATTGGAAAAAAGTGAAGGAATGGAAGGACAAGGACTATTTCGGTTATTATGGCCGTGCCTGGGGTGCAAACCAGGATGCCTTCCTGCAGCAGAAAGCTGCCATGTGGCTAGGGTCTTCGGGCTCGTTCGGGGGCTTGCGCAAAAGTGCGACCTTTGATTTTGGCACATCGACCCTTCCTTACTGGAAAGGTGTTGGCGATGCACCGAAAAGCACCTTTATCGGTGGTGCAGCCCTGTTTGCCTTTACCGGTCATTCGGAAGAAGAAAACAAGGGTGTGGCCAAGTTCTTTGAATTTCTGACCAAACCGCAGACCCAGTATTACTGGCACAAGGAAACCGGTTACGTTCCGATCACGAACGCAGCCTATGAACTGGCCAAAAAAGACGGCTATTACAAACAAAGCCCGGATGCCGAAGTTGGCATCAAGCAGCTTTCCGAAGAAGGCGGGGAGTGGACCAAGGGCTATCGTCTTGGCTATTATGTCCAGATTCGCGAAGTCATCTATGCCGAAGTTGATAAAATGATGAATGGTGACGAAACCGTTGATCAGGCCTTTGATGTGATCGAAACCGAAGGCAACAAGCTGCTGAAGCGTTTCCACGACACCTACAGCAACTAACATTATCCTTGCGGGGCAGGGCGACGTTTATTGTCGCCCTGTCTTTTTGGTTTTTCCGTTTCTCTCAGGCCGATATTTGTCATGAAACGCGTTCAGTTCGGGCATAGCCCGGTGCCATATCTGTTTGTGGCACCTCAAATCATTATTATTGCCATCTTTTTTCTATGGCCCGCCGCACAGGCGATCCATCAGTCATTCTTGCTTGAGGATGCGTTTGGCATGTCTTCGCAATTTGTCTGGTTTCGCAATTTCGAGGATGTGCTCTCGAATCCCGCCTGGCTAAGGTCTGCCTGGTTTACTGTCATTTTTTCGGCGCTGGTGGCCGTTCTTTCAATTGCCATTTCACTGTTTCTGGCCGTGCGTGCCGATGAAGTCATTCGCGGGGCAAAGGTTTATAAAACCCTGTTGATGTGGGGCTATGCCGTGGCACCGCCCGTTGCCGGGCTTTTGGGCATCATGATGTTCAACCCCTTGATGGGGGACCTTTACCTGTTCATTAACCGCATCGGGATTGATTTCAACCATATTCAGAATGCCAATGATGCCACCTTTGTCGTGGTGCTGATTGCGGTTTGGAAACAGGTTAGTGTGAATTTCATTTTCTTTCTGTCCGGCTTGCAGGGTATTCCCAAATCTGTGACCGAGGCGGCAACGCTGGACTGCAAAAGTGCCGAACGCCGGTTCTGGACCATTACCTTCCCATTACTGGCCCCGACGACCTTTTTCCTCATGGTCATCAACCTGACCTATGCCTTCTTTGAAACCTTCGGGATCATCGATGTTTCGACCAAAGGGGCGCCGGGTGGTGCCACGGCAACCCTGGTTTACAAGGTCTATGTCGATGGTTTCCTGGGCGCGGATATGGGCGGCAGTTCGGCACAATCGGTGCTGCTGATGATCATGGTCAGTATTTTGACCGTGTTCCAGTTCCGCTTCATTGAACGCAAAGTCCATTACTAGGAAAGGGCATCGTTATGTATCAGTCAAAATGGCGGTCCCTGACCAACCATATCATCCTAATTCTCGGTTCGCTTTTCATGATCATGCCGGTCTGGATTGCCTTTGCATCCTCGACCCACACAAGGGAATTTCTGTTCCAGCATGGTTTGCAGCTCTTGCCGGGTGGGCATTTCTTTGAAAATTACGGCAAAATCCTGTTTGATGCCGAGGCGACCAAAGGCCGTGTCACGGCCCTGCAAATGCTGTTTAACAGTATGGTTCTGGGCCTGGGCTTTGCCATTGGCAAGGTCATCATTTCCATGATGGCAGCCTATGCCATTGTTTATTTCAGGTTCCGTTTTGCCGTGCCGTTGTTCTGGGTGATTTTTTCTACCCTTTTGTTGCCGCTTGAAGTGCGCATCGTGCCGTCTTACGAGGTCGTCTCAAATCTCGGCCTGCTGAATACCTATACCGGTTTGATCCTGCCTTTGATTGCTTCGGCCACCGGTACTTTTTTCTTCCGGCAGTTTTTCCGTTCCGTACCGGATGAATTGCTTGAAGCTGCCCGTTTGGACGGGGCAGGGCCGCTGCGCTTTTTCATCGATATTCTGGTGCCCCTTTCTGTCACCATGATTGCCGCCATCTTCATCATCATGTTTGTGGTTGGCTGGAACCAGTATCTGTGGCCGCTTTTGATGACGACGGATGATCAGCTTTACACCATCGTGATCGGCATCAAGCAGGTTTACAACTCGCTTTATGAAGGTGGGCAGGTCCCGCAATTTCCCAAGGCTTTCGCCCTGACCATCATGGCATCCATTCCGCCGGTTCTGGTGGTGGTGATCTTTCAGCGCATGTTCATCCGGGGGCTGGTTGAGACGGAAAAATAAATCGTTTCAATACCCTGATATTATCTTTTGAACAAAAACATCAGTCCCCGTGACGACAGGATAAGAGAATGGCGACGTTAAATTTGAAACAGGTCGAAAAGACCTATGCCAACGGTTTTAAGGCAATTCATGGTGTCGATATTGAGATTGCCGATGGCGAATTTGCTGTACTGGTTGGCCCGTCCGGCTGTGGTAAGTCAACTTTGCTGCGCATGATTGCCGGCCTTGAAACCATTACTGGCGGCGAAATATCGATTGATGGCAGGGTGGTGAATAATGTGGCCCCGGCAGATCGCGACATTGCAATGGTGTTCCAGAATTATGCGCTTTATCCGCATATGTCGAACTATGCCAATATGGCTTACGGCCTTAAAAACCGGGGCTATAGCAAGGACGAGATTGACCGTCGTGTGCGCGAAGCGGCCGGGATATTGCAATTAAGCGAGCTGCTTGAGCGCAAACCCCGCCAGCTTTCGGGCGGGCAACGCCAGCGTGTGGCAATGGGCCGCGCCATTGTGCGTGAACCCAAGGTGTTTTTGTTTGACGAACCCTTGTCAAACCTGGATGCCAAGCTGCGTGTTGATATGCGCCTGGAAATTAAGAACCTGCAAAAACGCCTTGGTACGACATCGGTTTATGTGACCCACGACCAGGTGGAAGCCATGACACTTGCGGATCGGTTGATTGTCATGAATGGCGGTGTTGCAGAACAGATCGGAACCCCGATCGAGCTTTATGAAAAGCCGGAAACGCGGTTTGTTGCCGGGTTTATCGGCTCACCTGCAATGAATTTCATCGATGGTACCGTTTCGGATGATTGCAGCCATGTTGTCCTCAATGACGGTACACGACTGGACCTGGATCATAATGTCGCGGCCAATCGACCAGTTGTTGTTGGCATTCGTCCCGAACATCTGTCGTTGAACACACCGAGCAACAGCAAGATTACCGCCCGTGTGCGCATCATCGAGGCCCTGGGGGCGGAAACCCTGGTTTATCTGAATTTTGGGGATAAAAACGAAGCCATCACCATTCGGATGCAGGGAACGCACCAGTTTGAAACGGGGGCGGAACTGGTGCTGTATTCCAATCCGCAGCAAATCCATTTGTTTGACCGGGAAAGCGGCCATCGAATTTAAACTGGTCAACAGGATTAAAATCGTGCGAAACCACCCGTAACTTTTGCGGGTGATTTTTCTGCGTTCGGGCTGAATGCGGGCCGGCTTTGCGTATGCGACCATTTTGTCCTTGTTTCCGGGCAAGCGAAACGTTAGTTCCATGCCTAAGCAAGACAGGAGCATGATCGTGAACAGCGACCAGAAAAACGCACTTTATGCGGATGCGACAAAAGAACTGACAAGCATTACCGAAGGCGAAACCAATGTGACTGCATTGATGGCCACGGTTTGCTGTGTACTGGCAGAAAAGTTCGACTATTATTTCTGGACCGGCTTCTATATCGTTGATCCGGTCAAAGAAAATGAATTGGTGGTTGGCCCCTATCAGGGCACACTTGGATGTCTGCGTATTCCGTTTGGTCGCGGGGTTTGTGGCACGGTGGCATCTTCACGAAAAAGCAGCGTTGTCGAGGATGTGCATGCCTTTCCAGGGCATATTGCCTGCGACAGCCGTTCAAATTCGGAAATCGTGGTGCCGGTGTTTGACCGGCAGGGGTCCCTGATTGCCGTTTTTGATGTCGACAGTGTGGAAACTGGATCGTTTGACGAAACTGATCAAAAGGCACTGGAAACCATCATGGCGCAGGTATTTGCGCGCTGACCGCTTATATTCATTCGCCGGTTCTGACACGGAATCGCAAGCTAACATCGAACTCTGGAAGATAACTCATGGCAGGCAGTGTCAATAAAGTCATTCTCGTCGGTAATCTGGGCCGCGACCCGGAAATCCGTTTTACGCAGGCAGGCAAGAAAATTGCCAATTTCAGCATTGCGACATCTGAACAGTGGCGTGACCGCCAAAGTGGCGAGCGTCGTGAGCGGACGGAATGGCACCGCATCGTTGTCTTCAACGAAGGCCTGGCCGATGTTGTCGAACGCTTTGTGAAAAAAGGCAGCAAGCTTTATATCGAAGGCGCATTGCGCACCCGCAAATGGCAGGGGCAGGACGGCAAAGACAACTACACCACCGAAATCGTTCTGGAAGGCTTTAACAGCACCTTGACCATGCTTGATGGCCGTGGTGATGGCAGCGGCGGCGGCGGATCGTCGTCTGGCGGCGGTAACTATGGCAATGATAGCGGCGGCGGATATGGCGGCGGTTATGATAATGGCGGCGATGCCGGTTGGGGTAATTCTTCTTCGTCTTCGCGCAGCGGCGGCGGCAATTCCGGCCCCGGTGGCGCCCCGGACCTGGATGACGACATCCCGTTCTGATTTTTACTTGCGGCGTTAACCGTTTGTAAGGCGACGCCCTTATGGGGCACAACAGGCAGTTTTAAGGCAGCATCCATCGTGGTGCTGCCTTTCTTTTTATCATTCCAAAGTGAATGTATGTTGACATGAAAATTCATTCGGTTCACTTCGACATGTCGTGATGAAATTGCAGTGCCTGCGGACTGCCAATGGAGAAAACTGTGTGATCGGCCCTATATTTGGCAGCCCGGAGCCGGGCAGGTTTTATGATATTCAGGATTGTGCTTATGCTGTCATCCCTGACGGGAAGGGGATGCTGGGCGTTGTTCGGACGCCCAAGGGCATTATGCTGATTGGCGGGGGGATCGAGCGTAATGAAACCGCTGTTGATGCCCTGATCCGTGAAACCATCGAGGAAACCGGCAGGACAATCCGTATTGTTTCCCGGCTTGGTTTGGCGACCCAATATGTCAATAATCGCGCCAAGGGCAAATACCGCCTGAAGCGCGCGGTATTTTTTGTTGCCGAAATTTTGGCAAAGTCTGCCAAGCCTGTTGACCAGGACCACGAGTTTTTATGGCTTCCCGTACAGGATGCCGAACAGCAGCTCGTACGGTCCTTTCATAAATGGGCCGTGCAACAACATGTCAATGTGACAGATACGCTGTATTAGGATTTTGCTTTTGGCGGGTCGTTTCGGGATGTTGCCGCCGCTTAATGAAGGGCTTGAACTTGCCGGGCAAAGGTCTTGAGGATTTTGCGTAAACCATCTTCCCGAACGATCTCGATGGCTTGCGCA
The DNA here is from genome assembly GCF_001907695.1 of Thalassospira sp. TSL5-1. Classification (NCBI taxonomy): domain Bacteria; kingdom Pseudomonadati; phylum Pseudomonadota; class Alphaproteobacteria; order Rhodospirillales; family Thalassospiraceae; genus Thalassospira; species Thalassospira sp. TSL5-1. The sequence continues at coordinate 1,655,121 of NZ_KV880637.1, forward strand.
AGGGTAACCCATTTCCGCCCGCGATGCGCTTCTTCCCAGTCTGTTTCAGGTAACAGTTCCGTAACCTTCATGGCAAAAACCTCAACGTCGCAGCGTGCACCCCATTTCTGGTAATGATAGCTGCCAATGGCAGGCTCAAGGGCTGTGCCGATACAACCTGCTTCTTCGCGGGCTTCTTTTTGCGCGCTTTCAACCGCACTCATCCCGGGGTCAATTGCACCCTTGGGGATGACAAAATGTTTGCCGCTGCTGGAAAGCGTCATCAGGATTTCAATATTTTCGCCTGCGTCATCATCTTGCTTAACTCGGAACGGAATGACCGATGATTGCCGGTAAAAGTAAGGCGGGCGTTTGCGCCTTTCCGTACCATCCTTATCCGGCCAGGGAAAATCCTGCGGGACCTTGGAGGGGTCCACCTGCTGCAAAATACGCCCGGAAGAGGTTTCCAGATCAGCCCAGTTTCCTGTCATTTCGATCATGATCATTGCCGCAGGTTTTAATGACGGAAACATGCGTTTTTTGCGGATGTCCGCGCCCGCGATAAGGGTGGGCAGGGCGCTGATACCGGGATTATGCCCGACCATCACAACATGATGCACGTCATCAGCCAGATTTTGCAAAACGTTCCGCAATGTCTGCGCATCGGCATTATAAAGCTGGCGATCGAGGCTAATGGCCGGTTTCAGGCCGGGAAACAGCATTTTATGCAGTTTTTCGGCTGAATGCTGGGTGCGCTGTGTGGGGGAAGCCAGGATCAGGTCTGGGTAAAGCCCCTGTCTTTCCAGAAATGCGCCAATACGCTGGATATTCAGTTTACCATCTTCGGTGAGCGGTCGGTAAAAATCGCCCCGGGCGTCATAGGTGACAGCTTCACCGTGCCGCAAAAGGGTGATTAAACGTTTCATGCCGCTGTCCTTGATATCTGATGTCCATGTGGTTCGGTTTGTGGGAAACCGGATGTTTCTTGCTGTAAAAACAAACCGAAACGTGCGGTGTCTGTCAAAGTAAGTACATCGCTATCGTTAGTTACTTATGCAAGTAGAAAGTACGGTCGCCGTATTACATATATCGCTAATTGAATCTATGAAATTTTTGTGACGGGAGCGCGGCCAGCCCTACGCATTGCTGGCTTTTAGGGCAGAAATTCCCCATCCATGTAAAGCCATTTGCCATTTTGGCGCACGAAGCGTGATTTTTCATGGTGCGCACCCGAACGGCCTTTTTCCTTAAACCGTGCAATGAATTCAACATATCCGGTCTGGTCAAAAAGCCCGCCTGCTTCGGTGCTGACAATCTCAAGCCCGGTCCATTTTGTTTGCTGGCGGGCAAGACTGTCACTGTCATAGCCTGCACTGTTTTGTGCAGGCACGGTATCGGCAAGATACGGTGCATTGCCAAATACAAAGGCGCTATAGCGCGATCGCATCAGTTGTTCGGCCGTGGCGGGCAATTTTACGCCCTGGTGAAACGGGCCGCAGCAGGCACCATAATTCTTGGTGCTTCCGCAAGGACAGGGCAGGGAAATATCCTGTTGTAAAGGGATCGCAGTTGTCATTTCAAAGGCACCTGGTTTGCGAGTTGAACACGAAATAGAAGGGAACTTTACGGGTCTCACAGCGTTGTGAACATAGAGTGACCGCACCAGAAAGCAAATTGCCTTTTTTTCGCCTTATATCATTTCTACCGTGAACTTACGGGAAAGATACATATCCGACTATATCAGTCGGGTATATTTGATAAAGGACTGATATCATGTCCGAATTTGACGTCAGGTTTCGTGTTTTTAACTTGACGAAATTAGTCGGGTTTAGGTATATTAGTCTTAAAGCGGGTGGGGGCCCATTAGGCACCGCCGGATTTCAGTCCGGCCAGGTTTGGCGGACGTAATGTCGATTTGCTTCAGAGTAAGGATGAGACGTATCATGAATACAGTTATCTGCTTCAGTCGTCCTCTCGCATAGGCGTTTTGCGAAATGGCACTTTTCGGGGACCCAACGCCCCGCCGCCATTTCTGTCTATGACGTGTTTTGTTTACACAATTACGAGGTCGCGTATCGTTTCCGGTTTTGACATCAGACCCAGGATATACCGGATACGTTGACCTCCCAGGAGGACAAGAACCATGAGCACCCTTAAATTGCCTGCCGTCCCCCAGGATGACGGTTTCTCAGGATATCTTCGCCAGGTATGGAAATTCCCGATGCTGACCGCAGACGAGGAATATATGCTGGCACGCCGCTACGTGGAACATCAGGATACTGAAGCAGCCCACAAAATGGTGACGAGTCATCTGCGTCTTGTCGCAAAAATCGCCTTTGGTTATCGTGGCTATGGGTTGCCGCTGCCTGATCTGGTAGCCGAGGGCAATACCGGCCTGATGCGTGCGGTTCAGAAATTTGATCCGGAAAAGGGTTTCCGTCTGTCAACTTACGCCATGTGGTGGATCCGTGCCGCTGTGACGGAATATATCCTGCATAGCTGGTCGATGGTGAAGCTGGGCACGATGGCTGCACAGAAGAAACTGTTCTTTAGTCTGCGCAAAGCCAAGAAGCAGCTTAATATTTACGATAATGGTGAATTGACCCCGGAACAGGCCGGTGAAGTTGCACAGCGTCTGGGTGTGACCGACAAGGAAGCCCTGGACATGAACCGTCGTTTGGCGGCGCGTGACTTCTCGCTCAATACTCCGATGCCCAAGGACGAGGGTATGGAGTATCTCGATACCCTGGCATCCGAGGCACCGTCACCCGAGGCCCTGGTGGCAGATTCCGAAGAGCGGACCCTGCATAACGGCATGCTGAAAAATGCGCTTGGCGAATTGCCGGATCGGGAACGTGAAATCATTATGGCCCGTTTCCTGAGCGATGATCCGATCACGCTGGAAAAACTGGGTGAACGTTTTGGCGTTAGCCGTGAACGTGTCCGTCAGTTGGAAGCCCGCGCTTTCAAGAAGTTGCAGGAATCTGTTCTGACACAGCATCAGGCAGCTTAACCGGATTTCCGGCCTCCCGTAACATGATCAAGATTTAAGGGTGGTAACATTGCCACCCTTTTTTTGTGTTTGGATTGTTTGTTTAAGACGAAGGAAGCCGATTCCGCCGGCCGTGCGCCTGGCGCGATTTTTCGATCACCCGCAAAGTCACGGTCCATAAATTATAGGTTTCAAGCCTGTCGGGATCAGCCCAGATGGCATCACTGGCATCGTCACCGGCAATAGGCAGGGCTGTGCCGGTCACCGCATCGGCCGAAAAATCCAGAAGCGTATAATGATAAAGCGGTTTGCCATGTGCGCCGCCCGGCGTGATCAAATCGATAATCTCGAGAAATTCGATATTGGTGATACGAATGCCGGTTTCTTCAAAAACTTCGCGTTCCAGTGCCTGTTGCACGGTTTCCCCCAGTTCCTGGGCACCGCCTGGCAGACTCCATTCGCCCGCTTTGGGCGGCCGCCCCCGGCGGATCAACAGAACCTTGCCCTCATGCCAGACAACGGCCCCAACGCCAATCATGGGCCGTAACGGATTTTCCCGACCAGCAGATACAGTCATTTACAGGTCGCCATTTTCATCTTCATCTTCATCTTCGGGATCCGGGATGTCGCTTATGATTTTGCCAGTCATTTCATGGGCCTGAATAACGGTGCGCCCTAAAAACTGTTCTTCAGACTGCGGGCGCACGGACATGACAAAGTCCTGGGCGGGGGCATTGGCAACGGCAAAGGACCGGGCTGTTTCATAATCCTTGGCCCGTATATTGGCCGTGTTGATGCGAACAGCACCGTCATCATCGTAAATATATTCAACAATCCAAACCTGCAAAACGGATCCTTTTTTCTGGCGGCTTTTTGTTTGGTTGCGCTGCAAAAGCCGTTGCTGCTATCACTGTTCTAAAGAGGCCTGCTGTGACATTGATCAAATCGGGGAATGGCCGTCGCAGCAATGCCACAATTTTTCAGGCAGACTTTCAAAACATATTTGTAGTGTCTCGTTACAGTACAACCTATCAAAGGTGATAAATGAACGCCAAGCGTGATGATTCTCCCGACCATAATAACGGCGCCCCAACGCCCCCCATGCCTTCGTTGGGAATTTTAGGCCGACTGCGCACCTATTTTCTAACGGGAGTTCTGGTAAGCGCACCGCTGGCAATAACGTTTGGCCTGGCCTGGTGGTTCATCGAATTTGTCGATGGTTCTGTCATGCCGCTGATTCCGTCCAAATATAATCCTGAAATTTACCTGCCTGATGCCTATCAAAGCTATGGTATCCCGGGCTTTGGCCTGTTGGTTGTGGTTATCGCCATAACGCTGGTTGGCTGGCTGACCACCAATTTTGCCGGTCGAGCGCTCATCAAGGTTTATGAACGCATTCTCGGTCGTATTCCGGCTGTGCGCAGTATTTATGGTGCAATCAAGCAAATTCTTGAAACGGTTCTCGCCAATCAATCCAATGCCTTTCGCCAGGCTGTTTTGCTGGAATATCCGCGTCGCGGTATGTGGGCGATCGGGTTTATTACCGGCGAAACCAAGGGTGAAGTGCAGCACCTGACCGAAGATACCGTCATCAATGTGTTTTTGCCGACAACACCAAATCCAACATCGGGATTTTTGCTGTTTGTCCCGAAGCGGGATGTCATCGTGCTGGACATGACGGTCGAGGAAGCCATTAAAATGGTGATGTCGGGCGGGATCGTCACACCGGTGGACCGCCGCCCTGCCGAAGAACAGGACAAGCCCCAGGTATCGGCAAAAACCTATGAGGATGTCGATATTTTGCGCGAAAAGGAAAAAGCCCCTGTGCTGGTATCCCGTCATGAACCGGGGGCAGCACCACAGGAACCTGAAAAACAGAATTCCTGAAATTGGCCGCAACCATCGCCAACATTTTGATCCGCACGAATTAGTATCAAGGGCAGGGGCATATTCCTGCCCTTTTTGTTTTGTGATTAGCCAGAGCGAAAATAACGAACCGCTTCATCGCGCTCGAATAAATACAGGAGCAATCGAAGCGATTGGCCGCGCTCGGTTTGTAAATCGGGGTCACGTTCCACAATCAGCCGGGCATCATCACGGGCAATGGCTAAAAGGTCGCCGTGCAAATCCAGGCTTGCCAGGCGATAGGCCTGAAGGCCGCTTTGCCGGGTTCCCAGAACTTCACCCGCACCGCGCAGGCGCAAATCCTCCTCGGCGATGACAAAGCCATCTTCGGTTTCGCGCATGATTTTAAGCCGCGCCTTGGAAATCTCGCCCAGGGGGGAGCCATAAAGCAGCAAACATGTCGACGCCCCGCTGCCGCGTCCGATGCGCCCGCGCAACTGGTGCAATTGCGCCAGGCCAAACCGTTCGGCATGCTCAATTACCATAACGGTGGCTTCGGGCACATTTACCCCAACCTCGATCACGGTGGTGGCGACCAGAATGGACAAATCGCCGTGGGCAAATCTGTCCATGACCTCGTCTTTTTCCTTGCCCTTCATCTTGCCATGAACAAGGCCAACGCGCCCTTCGCCAAACTGGTCAACAAGGATACGGTGGCGTTCTTCTGCGGCTTGCAGATCGACGATTTCGGAATCTTCGACCAGGGGGCAAACCCAGTATATTTTTGCCCCCTGGCGCATGGCACGGCCAATACCGGCGGCAACATCTTCAACCTTGTCGATCGGGAGAACACGGGTATCAACCGGCTGGCGTCCCGGCGGTTTTTCATCCAACCGGGAAACTTCCATATCGCCAAAGGCCGTTAAAGTCAGGGTGCGCGGAATGGGGGTTGCCGTCATCACCAGCACATCAACCGCCGTGCCTTTGCCCGCCAGCATCAGGCGTTGATGCACGCCAAAACGATGCTGTTCATCAACCACAGCAAAGGCGAGGTCGTGAAAGGCGACACTTTCCTGAAACAGGGCGTGAGTGCCAACGGCCACGGCAAATTCACCATTTGCCAGTCCATCAAGGATTTTCTGCCGCGCCTTGCCTTTGTCTCGCCCGGTCAGAAGGGTGCAGGTAATGCCGATTTTTTCCAGCATCGGAGCAATGGTTTCAAAATGCTGCCGGGCCAAAATTTCGGTCGGGGCCATCAGGGCGGCTTGCCGCCCGGTTTCGACCGCATTTAGCATCGCCATTAAGGCAACAACCGTTTTGCCCGACCCGACATCCCCCTGCAGCAGGCGCAGCATACGGCCCGTGCTGGCCATATCTTCGTTAATATCGCTTAGCGCACGTTTTTGCGCCCCCGTCAGGGCAAAGGGCAATTGCTTTGCCAGCAAGTTTCGTAACCTTCCGTCACCCTGAATGGAACGACCGCCCAGCTTTTTCATTTTCGCCCGAATCAGCGTTAAGGCCAGTTGGTTTGCCAGCAATTCATCATAGGCAAGCCGCGCCCGTGCGGCGTGATCTGGTAACAGATCACTTTCATTTTCCGGTTTATGTACTTGATAAAGGGCGGTTTTGAAATCCGGCCAGCCGTGACGTGCCTTCAGCGCCTTATCATGCCATTCTGGCAAGTCTGGCACATGGCCCAAGGCAGCCAGGATGGCCTTGGTCAGGGTTTTTCCGGTCACACCTGCCGCCATCGGATATACCGGCTCGACCGTTTGAATGCTTTCGCGTTCGGCTTCGGTGCCAATGCGATCCGGATGGGTGATTTGATATTCGCCGCGATAATGGTCAATTTTACCGGAAATGATGCGCTTTTCACCTTCGGGCAACACATCATTCAGATATTTGGCACGGGCATTAAAAAACACCAGCGTGATAAAGCCGTCCTCGGTGCGGCAGACAATACGGTAAGGGCGCCTGCGGTCTGGGGCGGGTTCGTGCCGCTCCACAACAACATCCAGGGTTACAATGGTACCATCAATGGTTTCGGCCAAAGGCGGGGAAAAACGCCGGTCAATCAGCCCGCTTGGCAAATGCCACAAAAGATCAACCAGATGTTCGCCGCCAATAAGACGTTCCACCAAAGGTTTCAGGCGCGGCCCGATACCGGGCAGGCTGTTGATTTCGGCAAATAGCGGAAACAGAATTTCGGGGCGCATTGGCTTATGACTTGAAACTCAGAAATGGAACATTATAAGAACAAAGGCTTGTTTCTGTTCGGTATACAGCATATTTTCACGCTCGCAACCATCGAGTTGGCCCCCTGGGGCAAAACAATTGTGCGCGGCATGGACCAATTTCGGATTTTACCGTACAAAGCATGCCATTGCCGCAAAGCACCATCGTGCCATATGAAAGCGGGCGCGAAAATAGTGACAGGAGAATAGGGTCCATGAGCAACCAAGACACCGACCATGAAAATGAACTGGAATTGCGGCGCAAGAAACTGCAATTTCGCGGTGCGCATCGCGGGACCAAGGAAAACGATATTCTGATTGGCCGCTTTATGGATGCCCACCTGGCGACCCTTAATGCCCGCCAGCTTGATGAATTTGAAGCCCTGATTGTCGAAGTGCCCGATGCCGACTTTTTTAAATGGGCCACCGGCAAGGAAAAGGCACCAGCCGCCTATGACACCGAAGTCCTGGCTATGATCAACGCCCTTAGCAACGCCCGATAAAGCATTGAATAAAATCAACGATATCATTTCGCGCCATGATCGTGTCCGTCTGGGCGGTGTTCCAGAAGGGTATGATGCACTTTTGCTGCGCGAACTGCTTGATGCAGCCAAAGGCAGTCGTACCATTTTGCATGTCGCACGCGATGACAAGCGAATGGCGCAAATGGCCGAAGGCCTGCAGTTTTTTGCCGGCGAGGTCGAGGTTTTGACATTCCCGGCCTGGGATTGCCTGCCTTATGACCGCGTATCGCCCATCGCCGAAGTCACCGCGCGCCGGGTGGAAACCCTGACCATCCTTGCCGATAAAAAACAGCCCGCCGGTGAATTTGGCCGTATTGTTTTAACAACCGCCGCTGCCGTCATGCAGCGTGTTCCGATGGTCGATGTGATGGAAAAGGGTAAATTGACCCTGACCACCGATCAGGAATATTCGCGTGCGGACTTGACGGCTTATTTCGAGCGTATGGGCTATGGCCGTGCCGAGCAGGTTATGGAACCGGGCGATTATGCGGTGCGCGGTGATATTGTTGATATTTTTGCCCCCGGCATGAAAGAACCGGTGCGCCTGGACTTTTTTGGCGATGAAATTGAAAGTATTCGCCGCTTTGATGTTGAAAGCCAGCGCACGGTTGGGCGGGTGAATTCGGTATCGCTGTTACCCGTTGGCGAAATCTATCTTGATGCCGATACCATTTCACTGTTTCGCAGCAAATATCGCGAATTGTTTGGCAATGTGTCGCAGACAGATCCGCTTTATGAATCGATCAGTGCCGGGCTGAAATATGGCGGCATGGAACATTGGCTGCCCCTGTTTCACGATGGGCTCGATACCCTGTTTACCTATGTGCCGGATGCGATTGTCAGCCTGGATCATCAGGTGGACGAGGCGGTCGATAATCGCCTTGAAATGATCGACGATTATTATCAGGCCCGCCAGAACATCAAGGGCGGCGGTCTTTCGGGCGACAGCGTTTATAAACCCGTGCCGCCAGAACGCCTTTATCTGGATAGGGCGGAGCTGGAGCGCAATCTTGCCGGTCGGCTGGTAATGGATTTATCGCCCTATGTAGAAGAAGAAAATACCGAACGCGGTATTTTTGACATGGGGGCGCGTAAGGGCCGCGACTTTGGCGATATTCGCGCCCGGGCCGATGTGAACCTGTATGATGAATTGCGCGATTTTATCTCTGCCCAGCGTGGTAAGGATAACAAGGTCGTTATTGCTTCCTATTCCGATGGATCGCGGGACCGTATGGTCTCGCTTTTGCGCGAACATGGCGTTGGCAAGGTGGTGAATGCCGAATGCTGGGAAGACATTACCGATGACCTGGGCAGCGAGCATTGCGCTGTTGTGATTCTGGATATCGAACATGGCTTTCGCCGTGAAGGCCTGTGGTTTTTAACCGAGCAGGACATTCTGGGCGACCGTATGAGTCGCCCGGGTGGCCGCCGACGCAAGGCCGAAAATTTCCTGCGTGAGGCTTCCGAAATTGCCGAAGGCGACCTGGTTGTTCACATCGAACATGGCATTGGCCGTTATCTGGGGCTGATGACTGTGACCGCCGGCGGTGCCCCGCATGACTGCTTGCAGCTGGAATATGATGGCGGTGACAAACTTTTTGTGCCGGTCGAAAATATCGAGGTTCTGTCGCGTTATGGCTCCGACGAGGGGCTGTCGATCCTGGATCGGTTGGGCGGTGTCGCCTGGCAGGCCCGTAAGGCCAAATTGCGTGAACGTATTCGCGATATGGCCGATAAGCTGATCAAGGTGGCCGCTGCGCGACATTTGCGTAAAGGCGAGGCGCTCACCGTGCCCGAAGGCGCCTATGACGAATTTTGTGCCCGTTTTCCCTTTACCGAAACCGAAGACCAGGCCCGCGCCATTCACGATACCCTGGGTGATTTGACTGCAGGCAAGCCGATGGATCGCCTGGTATGTGGCGATGTTGGCTTTGGCAAAACCGAAGTCGCCCTGCGGGCCGCCTTCGCCGCTGTCATGTCGGGCAAGCAGGTGGCGGTTGTGGCCCCAACAACCTTGCTGTGCCGCCAGCATTACCTGAACTTCAAGGAACGCTTTAACGACCTGCCAGTACGTGTTGAACAGCTTTCGCGCCTTGTCACCGGCAAGAATGCCAAGCTGGTTAAGGATAACCTTGAAAGCGGGCATGTCGATATTGTGTGTGGCACTCATGCGCTTTTGGGGCAGGGTGTCAAATTCAAGGATCTGGGTCTTCTGATTGTCGATGAGGAACAGCATTTTGGTGTGAAGCACAAGGAACGGCTCAAAGAGCTTAAAACCGATGTGCATGTGTTAACGCTTACAGCAACGCCTATTCCGCGGACTTTGCAATTGGCCCTGACCGGGGTGAAGGAACTTTCCATCATTGCAACGCCGCCGGTCGACCGGCTTGCAGTGCGCACCTATATCACGCCTTATGACCCGGTTGTGGTGCGTGAGGCCATTTTGCGCGAACGCCATCGGGGCGGGCAGATTTTCTATGTTTGCCCCCGGGTTTCCGATATTGGCCGGGTGGCCAAGGAACTTGAAACACTGGTGCCGGAAATCAAATTTGATGTGGCACACGGGCAAATGGGGGCGCGCGACCTTGAACAGGTCATGACCGATTTTGTTGAACGCAAATTCGATTTGCTGTTGGCAACCAATATCATTGAATCGGGCATTGATGTGCCCAACGCCAATACCATGATTCTGCATCGTGCCGATATGTTTGGCCTGGCCCAGCTTTATCAGCTGCGCGGGCGTATTGGCCGCTCCAAGCAGCGGGCTTATGCTTATTTGACGCTGCCAAATGGCAAAAAGCTGACGGCAACGGCGATGAAGCGCCTGGAAGTGATGCAAACCCTTGATAGCCTGGGGGCGGGCTTTAACCTGGCCTCGCATGACCTGGATATTCGCGGGGCAGGGAACCTGCTGGGTGAAGAACAGTCCGGCCATATCAAGGAAGTCGGGATCGAGCTTTATCAGCAAATGATCGAAGAAGCCGTGGCCGAGGCCAAAGGGGAAATCGAGGATGCCGCTGATGCCGGATTTGTGCCGCAAATCAATATCGGTATGCCGGTTTTGATCCCGGATCGTTATGTGCCGGATTTGGGGGTACGCCTTGGCCTGTATCGCCGTCTTTCCGAATTACGCACGCGCGAGGAAGTGGATCAGTTTGGCGCGGAAATGATCGACCGGTTTGGCAAACTGCCCAAAGAGGTTGAAAACCTTCTGGATGTGGTGACGATCAAGCTTTGGTGCCGGGCATCCAACATCGAAAAACTTGATGCCGGGCCCAAGGGGGCGTTGATTACGTTGCATAACAATGAATTCCCCAATCCGGCTGGTTTGATTGGATTTATCCAGCAGCAGGTCGGCGTTGCCCGCCTGCGGCCAGATCATAAAATTGTTTATACGGCAGGCTGGGACGGACCAACTGACCGATTGGAAGGTGTCAAACGCCTCATGCGTCGCTTGTCGGATATCGCGGCAAAGGCCTGATTTCAAAGGTTATTCATTTTTTGTATCAGGGTGAAACAATAATGGCGGCACCATATCTCGGTGCCGCCATTTGTTTGATTGTTCTGCGGGGAGTTATTGCAACATCAGGCTGTCTTCCTGGCGTGCCAGGCGGATCATGCGTTGTAAAATAGCCGGTTCCTGTGCGCCTGAAAGGGCATGGCGGCCATTAAACAAAAAACAGGGCACGCCACTGACACCCAATTGGTGGGCCAGGCGGCTTTCCTGCATAATGAATTCATGGTCCATATCGCCATGCAGATAATCAATGATCTCGCTGCGGTCTGCACCATGAGAAACCGCGATTTCGACAAGAATATTGCGATCTCCGATATCCTGGCCGTTCAAAAAATAGGCGGCAAAAATATCCTCTATCAAATCGCTGCCAATCGCGGGATTTTCGGCGCACATTTTATAAATCAGCCGATGGGATTGTCTTGAATCCGGGGTTACGCGAATGGCATCAAAATCAAAATCGATACCAACACTGGCACCGGCGGCGGCGATGGATTTATAAACGCGGTTCGCACTGTCCATGCCGCCGAATTTGGTGGATAAGTACCATTGCCGGTCAACGCCGCCTTCGGGAATATCGGGATTGAGCAAAAACGGCCGCCATTGAACGGCAAAGCCGGAAAGGTCTTCTTTTTTAAGGGCCTTTTCCAACCGTTTTTTGCCGATATAACACCACGGACATACAGTATCGACAATCGCTTCGATGCGCATGGCGGAAAGCTGCATGACCGTGATCCTTTCTTTTAAATACCAGCCTTAACCGTGCAGGAAAGACGTGCCGTGATCAAGCTTAACCCCAAGGTGATCCGCAACGGTTTGACCAATATCGGCAAAGGTATCGCGTCCGCCAATCGGGCCGGGCGCAATGGCCGGGCCAAATGCCAGAATGGGCACCACTTCGCGGGTATGGTCATTGCCCCGCCAGGTTGGATCACAGCCATGATCGGCCGTAATAATCACCAGATCGCCGGGTTTTAATGCTGCCCGCAATTCGGGCAGGCGGGCGTCAAATTCTTCTAGCGCGTTGGCATAGCCTGGCACATCGCGGCGATGACCAAACTCCATGTCAAAATCAACCAGATTGGTGAAAACCAGGCTGTTATCGGGGGCTTGCGCAATTTCACCCATCATGGCGTCAAACAACGCCATGTTGCCCGCCGCCTTGACCTTTTTGCTGATCCCGCGCTGGGCATAAATATCGGCGATTTTACCCACCGAAATCACCGTGCCACCCGCCTTGGTAAAAATATCCAGCAAGGTGGGGTGGGGCGGCGGTACTGCAAGGTCACGACGGTTGGCCGTGCGTTTGAAATCCGCCGGTGACGAGCCAACAAAAGGCCGGGCAATAACACGACCAATATTGTAAGGCTCCACCAAAGTGAACGCGGTTTCACAAACCTCCATCAAACGGTCGAGGCCGAAATGTTCCTCGTGAGCGGCAATCTGAAACACGCTATCGGCCGAGGTATAACAAATCGGTTTGCCGGTCCGGATATGTTCTTCGCCAAGACGGGCAATGATTTCGGTGCCTGATGCGTGGCAATTGCCCAGAATACCGGGAATGCCGGTTCGTTTGATCAATTCGTCGGTGAGCTCTGCCGGGAAGGTCGGGACTTCGGCGGGGAAATAGCCCCAGTCAAAATCCACCGGGACACCGGCAATTTCCCAATGGCCGCTGGGCGTGTCCTTGCCGCGCGAAACTTCGCGGGCAAAGCCATAGGCCCCGATGATGGCGCCACCATGTTCCAACCCCGGCGGCAGATGCCCGTTTACATCGCGCGCGGCCTCGCCAAGGCCAAGGGCCGTCATGTTCGGCACATTAAGTGGACCCTTGCGAAAATCGGTATCAGCCTGACCCCTGGCACAAAGTTCGGCGATATGGCCGAGGGTATCGGAACCGGCATCGCCAAATTTTGCGGCATCCGGCGCGGCACCAATTCCAAAACTGTCGGCAACGATCAAAATGGCGCGTGCCATGTAAAATCCTTTCGTGGTCGTCACAAAGGGCAGGGACCAAGTTTACCCGCCTGTCATGGCCCAAAGATAGGCATTAATATCAATAGCTGCCAGCATCGTTTGCCGGGGTTTCACCATTGTCAAAACCGCATGTCTTTAACAGATCCGTCAGCACACTGCTGGCACCAAAGCGGAACGTCGACGGGCACGCCCAGTCCGGTCCCATCATATCGTCTGCAATTGCCAGATAAAGGGCAGCATCCTGCGTATTGCGTACCCCGCCCGATGCCTTGAAACCACAATCCAGGTTTTGTTCGGCCTTGGCATCGCGGATAGCGGCCATCATGGCAACGGCAGCTTCGGGCGTTGCGCCTGTGGCAACTTTGCCGGTCGAGGTTTTGACAAAATGGGCACCGTTGGAAATGGCAAGCCGTGCTGCATCATAAATCGCCTGGGCATCAGGATATTCACCGGTTTCAAGAATAACCTTCAATGTCAGAATGGGGCCACAGGCCTGACGGGTGGCGGCAATAACCTCGGCCGTGGTATCATGATCCCCGGCAAGAAATGCGCGATAGGGCATGACAAGGTCAATTTCGTCGGCACCGGCGGCAACAGCGTTGGCCGTTTCATCTGCAACACGTTGGGCGGTTTCATCGCCTTTGGGAAAATTAACGACCGTTGCGGTTTTTATCCCGCTTTTGCCCAGTGTTTTCCAGGCTGTTTCAATAAAGGGAGCATAAATGCAAACAGCGGCAGTATGGCCCGCAGGGGTTTGGGCTTTATGGCACAGGGCCTCGATTTTCTCGGCAGTGTCATCATCATTCAGGCTGGTCAGATCCAGAACAGAAATCGCCCGTTTGGCTGTTTCCTGATTGGCAATTGATTTTTTGTGTGCGTTTTCAATTATTTCTGGAATGGTATTTATGTCGAACATTATCATTGCCTCAAATAACCAGGTCGTTCCGTCGCCCTTATCGTCGCTGTTTGATCCATTCGGCTTTAGGGCGTCTCCCATCACGTTATACCGGATACTGCGTAAGGTTTCATAACCGAAAAAGGCCCGGCATCGATTAAATGCGCGGGCCTTTATTCACTATGTTTGCGGATATCGTTTATCGGGCGGTCAGCAAATTGCCGCTTTTACCAGCCAGAATTTCAGCCCCGGCAATAGAGCATAACAGCCCGCCAGGCACCACCAGGCGTCCGCCGACGCGGGCATACATGAACCCATCGGTACGGCTGCTAAACGGTGTTTTTTCGCCGGTTTCAGTATCAAGAACATATCCCAGTTCCTGACCTGCTTTAACATGGTTACCGGGTTTGGCAGAAAATACAATCACCCCGCCATGTGTTGCGGTAACGCGGTCTACACCTGCAAGCGGTGTTGCATCGCATTTTGCTGCCGGAAGCGGGCCGGGATCGCCGGCAATAACTTTACGGCGTTGCAGGAACCGGAACAGATTGGCCGCATCCTCGGCGGCGTAATGGTCATAAACATCCTGTTCGCCGCGCAATTCGATGGTGGTGGCCAATGTTGCCATCGGAATGGGATATGTATCGCCAAATTTGCGGCGTAGCTCCACCCAGGGGCGGCTAAAGGCTTCGTCGAACGGATTATCACCGGATTCCTCGGCGATCAGGCAGGCACCGGCCCCCAATTGCGCACTCAAATCCGCTGCATCAGGCCAGCTTGAATCGCTGGTATAAATGTGCATGGCGGCTTCCCAGTCGCAATGCAGATCCAGCACCAGATCGGCATCAATTGCCAGTTCTGCCAGCGAAAAACGCAAATCCTGCAAATCGGTCAAGGGACCGGAGGTCACCCGGCGTTCCTTGATCAGGCGGCGCAGTTCAGCCCGGATCAGGGCAATATTCTCGTCGGCATTCTGGCCCAGCTTACCCTCAACTATGGCAAGAAGTTCGTCACATAAATCGGGATAATGCCGGTTGAAGTTTTGCCCGGTACGCATTTCAAAGCGGCCCAGCGGTTTCATGTCCACATATTGCGTGAAACCGATCGGGTTGGCAAAGGGGACAACAACGACTTCACCCGTGATGTCACCTGTTGCTTCGGCATCTGCCAGCAGCTTTTCAAGATGGTGAAGCACCAGGACGCCCGGCAGTTCGTCGGCATGCAGGGCTGCCTGGAGATAGGCCTTGGGGCCTTTGCCCGGCGTACCGTAGGTGCGAACGGTCAGGGCACGTTGGGTGCCCATTTGGGGGCGAAGAAGCTCAATGCGCTTTTGCTGCATTTCATACCTTTGAATTTGTTGTCTCTGTCGGTGGCGCCGACGGATGGGGGTTTAACATATTCAGTCCCGGCGAACACCCGAAAGAAACCCGTCAACGGCAGCTTTCAGGGAAATGCCCTGCTGACTTAGTTCGTCGGAAACGCGGGTGACTTCCCGCGATGCCAGGTCAGATTCTTCCGATGCCTTGGCAACGCCGTCAATCGAAGAAATAACCGATTGTGTCCCATTGGCGGCCGAATTGGCACTTTGCGAAATTTCTGCCGTGGCACTGCCTTGCTGTTCGATGGCGGCCGAGATGCTGGCTGTCAGGGTGCTCAGCTCACTGATCGTCCGGGTGATGGTTTCGATTGCCTTGACGGCTTCGACGGTTTCACCCTGAACTTCGGCGATCTGACGGCCGATTTCCTCGGTGGCCCGGGCTGTTTGCGAGGACAGGTTTTTAACCTCGCCCGCCACAACGGCAAATCCCTTGCCCGCATCCCCGGCACGGGCGGCCTCGATGGTGGCATTCAGGGCCAGAAGGTTAGTCTGTTCGGCAATTCCGCTGATCAGGGCAACAATTTCGCCAATCTTGTTAACGGACTGATCCAGATCCTGGATTTTGCTATTGGCAGCCTGTGCCTCGCTAACGGCTTCTTCGGATTTGGTCAGGGCCGTTGCTGAATTGCGGCCAATTTCATCAATCGAGGAAGAAAGCTCGGTCGTGGCTGTTGATACGGTCGTTACGTCATTTGAGGCACTTTGCGAATGCCCCAGGGCATCACTGCCAAGGTTTCTTGTTCGTTCGGCAGCCGTTTTCATCGATTGCCCAGCGTGATCAAGATGGCCCATAGAGGCATTGAGTTTTGTCAGAATATCGGTGATTTCATCTTCAAACTGTTCGGTAAGGCGTTGAAGTCGCTGGCTATACTCAAGCTGCTGGGCTTTCTTTTCTTCTTCCTGGCGCCGCATGTTGCGCCGTTCCTGGATATTGTTTTTGAAAATAGCCAGTGCACGGGCAAATTCGCCGATTTCATCGGTGCGATCCGTCGAGGGAATTTCAGCCGTCAGGTCATCATCGGCAAGGCGCATCATGGTGGCCCGAACATCGTCAAGCTGGCGAATGACACGGCGAACAATAAACTGGCCGACAAGCCCGATCACCAGCAGAATTGCAATGGCCCGCATGATCATGGAATTGCGCAGATCAGCGACAGGCGCCATAATTTCACTGACCCGTGCTTCGGCGATCATGGCCCAGGTGTTGGTGCCATATTGAATGGGCTTGTAAGCCGCAACCTTTTCGACATTTTGATCATCCTGATAGGTCATTACACCACTATTGCCAGCCAGTGCTGCGTCAACCGGTGCTGTCGCATGAAGGGCGGTCAATACTGCCTGCGAACGTTCGTCGCCTCCTGTCATCTGACGATCAACCGTGCGTAAAAGCTTATCGGGGCCCACAAGATAAATAGAGCCGGTTTCACCCAATCCGGCGGGATCGGCGGTGACTTCGCTGATTTCCGTAACCGGTTGCTCAACAACCAGATAACCACGGACATCGCCCTTGTCTGCCACAATCGGGGCAACGACAAAACGCGAAATCAGATTGGGAACATTGCGAACAAAATCGCCAAAGGCAACCGGTGTGTTGGCGGGATCGGCCATCACCCCCTTAATGAGGGTCGCCAACGCCGGATACGGAAAATTACCATTGCTAATGTTTTGGGCAAATTCATCGCGTTTATTGACGGAATAAATCACATCACCGCTTAAGGATACCAGCATAAGGGAACGGTAATGGCGTTCGTTTGCAATTGCTCTTAGATCAACGTGGAAACGGTTGTGATAGCGGGTATAAGGCGTGCGCTCTTCGGGCTTGGTCAGTTCGGCGCGTTTGTCTGCCGGGTTCGGATTTTCATCAATAAACAGACGACGCAGGTTTTTGGCACCTCCGTCGCCCTCTAGGGCCCAACCAGATGCAAAACTGTCATTGGCTTCCTTGATCTGCAAACTGTTGGCAAGGCGTTCTACCGACTGGTTTTCAACATTCAGCAAACGGTTAAGTGTTGACGTCCTGGCGTCAAGCAAGGCCGTTAGTTTTTCGGCTGAAAGAGTACGAATGTCTTTTGAAGCCAGCCAGTAATCGGCGGCGCCAAGCACCAGAATGGAAATCAGGGAACTGATGGCAACAAGCAACGGCAGCTTGACGGCCAGACGCATATTTTTCTTACGCGAATGGGTCGCAAGGCCAGCGGCGGATGAACGCGGCATGGTGGGCGAAAACCTTTAAAATTGCGACCGGCGGCAGGACACCGGTCGCACGTAATGGAAAACCAGATCAGGTCAGGCCTGGATGTCCGTTTTGATGGGTTGTTTTTTGTTTGCCTGACGAACTTCATTGCGGCGCAGATATTTCTCCACACCTTTGAAACCAAAGGTCAGCACATAGACGATGACCAAATAGATAAACCCGGCGGAAATAAAAGCCTCATAGGGCAGGGCGGTACGCGCGACAATTTTACGCGCGGCACCTGTCAATTCCATCATGGTGACGGTGGAGGCCAGAGACGTTGCCTTGAGCGTAAAAATGACGTCATTGGTATAGGCAGGCCAGATGATCTGCCACATACGCGGGAAAATGATCCGGCGGTAGGTGGTAACGGGTGTCATACCGCAGGCACGGGCGGCTTCAATTTCACCGCTGGGAACGTTGTTGATGCCGCCGCGCATGATTTCAGCGACATAGGCCGCCGTGTTAAGCACAAAGGTTAGCAGGCAATACCAGTAGGGATCCCGCAGATAGGTCCATGTCCAGCTGTCCTGAATGCCATCAATATTGGCAATCAGCTGCCCAACGCCATAATACATCATGAAAAGCTGCGCCAGCAGCGGTGTGCCGCGAAATACATAGATAAAGCTGAAAGGCACGGCCTGCACCCAGACCTTTTTGGAGGTGCGGGCGATGGCCAGAGGAATGGCAAGCAGGCTACCGAAAATCACCGATATGACCAGAAGCTGAAGCGTGAGTCCCAAACCCTGGATCAGCCAGCCATGATATTTATCGAGAACATAAATCAGATCTTCAAACATGATCATGCCCTCGCAATACCACGGGAAGCCCGCTTTTCAAGATAATGGAAAGCAATCAGCGATACCGTGGTAAAGGCCAAAAACATCAACATTGCCGTTAAATAAAAGGTGAAAGGTGCCTTTTCAGTCCCGGCACCAATTGCGGCCATGCGCAAAATCTCCTCAAGGCCAACAACCGAAATCAGCGCGGTATCCTTGATCAGAACCTGAAACAAATTGTTTAGCCCTGGCAGGGCAAAGCGCCAAAGCTGCGGCAGCTTGATGCGGTAAAATATTTGTGTGGGCGTCATGCCGCAGGCAATTGCCGCCTCGATCTGGCCCTTGGGAATGGCCAGCATGGCTGCGCGGAACACTTCGGATGCAAAAGCCCCCTGAACCAGTGCCAGGGCGGCAACACCAGACCAGAACGCCGGAATGTCAACGCGGGCGGACTCACCACTGATCAATTCAGCGATTTTTTGAACCGCAATCGTGCCGCCAAAATAGATAAGTAAAATGACCAAAAGTTCGGGAATGCCCCGGATAATAACCGTATAGCTTTCGCCAATCAGGCGCAGAACTTTATAGCGCGACAATTTTGCCGACGCTCCCAGCAGGCCAATAATAATCATAAAGGGCAGGACGGTCAGGCATAATTTGATGGTGACAAGCCCACCATCAAGCATCTGGTCGCCACGCCCGTATAAATCAAACATGTTTTCTCTCGCAAGCCTTGATGCCGGTTAGAAAAAGGACCGGCAATAAGGGAAGGGCGACACCAGAGTGCCGCCCTTTTCCGGTCAATCACCGCGGATGCAGGTTGATATTCGGGAAATATTTCTTGTTCAGTTTTTCATAGGAGCCGTTGCCCAGCATTTCAGCCAGAGCCTTGTTGAACATTTCTTTCAGGTCCTGGTCTTCTTTGCGCAGACCAATGCCAACGCCTTCACCAAACCATTCAGACGGCGCAAATGTATCGGAAACGAAGCTGTAGCCCTTGCCTGCATCCGATTCTACCCATTTAACCAAAACGCCGGAATCAGCCAGGGTTGCATCAATACGGCCAGCCGTCAGGTCAAGCAGAGCGTTATCCTGGGTGTCATACATGCGGATTTCGGCATTCGGGAAGTTGTCTTCCAGGAAGTTTGCATGCGTCGTGGAACGCTGAACACCAATGACCATGCCATCAAGTGCGTCTTCCATAACCTTGCCGTCTTTATAGGCTTCGATTTTCATGCCATCTTTGCCAACAAAAACTGCCGGTGTAATGCAGTAATAGTTGGTGAAATCGATGGAACGCTTGCGTTCTTCAGTAATCGACATCTGGGCAATGATGGCATCATATTTTTTTGCCAGAAGGCCCGGAATAATGCCGTCCCAGTCCTGGGCGACGATTTCGCATTCAACGCCAGCAGTTTTGCAAAGCTCTTTGGTGAAATCGACATCAAAACCCTGAAGGTTTCCGTCTTTGTCGATGAAGTTGAACGGAGGATAGGCACCTTCCGTTGCAACGACGACTTTTTCCCAGGCGGCACTTGCGGCAGATGCGCTAAGTGCAATACCGACAGCTGCAGCCGCAGCAGCCTTAATCCAGTTCTTCATTCATAGTCTCCCTTGTTGTAACGGAAAGGCAACTTATGCTGCATCTTCCCTGTCCGGTCTGCCACCGCCAACCGGTATATCCAGATCAGAAATCGCGCTGAAGAAATTGTTTCATGCGTTCCGATTTTGGATTCTCGAAAACCTCTTTCGGGTCTCCGGATTCTTCGACAATTCCCTGATGAAGGAACATGACCTTGTTTGATACCCCTTTGGCAAAGCCCATTTCGTGGGTTACCACCAGCATGGTACGGCCTTCCTCCGCAAGATCTGTCATTACCTTGAGAACTTCGCCAACCAGTTCCGGGTCGAGTGCCGAGGTCGGTTCGTCAAACAGCATGACTTCGGGTTCGATCGCAAGCGCCCGGGCAATGGCAGCACGCTGCTGTTGGCCCCCGGAAATATGACCGGGATAATAATCGCGGCGTTCATACATGCCGACCTTGTGCAACAGGGCATCGGCACGTTCTATTGCCTGTTTGCGCGGTACACCCAAAACATGCACCGGCGCCTCAATCACATTTTGCAAAATGGTAAGGTGGCTCCAGAGATTGAAGCTCTGGAAAACCATTGCCAGCTTGGTGCGGATACGCTGAAGCTGTTTTTTGTCGGCAGGTTCCTGGCCTCCATCGGCCAATGCGCGCATCTTGATCAATTCGCCATGTACATAGACATGGCCTGAATCGGGTGTTTCAAGAAGATTTATGCAGCGCAGGAAGGTACTTTTACCGGACCCCGATGAGCCAATAATGGAAATGACATCTCCGGTATTGGCAGTCAGATCAATGCCTTTGAGCACTTCGTGATCACCAAAATTCTTGTGCATCCCCTCGACTTTAAGGGCGGGTGTTGCTGTGCTCATAACGATAAAAAGAGCCCCCTGTTGGTATTTGTCAGCGTGTCTAGGACATCTGGATACAGAGAAACGTCAATTGAATAGCCATTTGATGATTCCCCCGAATATCATTGTGCCCACCAATAATGGCGCGTGATGGGACCGTATTTCTACTGATTTTTTACATATCTATGAACAAAAAGCGCTAACCAGTCAGATATGATGCCTGTTTTTTCAATTTCTGGCAAAGATTCTGCCGCCAGAGTTGTTTTTGCGCAATAAAGTGTCTGCCTAGATTGAGGGCAATGCAAATCCCTGATTAAACTGTAACCAGAATCCGCTTTTAAAAGATTCGCGTTAAGGCTTGGCTAAACACCTTCCTTGGCTTGGGAAGGCCTCAGGAATATCTAGGTATAGATTTAGCGCGCTGTAGGGGAACGAAATGGGAAATATTCTTAAGGCTATTGCCGTAATTGAATTTTTTGCAGCCATTTTCTGGGCTGCGAAAATTGCAGAATTCGGCCAAAAAACAGATCATTGCAAAGCAATCTCGGATATTCTTGTCAGAATGCAATGCGAAGACCTCGTAAAAAATACGTCCGCAGGCTCAGATATTACCGCGATCTATATCATTGCTGGCGGCATTGTTGCGGCTCTCGTTTTCTTCGCCCTTGGGCATATGCTAATTTTGGTAGAACAAATTCACAAACGAACATTTGAGGGCACGAAATAGGCCGTTGCAAGACAAGAGATAAGGAGGTTGAGTATCCCATTTTCGGCTGCTTCCAGGCGGCTCAAACCGGAAAATCCGTCAAGAAACACCACATAAGCAATTGAAATTGTTGATTTTTATTTTTGAATTGCTTTTGGGAAAATGGCGGAGAGACAGGGATTCGAACCCTGGGTACCCGTAAAGGCACGCCGGTTTTCAAGACCGGTGCATTCAACCACTCTGCCATCTCTCCGCAATGTGGTCGTTTCTGGTGCGGCCATTCAATAAGGGCAGGGGGGCGCGCTGTCAATATCTGTTATTCGGTTATTGCACGATAAAATTTAACTTATTTTTGCCGATGCGAGAGGACAGCCGTGCGGGTATTCCTGTATCCAAAAGGGCGGGGCGAGGGAGAAGGTCAGAGTGTTTTTTGTTTTTTCAAAGATTGCGACATTTTTTATTCTAATGGGAAATCTGGTGACGCTCGGTTTTGGCGTGGCGTTGCTGATGCTGCTGTTTCGCAAATCCCGCAAGCTGGGGCATCATTTACTGGTCGTGATCGCTGTTTGTTGTGTTTTTGTCTCGCTTATCCCGGTTGGAGAAATAGGGGTGCGCATACTGGAAGACCGCTTTCCCAAGCCATCGTTTGAAAATATTGCCACACAGGATATTGCCGGTGTGATCGTTCTGGCCGGTGCGGTTGATGGTGATCAATATGTCGGGCGTGACCAGGTGGAATATAACGCGGCGGCAGACAGAGTTTTGGAAATGCTGGCCCTGGCGCGGCAATTACCAAAACTGCCGGTCATTTTTACGGGCGGCGATAATGTAATCAATACCCGCAAGTTTAGTGAGGCCATTGCCGTGCGCAATGATTTGGACCGCCGCAAACTGGACCGCGACAATATTTTTTACGAAGAAAAATCCCGCAACACAGCCGAAAACGCGGCCTATAGCCACCAGATGATTGCTGAAAAATGGCCGGGAAAAGCTGATGGAACCTGGATTTTGGTGACATCGGCCCGGCATATGCCCCGGGCAATGGGGGTGTTTCGGCGTTACGACTGGTCAATCATTGCCTGGCCGGTAGATTATATTGCAAGGCCGCAGCGCCATTTAACAGATATTAACGTCTCACATTCTATCAAGATGCTGGAAGATGCGTTGAAAGAGTTTGTCGGGCTAACGGCCTATTATTGGACCGGGCGGACAACGACGTGGTTTCCGGCACCGTAAGAACGGTTCGTTAAATTCAAAACCGATTAATTCTGAGATATAAGGACAGGGCAATTACCATGAAAATTCGGACATTCGGAACTGTTGCCACACTTCTTGGTGCGCTTCTGGCAGCGAGCCCGGTTGTGGCTGCGCCCGCAGATGCCCCATTGCCCGCCTTTACGACGGAAGGCTTTGATAGCTGGCTGGCTGATTTTAAAACCGAGGCCCTGAAAGATGGTATTTCGCAAAAAACGCTGGATGCCGCCTTTGCCAATACCCAACCGATCCCGCGCGTGATTGAGCTTGATCGCAGCCAGCCGGAATTTAAGCTGACATTCGAACAATATATGCAGCGCGTTGTGCCGCAGTCCCGCATTGATGAGGGCCGCAAGAAATTTGCCGAGAACCGCGATATTCTGGAAGCTGCCGCCAAAAAATACGGTGTGCCAGCCCATTACCTGGCAGCATTTTGGGGCATTGAAACCGGATATGGCAGACATACGGGCGGCTTTTCGGTGATTGATTCGCTGGCAACCCTGGCCTTTGAAGGGCGCCGGGCTGAATATTTCCGCGGTGAATTGATGAAGGCGTTAAAGATCATTGATGCCGGGCATATTTCGGCTGATGCCATGGAAGGATCCTGGGCCGGTGCAATGGGGCAGGCGCAGTTCATGCCGTCCACCTTTATGGCCTACGCCACCGATGGCAATGGCGACGGAAAAATCAATCTTTGGACTCAGAAAGAGGATGTCTTTGCCTCTGCCGCCAATTACCTGTCGTCGGTCGGTTGGAAAGAGGATGAACGCTGGGGCCGACAAGTAATCCTGCCCAAAGGGTTTGATGCCGGCAAGGCAGGCCGCGATATCCGTAAACCCATTGCCGAATGGCAAAAAATGGGCGTACGCATGCCCAATGGTGCCGATTTGCCAAAGGCTGATATGCAGGCTGCGATTGTGCTGGTAAATGACGGGAACGGTCCTGCCTATATGGTCTACAACAATTTTAACACCATTATGCACTGGAACCGGTCGACTTATTTTGCCATTGCTGTTGGTACACTTGCCGATGCGATTGCCGGTCGTTGATCGGCCTTTAACGACCCAGAGTGACGAGGAAAAACTGGATGCCAAAATCAGCTCTTAGTCCGGCTCGCCCGTGGTGGCGCCTTGGCTGTCAGGTGACAGGAATCGCGACCATGTTGGTGATGCTGGCGGGCTGTGCGGAAACCCAGCTTGCAGTTCATGGTGTTAAACGGATAGGCGCACAAAACCAAACAAGTGCACCTACGCAAATCGGCGCTTATAAAATAGGCAAACCTTATGAAATTGGCGGGCAATGGTATTACCCGGCCGTCGATTACGAATATCGCGAAACGGGCATTGCATCCTGGTACGGCCCGAAATTTCATGGCAAATACACCGCCAATGGCGAGATTTTTGACCAGAATGAAGTTTCAGCGGCACACCGAACTTTGCCACTGCCCAGCATTGTGCGCGTGACCAATCTTGAAAATGGCCGCTCGTTAAAGGTGCGTGTTAATGATCGCGGGCCTTTTGCCCGCAGCCGCATTATCGATATGTCACGCAAGGCTGCCCAGCTTTTGGGGTTTGAAAAGCAGGGCACGGCTAAAGTGATGGTTGAGGTCCTGGAAGCCGAAAGCCAGCAGGCTGCCCTGATCGCGCAAGGCAAATCTGCAACCCCGACAACCGTGACTGCGGCCGAAAAAAGTACGGTAACGGCCGCCCCCCGGGCATCGGTAGAGACGGTTTCGCTTGATGCGCCACAAGGGAACCCGACCCCAAAAGATTTTAACGATAGCCCGCAAACCACCAAGCGGGCAAAATATCATCCTGTTTCGCCAGCTAATGATGTTGCTGTAACCGCACAGGCCAACCCGGAAGTCAATATTGCCGCCGTACCGCCCAGTGCCATTTATGTGCAGGCGGGTGCCTTTTCGGTTTATGATAATGCCCTGAACCTGCGAAACCGGCTTTTTAATCTTGCGCCAACAAAAATCGAACCCATTGATGTTAAGGGAACGACATTTTACCGCGTCCGGCTGGGGCCAATGGCGACTGTGCCCGAGGCCGATGTTTTGCTTGACCGTGTTCTGGCAACCGGGCAAACCGGGGCAAGGGTGATTGTTGAATGTGCCGGAGCAGGGGAGATGACTGCTGCCGGATGCTAATTTGATCGGGTAAAAAGGGCGCAAACGCAAGATTTGCACATTTTTGCCCGATTTACGACATAGGACGGCCCTGTTGGCCTTTGGCCAATCCTCCGGGGACGAAATAAATCAACAGGACAAGGACGTTATGAATTTACTTCCGTCAATTCCGTGCAAAGCCACATTTAGCCGGCTTCTCGCCGGGGCTGTGCTTCTGGGAACAGCGATGGCGGCTTCGGTCAGCCATGCTCAGTCGATCGAAACGATCGCACGCGAGGCGTATCTTGTTGATTATGATACCGGTACCGTCCTGTTAAACAAGAATGGCGACGATCTTGCCGAGCCGGCATCGCTGACCAAAATGATGACGATCTATATGCTGTTTGATCGTATCAAGAATGGCAGCCTGACATTGCAGGATACCTTTCACGTTAGTGAGCATGCCTGGAAAAAAGGCGGCTCGAAGATGTTTGTCGAGGTCAATTCCGATGTTTCCATCTATGATTTGATCCACGGTATTATCGTGCAGTCGGGTAATGATGCCGCCATTGTTGTTGCCGAAGGTATCGCCGGTACCGAAGATGCTTTTGCCCATGAGATGACGGAAAAGGCCCGTGAAATTGGCATGACCAAATCGGTCTTTAAAAATGCCACCGGCTGGCCTGCCGAAGGACATGTGGTTACTGCGCATGACCTTGCGACTCTGGCGCACCGCACGATCCATGATTTCCCGGAACTGTATAAATTTTATAGCGAACCTGTTTTTACCTATAACGGCATTCGTCAACATAACCGCAACCCGCTTTTGGGCACCAGTGCTGGTGTTGACGGCATGAAAACAGGTCATACCGAGGCCGCTGGTTATGGTTTGACGGCTACTGCCAAGCGTGATGGCCGTCGCCTGATTTTGGTGGTAATGGGCCTTAATTCGATGCGTGAACGCCGCACCGAGGGCCAGAAGTTGCTGGATTGGGGATTCCGCGAGTTTGACAATTACCACCTGTTTAAAAAAGGTGACGTTGTCAGTACGGCCGATGTCTGGCTGGGAGATTCCGGCAAGGTTGATCTGGTGACGGATCAGGATATTACCCTGACGATACCGCGCAAAGATCGCAAGGATATGAAGGTTTCTGTCGTTTATGAAGGTCCGATCCCGGCTCCGGTTAGTGCTGGTCAGCAGGTTGCGACCCTGAAAGTCGAAATTCCCAACCAGGATCCACAATCCTTCCCGCTTTATGCCAAAACCGGGGTTGAACGCCTTGGCCTGGTCGGCCGCATTGGTGCAGCGATCAAATATCTTGTCTGGGGGGGCAGCAACGGGTGAGCCTCCCGGACGGAATTTTTATCAGCTTTGAAGGCGGTGAGGGCAGTGGAAAATCCACCCAGATCCGCCTTCTGGAGCAATGGTTTCGCCATCGTGGCTGTGACGTCATTGTCACCCGTGAACCAGGCGGATCACCGGGTGCGGAGGAAATCCGCGCCCTTTTGCTTACCGGGGATTCCGGTCGTTGGGATGCTGTTGCCGAGGCCCTGTTGATGTTTGCGGCACGGCGCGACCATGTGGAGCGCACAATTCGCCCGGCACTGACGCGCGGGCAGGTGGTGTTATGTGACCGTTTTGCCGATTCATCGGTTGCCTATCA